>JAFRTM010000015.1 GCA_017439185.1 Bacteroidales bacterium | reverse complement strand
TATATATTTATATATTATATAAATATAAAGGTGTAGTCTGGTTGTGAAATGGAATAAAATGGAACTGTAGCACTGTAGCAACTGTAGCGCATATCATAGCAGTGGCATATAGGAGGCATAAGTTGTGGCTCATAACTCCTATTTGCATCGAATGTGCCTCCTATGTGCCTCCTATATGCGCAGGAGTTAAAATATGCTAAAAAAACTTTTTTTTTTTGTCAGTTTCTTAAAAAATAGTATCTTTTTTCCTGTCGGAAAGAAGATGCTTTGACTCAAAAATATCAAAAAAATATTCTATTTTCTTGCTATTTTATTCGTTTTTTGTATCTTTGCAATTTGAATTTAATATTAATACCGGAATGTAGAATACTGTCTTTCAATACTCTGCGCCATAAAAAGGGAGGAACCGCCAATGATAGAAAACTTGGAATATAAAGGCTTGCGCTGGGAACTGATCACCAATCCCGTCGAAAACGACTACGACTATCTGATAGAAAAATACGACTTCCACCCTTTGGCGATTGAAGACTGCCATGCTACCGCCAACCAACGTGCTAAAATCGACGACTACGACGACTATTATTTCCTTATCTTCCAGTTTCCCTATTTCGACAAGGGGAGCAAGGAACTGCGTATCCGTGAGCTGAAGATATTCTGGGGCAAGAATTTTATCATCACCATAGGCAAGAGCCACTGGGCAGTGAAAAAGCTGTTCGAGGACCTGCAGGAGGACATCGCCAAGGGTGCCGACGACCTCGACGAGGTGGTGTCGAGTAGCGACCTGCTGCTCTACAACATCCTGGACCGCCTGATGAGCGAGAGCAAGACGCTGATAGCCAAGGTGGGAAGCGAGCTGGAGATGATCAACTACGACATCTTCAACAAGCGCGCCAGGGCCATCATCGAATTGATATCGGTGACCCGAAAAAACATCATACTCCTCAACACTACGTTCAAGCCGCAGCTGAGGGTGCTGCACATGTTTGAAAGCGGCGGCGTCAAAGGCTTTGTAGATCCCGAGGAGATGGACATGGAAGACTACTGGGGCGACATCCTGGACCAGTACCAGAAGATGTACGACTCGGTCGAGGACTACGGCGAACTGGTGGAGGGTTTGAGCAAGACGTTCGACTCGTTGCAGGCCAACAAGACCAATGAGATCATGAAGGTGCTTACCTACTTCAACACCATCATGCTGCCACTGACGGTGATTACGGGCCTCTTCGGCATGAACGTCCTTTTCCCGTTCGAGACGGGTGCCACGACGGTGGCCTTCTGGACGATAGTGAGTGTGATGGTGGCGGTGACCATCGCTATGATAATTTATTTCCGTAACCGCACAAACCGCTGACATTCAGCGGCGAACCACAATTGTTGAAAAAAAATTGCAGGGGAATAGTGTGGAGTGAAAAAAAAGTGCTATCTTTGTATTTCTGCAAAAGAGAGCATTTCTCGTATAATAAATTGAATATTAATATATAAAAAAGATAAAGAAATGGAAATTACAGGAAAATTGATCAAGATTCTGCCCGAAGTGTCGGGCGAGAGCGCACGTGGACCATGGGTAAAAGGAGGATTCGTAATCGAGACCGAAGGCGAGTATCCGAGACAGTGTGCATTTATGATGTTCGGAGCCGACAAGCTGGCGATGCTGAAGAACCTGCCGATGGGCTCGAGCGTGCTGGTGAAGTTCCACCCCGAAAGCCGCGAGTTCAACGACCGCTGGTACACCGACCTCAGGTGCTGGGACGTGCAGCCCGCCGGCCAGGCCGCTCCCACCCAGGCGTGGACTCCCCAGGCTCCGGCAGCCGCTCCCGCAGCAGCTCCCGCCGCCCCCGCAGCCGACAACACGGCGTTCGCCGCTGCTCCCCAAAGCCCCGAAGACGACTTGCCTTTCTAAACGATGACAGAAAAGAAAGAACTGCGCCGACAGATTAAGGCCGCCAAGGCGGCTGTGCCGCTGGAGGAGAAACTTCGCCGCTCGCAAGGCATCATGAGCCAGGTTGCGGAGCTCAAGCCCTTCGCCGACGCCGGGGTGGTGCTGCTCTACTGGTCGATGGATGACGAGGTCCAGACCCACCGTTTTGTCGAGGAGCAGTACCGTGCAGGCAAGACCGTGCTGCTGCCCTGCGTCGATGGCGACGACCTAGTCCTCAGGCAATATACCGGCCTGGAGCAGATGAAAGCCGGCGAGCAGTTCGGCATAGGCGAGCCCACAGGCGCCATATTCGACGACCTCGGGAAGGTGGGTGCGATAGTGGTGCCGGGCGTGGCGTTCGACCGCCAGGGCCACCGTATGGGACGCGGCAGAGGGTTCTACGACCGACTCCTCGCCTCGACGCCGAACGCCTACAAGATTGGTGTGGCGTTCGATTTCCAGATGGTGCCGCAAGTGCCCGTGGAGCCTCACGACAAGATGATGGACGTGGTGGTAACCGAATCAAATTAAAGAAAGGAGACCGAAGAAATGCCGATGTTCTATACCCCCAAGCCGCGCCAGTTCCACTATACGCCGCGCTTCTACGACCCCGAGAAGGAACGTTGGGAGGAGATGAAGCGCAAATATGCCGCCGAGCACGCCGAGTCCTCCGAGGGCGTCAGCGACGCCGAACTGGAGTACTTCGAGCGCAAAGTGGCCGAGATGGAAAGGGCGGAGAAGGGAAAGAGCAAGAAACTCGGTTTCGCTGACCTCTTCCGCAAGCGTAAGATGCCCGAGTTCCACTACACCCCACGCTTTCAGGGTGGGGGAGAGGGCGCCCAGGAAGTGCAGCCGGCGCAGGTGGAGGAGAAATACAACGAGGCAAACCTCAAGAAGAGAATAAAGATCAGACGCCGTTTCGACGTGGGCGACACCGAGTACATGAAGCCCGTGTCGGGCGGCAGGATTGTGCTCTACGTCCTGCTGACCTGCCTGCTCCTCTATTGGATTCTTTTCTAACCGATCATGATAAAACATAGAACGATGCAGATAGAAGTTCTAAAGTCAAAAATACACAGGGTGACGGTCACCGAAGCCGACCTCGACTACATCGGAAGCATAACGATCGACGAGGCTCTTATGGAGGCCGCCAACATCATAGAGAACGAACGGGTCGATGTCTATAACATCACCAACGGCGAGCGTTTCAGCACCTACGCCATCAAAGGCGAGCGCGGAAGCGGCGTGATAGGCATCAACGGAGCCGCCGCCCATAAGGCCCTGGTGGGCAACCTGCTCATCATCGCCTCCTACTGCCAGCTCGACTTCGAAGAGGCCAAGAAATGGCACCCGACGGTGATCTTCCCCGAAAACAACAAACTGAAATAACGCGGAAATGGGCGACAACGGACGACAGAAAGAGAAAAAGACGTGGTGGAAGGACCTGCTGAAATTCGTGGTGTTCTTCGGCATCGGCGTGCTGTTCGTCTATTGGTTCCTGTTGAAGCTCGACAGCGAGCAGAAACAGGCGATATGGGAGTCGTTTTCCGGCGCGAACTACTGGTGGGTGGCGTTGGCGATGGCCGTGTCGCTGCTGAGCCACTATGTACGCGCGCTACGGTGGAAACTGCTCTTCTCGCCGCTGGGAGAGAACCCGAGCCGCAACAACGTGTTCGGAGCCGTGATGGTCGCCTACCTCTCCAACCTGGCGTTTCCACGCCTGGGCGAGGTGATGAGGTGCGCCATGCTGCGCAACAGCGACAAGATAGCGGTGGAGAAATCCCTGGGCACGGTGGTGAGCGAGCGCCTTTTCGACGTGCTCTGCTTCGGCATCATAGTGGTGATAGGCCTGCTGGTGATGTTCGGCAAGGCCAAGGACTGGCTCTACGACGCCCTGTCGCAGAAGTTCGCCACGCTTCCGAGCCTCTGGCTCGTGATAGCGATAGGAGTGGCGGTGGTCGCCGCAGCGGTGATACTCTACGTGAGCCAGCGCAAGAAGCTGCTGAAGTACAAATGGTTCGCCAAAATCGACAAGATAATCACCGGCGCCCTCGCCGGACTCAAAAGCATATTCCAGCTCAGCCGGCGCCAGCTGGTGCTCTTCCTCCTCTACAGCGTGGTGCTCTATTTCCTCTACATCCTCGGCGGCTTCGTGATATTCCAGGCCATGGAAGAGACCGCCGGACTGGGGCTGCGGGCCGCCTTCGTGATTTACCTCTTCGGCTCGGTGGGCATGATGATATCGCAAGGAGGACTGGGTGCCTATCCCGTGTTGTGCTGGCAGGCACTGGACATCTACGACGTGAGCGAGGTGGGCGGCCTGGCTTACGGATGGCTCCTCTGGTCGTCGCAGCAGGCTGTGGTCCTCGTGGTGGGCATGGCCTATATGGTCTATTTCGCCGTGAAGAAGAAGAAAATAAATACAGAAACAAACAAAGCATAGAATATGGAACACACAAAATGTCTTATCGTCGGCTCGGGTCCTGCCGGTTACACCGCAGGAATCTACACTTCGCGTGCCGATATAAAATCTATCTTGTACACCGGCATGCAGCCGGGCGGCCAGCTGACCATCACCACCGACATCGAGAACTTCCCCGGCTATCCCCAGGGAGTGGGCGGCAAGGCTATGATGGAAGACCTGAGGCAGCAAGCCGAGCGTTTCGGCACCGAGGTGAGGAACGGCACCATCGCGACCCTCGACCTCTCACACAGGCCCTTCAAGGCCGTTGACGACCGCGGCAACGAGATAGAAGCCGAGACGGTGATACTGGCCACAGGAGCCTCGGCACGATGGCTGGGACTCGACAGCGAGAAGAAATACTACGGTCAGGGAGTTTCGGCCTGCGCCACCTGTGACGGCTATTTCTACAAGAACATGCCGGTGGCGGTGGTAGGCGGCGGCGACACGGCATGTGAGGAAGCCAGCTACCTCGCCACGCTCTGCTCCAAGGTGTACCAGATAGTGCGCCGCGACGAGCTGAGAGCCTCGAAGGCGATGCAGCACCGCGTGCTCAACAACCCCAAGATCGAGGTCTGCTGGAACTCGGTCACCGAGGAGATTATCGGCAGCGACCTCGACGGAGTGACCGGAGCAAGGCTCCGCAACGTGAAGACCGGCGAGGAGAGAACTCTCGACATAGCCGGATTCTTCGTCGCCATAGGTCACCAGCCCAATACCGACATAGTGAAAGGGCAGCTGGACCTCGACGAGGCAGGCTACATAAAAGTGAAGAACCCCAGCTCGGCGACGAGTGTGGACGGCGTGTTTGCCGCCGGCGACGTCTGTGACCCCAACTACCGCCAGGCAGTCGTGGCTGCGGCCAAAGGATGTGTGGCGGCAATCGACGTGGAACGTTTCCTGCAAAACAATAACTAACAGCCGGTGTCGTCGTTCTCCAAAATATTGCTCACAGTCCTGCTCGTGCTCGGCACGGCATATAGTGCCGAGGCCCAGTTAGACAGGAATCTGAAGACGCGGGATGCGCGCTTTCAGAACAATATGCCGCTAAACATTCCGACCGACGAGAACGACACCCTGTTTTCCGACACCACCGGATGGCAGCCCCAGGGCATAGAATACCACGAGGATATTCCCGACACAACCTTGCAGCATAGCGTGTTCCAGTTCCGCTATGACCCATACGCCGTAAAGATCAAGGTGATAGACTATCCCTCGCTCGACCCCACCGGGGTGCAGTTCGTCGATGAACTCGACGCCATGAACGGGAACTATTACCTCAACCGTGGCGTGATGGGACAGCAGCACCTGGCTCTCTTCCACACCTTCGGCGACGACCTGCAGTGGCGTATGGCGCCCGACCTCAACAGCGTTTACCGCAAACGCCCCGAGAATATAGGATTCTTCCAGACTCGACGACCTTACAGCTACCTAGGCTATTCCAGCACCCTCGAGAGGGAACGGCGGCTCTTGGTGTCGCACACCCAAAACATCTTACCACGCTGGAACGCCTCGTTCAACTACAAGCTCTACAACGCTGAAGGCAACTACAGCTACTCCTCGCTCGCTAACCATTATATCGACGCTACCACCAACTACTACTCCCGCGATGCACGCTATCAGGCTTCGGCGGGATTTATATGGGAGAAGTTCCGTATGGACGAGAACGGAGGACTCGCCAACGACAGCATATTCATCAACCGCACCCAGACCAACGAAGGCGGAATACCGGTACGCCTCAGCGGCATGGGTAGCATCGACAAGAACCTCACAGCCTTCACCAAGCACACATACAACACGGTGAGGCCGCTGGAAAAATACCGCCGTCGCGAAGAGATAAAGTTCGTGAGGTGCGACACGGTGGCCGACACGGTGACGGAGCGGTTGTATCATACCGACTCGTCGTATGTGGAGGTGCAGAAACTGGAATTCCGCGAGGTGATGGTTTACGACACGGTAGTCACCTACGACACCATAGCGCCGCTGAAGCCGCGAGTGTTCAACACGGGCGTCTTCGGCTTCGACTTCCAATACGACAAAGAGAAGCATGTCTTCGCCGACTCGACCGTGACGCGGGTGATGAAAGGCGACCTCTACTGGACCAACGACGCATATCTCGACAGCCGCTGGCGCAATCCTGTGAAGCTGCTGATAGGGGTAAGGCCGTTGTTGATGTATTCGGTGATGTACAACGATTTCAACGCCCGAGAGTTCGCCCTCGTCCCCAACGCCCGTCTCGACATTGACACCAAGATCGGCTCGGTCAGCGTGGTAGGGGAGAAGTCTATCGGCGGCCAGTACTTCGGCGGCAACTACCGCCTGGCTGGCGACCTCAGGGTCTATCTCGACACCCTCCACCGCCACACCCTCAGAGCCGACGTGGCGTTCCAGGGTCAGGAACCGTTGCTCATCTACTACACCATCGACCATATGGCAGGAAACAGCCGCAAGCTGGGCGTGACGAACATCCAGAAGTTCGAGTTGCGCTACACCTTCCGCCAATGGCTCGACGCGGCGGTCACCGCACGCCACGTGGTCAACAATATATGGGTCGAGGACAGCAACCGTGTGGTGCAGAACGGCGGCAGCGCGTGGCTCTTCCAGGCTCGCCTCAACGCCACGCTCCACTGGTCGTGGTTCCACTACGACATGCAGCACCTCTTCCAATACAGCACCGACCAGAACCAGGTGCGTGTGCCGCTCTTCGCCACCAAGAACTCCCTCTATGCCGACGTCTTCGTCTTCAAGAAAGCCTTGCGCATGCAGGTGGGCGTGGACATCCGCTACCACACCGCCTTCTACGCCGACGCCTACAACCCCTACCTCGGCGTCTTCTACCGACAGAACTCCCAGAAGATCGGCAACTACTTCCTCGGCGACATCTTCATAAACCTGCAGGTCAAGCGGGCGAGCATCTATGCCAAAGTGGGCCACCTCAACGCCCTTTGGGAGATGCACCCCAACTACTACCTGCTGCCCTCTTATCCCGCCAACAATTTCGGCTTTTTCTACGGCATGATTTGGAAATTCTTCGATTGACGAACACAAACAAAACATATCTCAAGTATATCTCAAACATAAACAAAATATAAACATAAAACATAACGATTATGACACTTCTTGAACAAATTCGTGCAAACGCCAAGGCTGCCAACAAATGCATTGTGCTGGCAGAAGGCACCGAAGAAAGAACTCTCAAAGCCGCCGACATCATCCTCGGCGAAGGCATTGCCCGTCTCATCCTCCTCGGCAACGAGGCAGAAATCAAAGGTTTGGCAAGCCAGTGGGGCTTGAAGAATATCGACAAAGCCCAAATCATCGACCCCGTCACCAATCCCCGCAAAGAATATTTTGCCGAGATGCTCTGCGAGATCCGCAAAAGTAAAGGCTTACAGATGGACGAGGCTATGCGTCTGGTTCAAGACCCGTTGTATCTCGCCTGCATGCTCATCAAGAACGGCGACGCCGACGGTGAAGTGGCTGGTGCCCGCAACGCCACTGGCGACGTGCTGCGTCCCGCCTTCCAGATTGTGAAAACTCTCCCCGGCATCAGCGTGGTGAGCGGCGCTTTCATCATGATACTGAAAGACAAGACCTATGGCGAGAACGGCATGTTCGTCTTTGCCGACTGTGCTGCCACTCCTTGCCCCAAAGCAGAAGAGCTGGGCCAGATCGCCGTGGTGAGCGCTCAGACCGCCAAGGCTATCGCCGGCTTCGAGGAGCCCCGTGTTGCTATCCTAAGCTTCAGCACCAAAGGCAGTGCCAAGCATGAACTGGTGGACAAGGTCATCGCGGCTACCAAGGTGGCTCACGAACTCGACCCCTCTGTGAAACTCGACGGCGAGCTGCAGGCTGATGCGGCTATCGTTCCTAAGGTTGGCGCCAGCAAGGCTCCCAACAGCGACATCGCCGGCCGTGCCAACGTGCTCGTATTCCCCGACCTCCAGAGCGGCAATATATGCTACAAACTCGTCCAGCGTCTCGCCGGCGCCGAGGCAGTAGGTCCCGTGATGCAGGGCATGGCGGCTCCTATCAACGACCTCAGCCGTGGCTGCAGCGTCGAGGACGTGGTCAACGTAGTGGCTATCACAGCGACTCAAGCTGCTGCCAAGAAATAAAAGATATACCATGTATGGTTGGCGGTCATTTTATAGCCGCCAACCATTGGCATAAAATTTCTTTATGAAAATAAAGTATCTTAATGTTAAAGCATGGTTGCTGGGTATCACGTCTGCCGTGTTGGGGATAAACGTAGGGTGTGACCGTAATTCGATAGTTTCGGAATATGGTTGTCCAGAGGTTACGTACAGAGTGTCGGGGCGAGTGACAAATGGCACAGGCAACGGCATATCTGGCATCGATGTGTGCCATGGCGACACAACCGATGCCGAAGGACGCTACAATACCACCGTGTGGGACAACTTCCCTGGCGATACGATAGAGGTGGAGTTCCGCGATATCGACGGTGCGGAGCATGGTTCGTATGAGGACACCTTGGTCAGAGTGGGTACTAATGACGTGGAACTGCATGGCGCCGATGGACACTGGTACCTTGGTTCGGGCGAGGTGCACCTGGATGTGACGATGAGGGAGAAGATAGAACATCAATAATCAAAAAACATAGACCGATGAAAAGAATATTTGCTGCAATTATTGCATTGATGCTGTCGGTGGCAGTATCGGCTCAGATTGACATTGTGACTGTGCCGAAGTTTGTGGAGGCGGTGGACTTGACGGTGCTCTCGTGTGAAGGCGACCAACAGACGGGTCAGGTTGTGCTCACTTTGTCGGCAACGCCACGTAATTACATGCTGAGCATAAACATAGCCGGCGGTTGGGAAGGCAATGCCTATGGACCAGACGGAAGGGTGTACAAGATGAGACGGTTTAAACCTGGTGGTTCTCTGGCTGTGTCAAATGTGCCCCATGGAGTGCCGTGTATTTTCAAATATGCAATGGAGGGTGTTCCGGCCGTATTGCATGCCTTTGCTTCTATCACGCTTCCCTATCACGTGAGTGGTGGAAACTACGATTTCTTGGTTCATAGTGGCAACAATGGACCTATGCAGCTACGCAATGTTCCAATCGCATGGAAACCCCGTGTGAGCAAGACCTATATTAGGCTTCCGTTCGAAGTTCAGGACGATTTTGTGGTCACGCCGGTCAGCTGTTTCGGGGACAAGTCAACAGGCCTTGTGACGATGGAAATAACCGTGCTGAGCCGAATGGGCGGTGAATCCAAACTCGACTTGGGTGCTACCTCTTATAACAACAAGGCATACGATCGTCAGGGCAATGTGTATGAAATAAGCCGTGCTAAGGCGGCAGCCAAGACAGCTCCGTCCAACACTCCGCTGAAATACACTTTTACTTGTCAGTTCACTCCCGGCGAGCCAACCATCAACGTGATGGTGTTTGAGTTCTCGTTCTCGAACAACCAGAATGATTTCAGCTGTCATAACGGGAAAGCTGACATAGGTAACATAGAGATACACAACATGCCGATAGAATGGCAATAGTACACGAATAAAACATTACAGCAATGGCAAATCAAGAAGATATTTTCAAAAAGGTAGTGGCCCATGCCAAAGAGTATGGTTTCATCTTTCCCTCCAGCGAAATCTACGACGGCCTCGCAGCCGTCTATGACTACGGTCAGCTGGGCGTCGAACTCAAAAACAATATCAAACAATACTGGTGGCGTGCCATGGTCCAGTTCCACGAAAACATCGTAGGTCTTGACTCCGCCATCTTCATGCACCCCAAGATCTGGAAAGCATCTGGTCATGTCGACGCTTTCAACGACCCGCTGATTGACAACAAAGACTCCAAGAAACGCTACCGTGCCGACGTCCTCATCGAAGACCATATCGCCAAGATCGAAGACAAGATAAACAAAGAATGCGAAAAGGCCCACAAACGTTTCGGCGACGCCTTCGACCGCAACCAGTTCGTCACCACCAACGCCCGCGTGCTCGAACACCAGAAACAAATCGACGAAATCCGAGCCAAATATGCCGAACTGCTGAACGCCAACGACCTCGACGGCCTCAAACAGCTCATCCTCGACCTCGGCATCGTATGTCCCGTCTCCGGCACCCGCAACTGGACCGACGTGCGTCAGTTCAACCTTATGTTCGCCACCAAGATGGGCTCCGTCATCGACGACTCCGACACCCTCTACCTCCGTCCCGAGACCGCTCAAGGCATCTTCGTCAACTTCCTCAACGTCCAGAAGTCCGGCCGCATGAAAATCCCCTTCGGCATAGCACAGATCGGAAAAGCTTTCCGCAACGAGATAGTCGCTCGCCAGTTCATCTTCCGCATGCGCGAGTTCGAGCAGATGGAGATGCAGTTCTTCGTCCGCCCCGGAACCGAGCTCGAATGGTTCAAATACTGGAAACAGGAACGCCTCAACTGGCACCTCTCTCTCGGCATACCGGCCGAAAACTACCGCTTCCACGACCACGAGAAACTCGCACACTACGCCAACGCAGCCACCGACATCGAGTTTCAGTTCCCCTTCGGATTCAAAGAACTCGAAGGCATCCACTCACGCACCGACTTCGACCTCTCGCGCCACAGCGAGTTCTCAGGCCGTAAACTCCAATATTTTGACTCCGAACTCAACGAGTCCTACACGCCATACGTCATCGAGACCTCCATCGGACTTGACCGCACATTCCTCGCCATCTTCTCCCACGCCCTCGAAGAAGAGCAGCTCGAAGACGGCTCCACTCGTACAGTCCTCCGTCTCCCCGCAGTCCTCGCACCCTACAAAGTCGCCGTGCTCCCCTTGGTTAAGAAAGACGGCCTCCCCGAGAAAGCACGCGAGATAGTGGACCTCCTCAAGCACGACTACATGCTCCAATACGACGAGAAAGACGCCATCGGTCGCCGCTATCGCCGTCAGGACGCCATCGGTACACCATTCTGCCTTACCGTCGATAACGACACACTCACCGACAACGCTGTTACCGTCCGCAACCGCGACACCATGCAGCAAGAGCGCATCCCCATAGACAACCTCCGCCACTACCTCATGGACAACCTCCATCCCAAGCCCTAACTCCCGCACCAATCCTCCCACATGCTCAGCGACAACACTACAATCTTATATTCCAAGAGCCGCACCACCAGTGCGGCTCTTCTCATATTTCCCGCACAACCATTATATATTAATACCATATAGTACATATCACCCCGACCCGATTACCTCATCCTAACATAAAAACACCTTCCGTAGGCAATAAAATCGCTTCTGCGGCGTTATTATTTTGGTTGAAAATTCAAAATTATGGGCCACGGGAAAGATGTTTGCAAGTATTTGAAAGAGGTGCGGCAGCGGATAGCAGAGGAGAACGGCATCCCACTGAAAACGGAGAAATGCACCTACGAAGGCGAGTGCATCGGCACTTGCCCCCACTGCGAAGCCGAGGTGCGCTACCTCGAAAAAGCCTTGGCCGAACGTATGAGTCTCGGAAAAGTGGCCACAGTGGCAGGACTAGCACTCGGCCTCGCCACCACCACCCTGCAGGCTCAAAATATAATAAAAGTTACCCCGTCCGACCAAGACACTTCTGCGACTCATAAGATAATAGGCACCGGAACCCTCAAAGGTATGGTCACCGACAGCAAGACCCAGGAGCCGCTTGCCTTCTGCCAAGTGGTCCTCAAGCAAGGCGATAAGGCCATAACCACAGCCTATACAGACTTTGACGGCATTTACACAATCAAGTCGGTCCCTCTCGGAGAATACACCGTTGAAATCAAAACTACGGGTTTTGAGCCCTTTATCGGTGAGGTAAAAATCGATAATGAAGGTTTCAATATCCTATCAGTCTCCCTCGGATACAACACCACCGGGCTGGTACCCTTACAGATGATAGGAATAATCGACGGCGAAAGAGATCCCATGCCAGCCAATCCTCCCAATCAGCAGATGGAAATCGATGGCGTAAAAGTAATATCCCGCTAAAATAGGGGAGGAACCTATTGTTCGTCTTTGTAGCCGGCGGCTATCCTGGCACGCTTGCGCTCTATCTCGTCGAGTATTATCTTGCGGATTCTCAGGTTTGTAGGTGTAATTTCCAGGTATTCGTCCTCGCGAATATATTCCATTGCCTCCTCCAAGCTGAACTTGATGGCGGGCGAGCAGGTGCTCTTCTCGTCGGCACTCTTGGTACGCATATTGGTGAGGTTCTTGGCCGTTACCACGTTGATAACAATGTCGTTGCCAGGACGCAGGCTCTCTCCGATTACTTCGCCGGTGTAAACCATATCGCCGGGCTCGATAAAGAAAGGTCCGCGGTCTTGCAGCTTGCTGATGCTGTAAGCGGTGGCTTCGCCGGTCTCCTTGGCTATGAGGGCACCATATTTGTGGTCGTCGATGTCGCCCTTCCAAGGTTGGAACTCGAGGAATCGGTGGGCAATGACAGCTTCGCCGTTGGTGGCAGTGAGGAGAGTGTTGCGGAGACCTATGATGCCGCGCGAGGGGATTGTGAAGTCGAGTTGTACTCGGTCGCCTTTGGTGTCGATGGTGCCCACTTCGCCTTTGCGTCGAGTGACCACATCAATGACCTTGGAACTGAACTCCTCGGGCACAAGTACCGTGAGTTGCTCTATAGGTTCGCACTTCTGTCCGTCTATCTCTTTGATTATCACCTTCGGCTGTCCCACTTGGAGCTCGTAGCCCTCGCGGCGCATGGTCTCTATCAGCACGCTGAGGTGCATGATTCCACGGCCATAGACCAGCAGTGCGTCGGGTGAGCCGGTCTCTTCTATCCTCATGGCGAGGTTCTTCTCCAATTCATGAAAGAGACGGTCGCGGAGGTGGCGGCTGGTAACATATTTGCCCTCTTTGCCGAAGAAAGGGGAGTTGTTGATGGTGAAGAGCATAGACATAGTAGGTTCGTCCACTTTGATGGGAGGCAGTGCCTCGGGATTCTCGGCATCGCAGATGGTGTCGCCGATTTCAAACATCACGTTCTTGTCCAAGTCCATCAGTACAGCGCATATCTCTCCAGCCTCGACAGGTGTCTTGGTGCGTTCTTTTCCAAGACCTTCGAAGGTGTAGAGCTCTTTTATCTTGCTTTGTATCTTGGTGCCGTCACGCTTTACGAGGCAGATGGACTGTCCCGCCTGCAGGGTTCCGCGGTGGAGGCGACCTACGGCGATGCGTCCTAGGTAGGAGCTGTAGTCGAGCGAGGAAATCATCATCTGCAGGTTTCCCTCGTCGACTTTCGGGGCTGGAATGTGCTTGATGATGAGGTCCATAAGGTAGGAGATATCCTCGGTCGGGGTGTTCCAGTCTTCGCCCATCCATCCGTTCTTGGCACTGCCGTAGGCGGTGGGGAAGTCGAGCTGGTCATTAGTGGCTCCGAGGTTGAACATAAGGTCGAATACTGCTTCTTGAGTCTGCTCGGGGTCGCAGTTGGGCTTGTCCACCTTGTTGACCACCACAATCGGTTTGAGACCCAGCTCTATGGCTTTCTGCAGCACAAAACGGGTCTGCGGCATTGGCCCTTCGAACGCGTCAACCACGAGGAGGACTCCGTCGGCCATGTTCAGCACTCGCTCCACCTCGCCGCCGAAGTCACTGTGGCCCGGAGTATCGATGATGTTTATCTTGTGGTCGCGGTAGCGGATGCTGACGTTCTTGGAGAGAATGGTGATGCCGCGCTCACGCTCGAGGTCGTTGTTGTCGAGGATAAGGTCGCCGGTCTCCTGATTTTCACGAAAAAGCTTGGCCTGGTGGAGCATACGGTCCACGAGCGTAGTCTTGCCGTGGTCCACGTGTGCGATAATTGCCACATTGCGAATATTTTGCATAAGAATCTCCTTTCTTAAAAAACGTGCAAAGATACAAAGAAATTATGAAACAGCGAAAAAAATAGTATCTATTTTTTCTTCTTGGCCTTGGCCTCCTCCTTTTCTTTCTCTATTTTCTCCTGCTCGCGATACCATTTCAGGAAGTCTATGATGTCTTCCTGGTCGCGGTATTTTGGGTTGAGGTCTTTGGGTTTCGCGTCGAGGTTGATTTTGCCGTACTTCGAGGAACGTGCCACGATCGAGGAGGTTCGTCTACGGAAGTGGGCAGTCGGGTTGGCGGGATTTTCTTTCAGGGGGCTGGGAAGTGTGACTGCCAGTTGGGCGGCTTCATGGCGGGTAAGCGTCTTGGCTGAATGACCAAAATAATGCTGACTGGCGGCCTCTACGCCATAGATGCCGTCGCCGAACTCTATGATGTTGAGATATACTTCCATTATGCGGCGTTTGCCCCACATCCACTCTATCAGTTGTGTGTAATAGGCTTCGGCTGCTTTGCGTACCATCGAGCGGCGGTGGGGAAGGAAGGCGTTTTTGGCTGTCTGCATACTGATGGTGCTGCCTCCACGCATACGCCGGCCTTGGTGGTTCTCGCGGTAGGAGATTTTCAGCTGCTTGACGTCGAAACCTTTGTGGTAGAGGAACAGGCCGTCTTCGGAGGCTACGACACAATCTATCATATAGTGCGAGATGCTGTCGATTGGCACACTCTCGTGTTCGAAATTGATTGGCCTGTGGGGTTGGAACATCTGCTGGAAGAAACGTTGGGTCATGAGAGGTGTGACCACTGGGTTGACCCACTTGTAGAGTATGACAAGAGCCAGTGAGAGGAGCCACAGGGTGAGTATGGAAACCCACAGGAAACGGATGATTTTGCGGAGCCAACCGAGTTCTTTCCACCGTTTTAGGCGGCGGCCGTTTTTCTTGGACTTGGAACGGGACTTGGGTTTGGCTGGTGCTTTTTTCTTGGGAGACTTATTTTTTGGTGCTACTTTTTTCACTTTTCGATGTTTTTTGCTTTAGGGTTCCTTCGTATCAAAGATATATCAAAGCCGTGTTTTGTTCGTGTTTGTTAGAATGGGTAGTCGATACCGAAATTGGTTACAATCTGGTTGAACCGCCAGTGGGCAGGACGCCAGCGTTGCTCGGGCGAGTAGGATGGGTCGTAGAGCGGTATGGCGAAATCGGCACGGATGGTCAATATGGAGATATTGGCACGAAGACCGAGTCCGATGCCGGCCGCCAGTGAGGAAAAGAAGTTGGAGAATGAAAACTCGCCGCCGGGGAACTGTTCGCTCGGGTTGAAGAGCCATACGTTGCCGACATCGGCGAACACGGCTCCTTCAAATATCCAAACAATGGGGAATCGCTGCTCGACGTTGAGGGTAAGGGAAATATCGCCCATACGTTCGAATACGGTGCTCGAGCTTCTGTAAGAGCCGGGACCGAGATGACGCAGCTGCCATGCCCTCATGGTGGTGGGGCCGCCGCCGAAGAATCCTTTTTCGTAGGGCAGGGCAGTGGAGTTGCCGTAGGGAATACCGACTCCGACCATGGCACGGGTCACAAAGGTGCTTTTTTTCCCGAAGTAAAGGTAGTATTTGTATTCTGCCGACACTTTCGCATATTGCGAATAGGGAACGCCCCACACTTCACGTGTTCCGTTCTCGTCAACAGGTCCATTGACGGCATGGGAAAGTCCGTGGAGGAGGTTGCCGGCCGTTTCGGCAGTGAGGTGTACGTAGTGGAAGTTTTTGCGCGAAGAGAGTTCCTGGGTGCTGTAGAGGTAGTCGTAGCGGGCGTCCATAATGAAGTGGTTGGAGTACTGGTATTTCAGACGCAAGTCGCTTGTGGCGTTCAATCTGTGGATAAGGGATTCGTCAAGGTTGAAGAACCGGACAAACGTCATCTCAATCGGAATCAATTGGTTCTGAGCCCTGCGAGAGTGGCGCCAAGTGTAACCGAAGGAGATGTTGACGGGCACGCGCTCGTAGTAGGGACGGTACTGATAACTTCCGCCTACGGCAAAAATTGTGTGGGGACGCATACGTTGCCACACAATATTGCGGGTAAAAGGCAGCAGGAAGTCTGGCACATCGAGCGAGATGTTCAGTCCAGCCTCAAAGGCCGAGAACACATCGTGGAACTGTGCCGAGTGGTTGCGGAACACCAGCTTGGGCAGTTCCAGCAGGATGGAACCTTCGACTTTCAGCAATTCGGCACCGCCGAAAAGATTCTTGTTTTGATAGGCAAGTTTCCCTTCGATACCGAAGTTGCCCGAGTTGAAGAAATTAGAGCCATTCGAGGTTCCGAGAGAAGAAGCGTTGTTGAGTTCCAACGATCCAGATATTCTGCGGCGGTCAGACGGAAGAAGTCGGATGCTTGCATCGATGAGACGCAGGCTGTCGCTGCTCATAGGTGATTCCGTGAGTTTGATGTCGATAAACTTGAAGTTCCGCAGCGACATCAGTGAGTTGTAAGTGTTCGTTATGTTGCGTGGACGGTACAGTTGATTGTGGAAGAGGGTTACCGTATGGCTGAGCACTTTTGGTTTTACCCTCGGCTTTTCCGTCACGAAGAACAGATAGTCGGTCATATAGTTGCGCGACTTGTAAGGGAAGTGTATTGTGTCATAGTCCGCATTGACATCGGACGAGGCATGGGGATAGATATATACTTGGTCGATGTGGTATTTCTGCAGTGGCATGCTATGTCCTTCAGCGTCCCGTGGATTGGCTATCCGGGTGATTATGGAGAGTCCGTGGTTGCCGTAGTCGGTAGTGTCAACAATAAAGGATATCAAGTCTTTTGTGGCTCTATAATAACCTTCTGCCAACAGCTTTTCCGAGAGTCTCGATCGTTCCTTGGCGAGGTTGTCCTTGTCAAAATAGTCGCCAACTTTGAGAAAACTCTCAGAGATACATTGTTCATATATGGCGGCGACTTCGGGCGTTTCTATGTGTGAGTTCAGTTGCTCGATATGGTAGCGAGGAGTGGCGGCGATGCTATATTTGATAGTAATGTCGCGTTTCTTTATCTTGACCGTGTCGAAAGTTACCTTTGATTTGAAACATCCTTTCGAGTCCATTAATCCTTCCAGCTGTCCCACGGTTACCTTGGCTGCCACTTCGTCATATACGACAGGGGCCTGGCCTCTCTTGCGCAACCATCTGTTCCACCAATTGTCCTTCTTGGGAGATGAGAGTGTGTATATTCCCAGCTTTAGTCGGATAGGGTGAATTCCTAAAACCTTGCTGTTGGGTTTCTGCCGGGCATATTGCTTGCTGTTGGCTGCCGCGGCTTTTACCTCGTCGCCCACTTTGCTGCTGTCGGCCATTGTAACCTCATAGATATTGCGGTAGAGGACATACTGGTCGTCTTCGAGGAAACGCCCGACTTTGCAGCTGGCAAGGCTCATGGCCATCAATACCAATATCACCCACTTCAGCCGTCTCATAGTCCTATGGTTTTAAGGATTTGACTGGTGCTGCCAAGATTGCTTTCTACGTATTTCCGGCAAGCCTCCGCACTTGCGTTGCGGCTGTCGGGGTCGCAAAGCATCAGGGTGAGCCAGCTGTGGAGGGTGTCGTAGTCGCAATAGGAGATACCGCCATTTACGGCGATGATGTCTTTTGCTTCCTGGAACTTGGTATAGTTGGGACCGAATGCCACGGGTAGTCCGTAGGCTATAGCTTCGAGGGTGTTGTGTATTCCTTTGCCGAAACCGCCTCCGATATAGGCGACGGTGCCGTATCGGTAAATACGGGATAGCAGGCCGATGGAGTCCACGATGAGTACACGGCAGTCGCTGGAGACGCTGTGATTCCCGACCGAGGAGAGCCTTACACAGGTGGACTTGCCGAACATCTGTTCTATTTTGAGGATGTGGGATTCGTGGACCTCATGGGGCGCAATTACCATACAGATGTCGTTGTCGGCCGTGGCGAGAAACCGGGCCAGGTTTTCTTCGTCGGGTGGCCATGTGCTGCCGCAGACTACGCATTTCCTCCCTTGCAGGAAATCGCTGACGGCAGGTACCCCTTCGGCATTGTACACTATACTCCATACCCGGTCGAAGCGGGTGTCGCCGGCTTTGCTGCACTGTGAAATGCCGTGGCTCTTCAGCAGCGAGAGCGATTCGTCGTTCTGGACAAATATATGATTGAACGAGCCGAGCCGACGGAGAAACCATCCACCCCATGGTTTGAAGAAATATTGGGAAGGGCGGAATATCGACGAGAATATGTAGGTAGGGACCTTGCGGTTGCCCAATTCTCCGAGTATGTTGAACCAGAAATCGTATTTGACAAAGAATACCAACGAAGGGTTTATCAGCGATACGAGATGTCTGGCATTGAGGGGAGAGTCCATAGGGAGATAGGTTACGCGGTCCGCCAACGGGTAGTTGTGCCTTACTTCATAGCCAGAAGGAGAGAAGAATGTGAGCCATATCTTATACTCCGGGTGAGAGGCTTTGAGAGCTTCGATTACCGGTCGTGCCTGCTCAAATTCGCCCAACGACGACACGTGGAACCATACTACAGAACCCTCCAGCGGTGCAGTTTGCCATGTCTTACCCCATCCGTTGACCATCAGTCTTGCCTTGGAGAGGAAAGGAGCGGCGAGTCGCAAGGCAGTGGTGTAAAAGAAGATGGCTATGTTGTAGAGCAGATGCACGGGGTTGTTTTATTTTCAAATCATTCTTTTTCAATCGCTGGACAAGGGCTGCGAAGTCCTAGTAATAGTAGTAGTCGTAGGCAGTCTTGCCTTTCAGCGGGAACATCCAGCAGAACTTGATGGTATAGGTGAGGTCGAAATAGCGGCTTTGGTCTTTTCCGCGCAGGCCCATAAGGTCGTCGATCGTGTAGGTGCGGGTTGAGTTCATCCAACTTTCCGACAGTTCGAAGGCTACGTAGAAATTCACAAGATTGAGCTTATTGCTCATAAACCAGTATCCCACCGACTCGGTAAGAATACCGCCCATACGCTGGTGGTCGTATAGGTGTTCGTATTCGTTGTCGATTTGGGGGGCTTCCACTTCGTTTTTGAAGAATACGGTTTGTTGCTGAATCCAGCCGCCCGAGAGTTTCAGCATAATGCCCGAATTGGGGTTTTTGCGGGAGAGGCGGAACACCTTGCCGAAGCCGCCTCTGACTATAAACCCACGGTTGTAGCATGTGACCACGGCGTCGGTACCATTGGTGCCGATGATTGTGCTCTCGGCGGTGAAGAGATGGGTCATGCGCTCCTCACGCGACTTGAGGTTGTCGCTTCCGAAAAGGAAGTCGCCGTCGAGAGTTACCAACCAGTTGGACTTGTATTTGTAAATAGCGTTGATACCGAAGTTGAGGTAAGGCATCTTGTAGAGGCCGTACATCGTTCCGAGGTTGGAGCGGGTGCCGTCGGGCAGGGTGCCGAAGCTACCGCCTTTGGAAGGGAAGATGGTGGCGAAGTTGAACCCTACGATGTGGCATTGCAGAGTGTCCTGGGTGAGTTTCTCCTGAGCCAATGCCCCGGAGGCGAAGGAAGCCAACAGCAGTAGGGCAAGCAATTTCTTCATAGGAGGGATTCTTTATCGGATTAGCAGGAGTGTTAAGGAGTTCCCGATTTATTTTTTGCTACCTTTCTTGCCGCTCTTCTTCCACATGGCCTGCCAAATCAGGTCGGGAATGTCGATGTTCTGCTTGATGCCGGTGAAGTGGTAGGCGCGGGGGCCGAAGGCGAAGACGGGCACCATCACGCCGGTGTGGGAGCCGGTGGAGAAGTGATGTTCGCTGACGCCGCGTTCTATATTGCCGTCGTGGAGCGTTACGCCACCGGTTTCGTGGTCGGCGGTGACCACCACAAGGGTTTCACGGTTCATCTCGGCGAAGTCGAGGACAATCTTCAGCATCTTTTCGAAGTCGGAGAGCTCGGCTTTCAGGTATTCTTCGTCGTTGTTGTGGCAAGCCCAGTCGATCTGGGAGCCTTCGATCATCAAGACGAAGCCGTTCTTGTTGCGTTTGCTTCCGAGGAGTTTCAGGGCTTTCTCTACACCGCGGCAGAGCATGTTGTTACGGGCCGGAGCCTTGTCGGGATCGCCGGGGGCGACCAAGGCGCAGATGGGGAGGCGGGAGGCCTGTTCCATCTCGTCGAGGGTGAAGGCGAGGGTGTATCCTTTGTTGGCGAGTGTGTCGAGCGGAGCCTTACCGTCGTGGCGGTTTTCGGGGAGGAAAGCGTCGTGTCCGCCACCCATCATGAAGGAATATTGGCACTTGGCCATCTGCATGCTTATGGTGTCGAACATCTTGCGGTCAGTCACATGGGCATAGGTGGCGGCCGGGGTTGCGTCGAGGACGCTGCTGGTCACCACGAAGCCGACCTTTTTGCCTCTTTTTACGGCACGCTCGAAGAACGAGCAGTATTCGGTGCCTTCGTCGGACATGGCGATATGGCGGTTGTTTACCTTGTGCATAGTGGTGAGGGCACTGCCGCCGGCACCCGAGTCGGTGGTGTAGCTGTTGCGCGAATAGGTGCGGGAAAAACCGGTATAGGGAAATCTCATAAACTGAGAGTTGCCCTTTTGGGCGACGATAGAACTGTAAACTTGGGCGGTGCCCATTCCGTCGCCAATAATGAGAATGACATTCTTCGGAGCCTGGTGGGGGTCACGTTTGCGAGCTTCGCTGTAAGGCGCAACAACGGCAACCAGCAGCAGGAGAATCATTATTTTTTTCATCGTCTTTTCTTGCAATTTCATTTTTATTTGTATCTTTGCAGCGCAATTTTTGAAAATGCAAAGATACGCATTTTATTTAATATTAGAGTAATAATTAATAAAAAAAGTAAAAAAATATTTCATTAAACAATAAAAAAGTGCCTATTTTTAGGCATTTACAACACTTGAAGGACTATGGCAAAAGATTTCACAAAAAGGTCAGAAAACTACTCGGAATGGTATAATGAACTGGTGGTGCGAGCCGATTTGGCAGAAAATTCGGCGGTACGCGGCTGTATGGTAATCAAACCCTACGGTTATGCTATATGGGAAAAGATGCAGAGAGCCCTTGACGACATGTTCAAGGCTACGGGACACTCGAATGCCTATTTCCCGTTGTTTATCCCGAAGTCGTTCCTTAGCCGTGAGGCGGACCACGTAGAGGGTTTTGCTAAGGAGTGCGCCGTGGTTACGCACTACAGGCTGAAGACCAACCCCGACGGTAGCGGCGTGGTGGTTGATCCCGAGGCGGAGCTGGAAGAGCCGCTGATTGTGAGGCCGACATCGGAGACCATCATTTGGAGCACCTACAAAAACTGGGTGAAGTCGTACCGGGACCTGCCGATACTCTGCAACCAGTGGGCCAACGTGGTGAGGTGGGAGATGAGGACGAGGATGTTCCTGAGGACCGCCGAGTTCCTGTGGCAGGAAGGCCATACCGCCCACGCCACGAAAGAGGAGGCCGAAGCCGAGGCCAAGAAGATGCTGGAAGTCTATGCCGACTTTGCCGAGAACTGGATGGCGGTGCCGGTGGTGAAAGGAACCAAGTCGCCTAACGAGCGTTTTGCCGGAGCCCTCGACACTTATTGCATCGAAGCGCTGATGCAGGACGGCAAGGCCTTGCAGGCTGGCACGTCTCACTTCCTGGGACAGAACTTCGCCAAGGCGTTCGACGTGCAGTTCCTCAACAACGAGAACAAGCTGGAGTATGTGTGGGCGACGTCGTGGGGAGTTTCCACGAGGTTGATGGGAGCCTTGATCATGACCCACTCCGACGACAACGGTCTGGTGCTGCCGCCGAAGCTGGCTCCGATACAGGTGGCGATAGTGCCCATTAGCAAGAGCGACGAGCAGATGGCGATGGTCGATGCGAAGGTAGCTCCGATAGTGGAGGCGCTGAAGCAGAGAGGCATCTCGGTGAAGTACGACAACCGTCCGGAGTACAAGCCCGGCTGGAAGTTCACCGAATATGAGTTCAAAGGAGTTCCGGTGAGGTTGGCCATAGGACAGAGAGACCTGGAGAACGGCACCTGCGAGGTGTGCAGAAGAGACACGCTGGAGAAGGTGACTATGCCGATAGAGGGCATAGTGGAGCACATTGAGCAGCTTTTGTCCGACATACAGAAAAACCTCTTTGTGAAGGCGGCCGACTTCCGTACGGCCCAGACGCGTAAGGTGGACACCTGGGAGGACTTCAAGAGCGAGATCGAGAAGGGCGGCTACCTGATGTGCCACTGGGACGGCACCACGGAGACAGAGGAGGCCATCAAGGCAGAGACGAAAGCCACGATCCGCTGCATTCCGTTCGACGCGGT
Source organism: Bacteroidales bacterium (assembly GCA_017439185.1). GTDB lineage: Bacteria > Bacteroidota > Bacteroidia > Bacteroidales > P3 > Colimorpha. The sequence continues at coordinate 40,825 of JAFRTM010000015.1, read as the reverse complement.
GGAAGAGGAAGGCACTTGCATCTACAGCGGCAAGCCCTCGAAGCGCCGCGTGATATTCGCAAGAGCTTATTAAGTATCGTAAGAATCATACTATCAAGTATATAGTCTAAGAAGCGGCCGGCTACGAAGTCCGGCCGCTTCCGTTTTGTATGGTGCTTGAGTGGTAAGTTACAAAAAACAGCATCATTTTTGTCAAAAAATAACCATAGACTTACCATAGAGTTGATACCTAGTTGTGTCCTATGTGTCAGCAAGTTAGCATTTGTCAAAAATAGCCCTCTTCCTAAAAATTTTTCTTTTTTTGGAACAAATTTCGTTATCGGCCATTAATCCATTGTAAATCAGCGTAAAAACTCTAAATTACCCCTGAACCTCACGAGAATCGTTTATACAGTACAAATATCCAACCGGCACCCAAATTTTCGATTCTCGTGAGGTTTAGAATTCAGTGCCCAGAAATCACTTTTTTCCTGGTTGAAATGTTAAAAAATAGGGGAGGAATTGTGGAATAGAAAAATATTCGTAATTTTGCAGTCGCTTACGAGAGAAGTAGGCTGCAAGAAAAGCATTGCGATACTGACCCTTCATTGAAAGTTCGCCAAAATACTAAACTGGGGGAAAGTGCGTATGGCTTGCGCTTGGTTGTATGCTATTGATATTAGCATAACTACAGGTGTGAGATATGTACCCCAGAAATCGTTCCAGTAAAGGTGTTTGGCGATACCTCAATGAAGACGATGAGAGCACATAACCTCATGCCTTTCTTTATTATATATGTATAAATTTCGCTTGGAGGTGGCGGATAAAAGTTGTGCCCGACACGTAAGAGGGCAAGGAAATGAAGAAATTATATTTCTTTTTTGTGATTTTATTTTTCGCCGCTGTTTCGTCTTATGCGCAGGACACTATCGTTTTTAGGAACGGAGACGAAGTCCAGGCAAAGATACTTGAGGTTAGCGACACAGAAATGAAGTATTATTTATGGGACAACCTCAATGGTCCTGTTTATAAGAAAAACATTTCTGATATTTTTATGGTAAAATATAGTAGCGGTTACAAAGAAGTATATGATAAGGTAAAAAACGATTCGTATAATAAATCATATATTCCTTCTTTGAGAGAAAATAATGTGATGACGAGGAACCGGTCTTATTTGGGTATTAATGGAAAACAATTAACTGATGAGGATTTGAGATTTTTGTTGACACCGGATGAATATAAAACATTTATGTCTGCAAGAAATCAAAGGAAATTTGGAGTGGCGGGTTTCTGCGCAGGACTTGGAGTGTGTGTTATAGGTGGCGTAATTATGGCCAATAATCCCACTGGCGGCATAATTTGTCTAATTGCTGGTGAGATTATCACAGATATAGGGCTTCCGTTTGTTTTCATAGGGAATGGCAGAATGAATTGGGTTGTAAGGAATTATAATGCAAGAGTCAACGGAGAAACGGTGTCAATGACATTTCATCCGTCGTTAATAAGCAGTCCCAATATTGCAGGAAGCAATAGCTATTGTTACGGATTGGGAATGACTTTGTCGTTCTGATTCTAGAGTCTCAGGGCGTAGCCTATGCCGGCTATGTGGTCTTGTCGGTTGGTTCCGTTGTTGAGGCCGAACATGTAGAAGAGGTCGAGGGATGAACCTTTACCGAGGTCGATGCCGAGGCCGGCGAAGTTGTGCATCATGGTCCAGTGTCTGTTGGCGTAGAGTTCGAAGGCGAGATAGGGGGAGAGGGGAGTGTTGGGGATTTTGTATTTGGCAGTCAGCTTGGGACGTAGAAGCCAGGACCACTTGCCGCTCTGGGGAGCGTAGGCGACGATGAAACGCTCGCGCAGACTCACGGTCAGGCCGTTGCGGGAGAGGCTCTCGGTGGCGTCGAAGAGGATGCGGTGCTGGTAGTAGCCTTTATATTGGTTTTTGAAATAGTCGTAATAGAGGTTGAGCTTCAGCCAGCTGGTGGCTTTGTAACCGATGTAGGGACGGACAAACCAGAGGTTTGTCTGCCGCGAGAGGTCGCGGCTACGGTATTCAAAGCGAGTGCCGATGGACCAGCGGGTGGGTTGCCTCTCTGCGGCAGAGTCGGAGGGGCGCTGCTTGAAGGTGTAGGACATGTCGATGGAGCCCCAGATGCCGAAGTCGTTGTCGGGCGAAGACTCCTGAGAAAAGGCAAGGCAGGGGAGGAGGAGTATCAGGAAAAACAGAGGTGGCTTCTTCATACCGAAAGGAGTACGAGGAGTTGGGCGGTAAAGATGCGGAGGAACATGGTGAGGGGATAGACGGTGGCGTAGCCGGTGTTAGGGAGTTTGCAGCCCTCGGGAGCCATGGTGTTGGCAAAGGCGAGGGTGGGAGGGTCGGTGTGGGAACCGCCGATGAAGCCCATAAGGGTGTAGTAATTGACTTTCAAGACCAGACGGCTGAATATGCCGATGACCAAAGGCGGGACGATGGTGATAATGACGCCATAGGCGAGCCACATATAATGTTCCTGAATGGTGGAGGTGAAAGCTTGACCGGCACCGAGACCCACGCCGGCCAGGAAGAGGGCAATGCCCACCTCGCGGAGAGTGTGGACACCTTGTCCGTCAGTGAAGTCGGTGGAGAACCAGTTGCGTTTGACGCCCAGCCAGCCCACGAGGAGTGCGACGACGAGCGGGCCTCCGGCGAGACCGAGCTTCACGGGAGCTTTCATTCCCACGGGAATGGGGATGGAGCCGAGGATGATGCCGAGAGCGATGATTATGAAAATGGGAATGAGTCCATTGATTTTCCGTGCTTTGCGTTTCGGCGTGGTTGTGGTCTGAGCGGACTCGAAAGCGGCTACCGAAGGCTCTTTTTTCATGTCTATGCGGCAGAGGGGACGGAGGATGATGCAAGAGAGAATCATGCCCACCACGGCGAGCGGGTAGGCTACGGCATAGCCCGCGGCGAGGCGTTCGGAAGCGCCGTCGATGGCGAGGTCGTTGACTGCTTGCTGGGCAGCCGAGAGTCCGGGAGTGTTGGTGATGGCTCCGGTATAGACGCCAGCCATATCGGTGAGACTCTCGTGGGCGAGTTTTGCCAAAAGCCAAGTGATACCGACACCTAAAGCCACGTTGACGACAGCCATAAGGTTCAGTGCAAGTCCGCCTTTCTTGAAAGAACGGAAGAAACCGGGACCTACCTGCAGCCCGACGGCGGTGACAAAGAGAATCAGTCCAAACTCTTTGACGATATGGAGCATGTCGTGGTTGAGAGTTATGCCGAGTGCGCTGATGGCGATGCCGGCGAAGAGCACCCATGTGATGCCGAGTGTGATGCCTTTGATCTTGATTTTGCCGAGCAGGAGACCGGCAAAGACGGAGACGGCCAAGTAGAGAATCGTTGGAGCAAGACCTTCGCCGGTGAAAAGATTAGTAACCCATTCCATATTGTTTAATTGAGAATTTATCGGGATTTTCCCATAGCAAAGGGGCGTCCATCACGGGAAGCCCCTTCGGTATTATTGAAAACAAAGATTTTCAATTGCTTAGTCGCCCAGTGTTGCCACCATGACGGCCTTGATGGTGTGCATGCGGTTCTCAGCCTCGTCGAAGACGATGCTGTTCTCGCTCTCGAACACCTCCTCGGTCACCTCGATGCCGTCGAGACCGAATTTCTCGTGGACGTCGCGACCCACCTGAGTCTCGAGGTTGTGGTAAGCGGGCAGGCAGTGCATGAACTTGCAGTTCTTGTTGCCGGTGTTTTTCATCATCTTGGCGTTCACCTGGTAGGGTTTCAGCAGGTCGATACGCTCTTTCCAGACCTTCTCGGGCTCACCCATCGACACCCAAACGTCGGTGTAGATGAAGTCGCAGCCTTTCACGCCCTTTACGGGGTCGTCGGTGACGGTCACCTTGGCGCCGGTCTCTTTGGCTATCTCCTGGCATTTCTTGATGAGGTCCTTAGCGGGCTGGAGTTTCTTGGGGGCGATGATGCGGACATCCATGCCCATCTTGGCACCGCCGACCATGAGGCTGTTGCCCATGTTGAAGCGAGCGTCGCCAACATAAGCGAAAGTTACCTCGTTGAGGGGCTTGCCGGCATGTTCCTGCATGGTGAGGAAGTCGGCGAGGATCTGGGTGGGGTGAGCCTCATTGGTAAGACCGTTCCAGACGGGAACGCCAGCGTAGGCGGCGAGTTCCTCGACGGTGTCCTGCTTGAAGCCACGATATTCGATACCGTCGTACATGCGGCCGAGCACGCGAGCGGTGTCCTTCATGCTCTCTTTCACTCCGATCTGGCTGCCGGTAGGACCGAGATAGGTGACGTGAGCACCCTGGTCTTTAGCGGCCACCTCGAAAGCGCAGCGGGTGCGGGTGGAGGTCTTCTCGAATATGAGGGCAATGTTCTTGCCGGTCATGGTGGGCTGCTCGCAGCCAGCATATTTGGCGCGCTTGAGGTCGCGGGCCAGGTCGAGCAGATAGTTCAACTCCTTCGGGCTGAAGTCCAAAATCTTCAGAAAGTTACGGTTTCTTAAATTGTAAGCCATGATACTTAATTTTGAATTTTGAATTATGAATTAATTTGTTTTCTTTTTGTGCAAATAAAGAATCAACTCGGCCAAGATGGCGACAATCATTGCGGCAGCACCGACGGTGACCATGATATGCCCGCCGGGCCAGTGGTTGATGCAGAAAAGGGTTCCCATCAAAAGGAAAAATCCGGCCCCGAGGAGCAAAAGTCCGACGAAGATGTGGAGCAACAGACTGCCAGATGGCAGAGAGAACATATCACTGGAGATGCAGCGGTAAATTATTCCGGCACACCAAATCCAAACGGCGCCACCCATTCCAAGAATCAGCATGATAGAGCCACCGGGCCAGTGGTTGATGCGGAACATTGCGCCAAGAAGTATTGTGATGGCGTCAAGTGCCGCAAGGACTACCAATGCCGTGGCGAATTTGGATTTCTTTGTAAGGCAGCTCATCGGTTGGCAGAGTTATTTTACGATGCGGGTTCCGCAGTTGGGGTTGTCCAGCTGGCCAGCCTCGGTGATGATGCACTCCTTGCCGCCGTTCTCGACGAACATGATGGCGGCGCGTACCTTGGGAGCCATAGAGCCTTCGGCAAACTGTCCCTCTTCGAGGTATTTCTTGGCTTCGGCGATGGTAATGGTGTCGAGCGCTTTCTCGTTTTCCTTGCGGAAGTTGATATAAACCTTGGGCACGTCGGTGAGTATGTAGAACTCGTCGGCACCGATCTGCACAGCGCAGAGAGCCGAGGCGAGGTCTTTGTCGATGACTGCCTCGACGCCACGCACGTAGTCGCTTTCCTCCACCACGGGGATTCCGCCACCGCCGACGGTTACGACGATGTTGCCGGCTTTGGCGAGCTGTTGGACAATCTTGATGTTGTTGATACGGGTGGGTTTGGGAGAAGCCACCACTTTGCGCCAGCCGCGGCCTTTGGGGTCTTCCTTATATACGGCGCCGGTGGTCTTGGCGAGTTCGTCGGCCTGCTCCTTGGTGTAGTAAGGTCCCACTGGCTTGGTGGGGTTTTGGAACATCGGGTCGAGCTTGTTGACGGCGACCTGGGTGACGAGGGTCACCACCTGGCGCTGGATGTCGTGGCGGGCCATCACGTTGCGGAGGCCCATCTCGATCATGTAGGCGATGGAGCCTTGTGTCTCAGCCACGCAGAAATCCATTGGCATGGCTTCGATTCCGGCGCGCTTGCCTTCTTCGTGCTGGAGCATCACGTTGCCCACCTGGGGGCCGTTGCCGTGTCCGATGACTATATTGTAGTTGCGCTCAAGGAGGTTGCAAAGGCTTTCGCAAGTCTGCTCCACGTTGCCGAGTTGTTCCTGGTAGGTGCCTTTCTGGCCGCTGCGAAGGAGGGCGTTGCCTCCAAATGCTACCACTGCGAGTTTTCTCATATTCGGGTTTATCTTTTGTGTATTAGATAGTTAACTATAAATGTGTGTTAAATTAAGAAAATGCAAATATACGATAATAATATTATAAAACAATATTTATATAGAAAAATATTTTTCGGCAGTGGTTTTTGGGGCAGGGGAGTGGTAAAAAACAAGCAAGCCTGCGAGAGGCAGGCTTGCTTTATTGATTATAATCAGACAGGGATTATTCGCCTTTCTGGTTGTAGTCAGCGTTAACGTAGTTAGCAGCCTGGAGCAGCTTGTGGGCGAAGACGAGAGGTCCAATGCCGCAGAGGAGGGTGCCGAAGAAGCCCCAGCCCCAGAAGGTGCTGCTGTTGAGTTTGGTGTCCATGCCACGACGACGAGCCTCGTCACCATAGCGCTGAGCGATACCTGCATTGTAAATCCATCCATAGATACCCAGGGTGATGGGAGCCAGGACGAAGAATACCAGCCAGAAGTTCTTGGTGGTCTTGCCGTCTTTACCGGTCTTGTTGATCTCCTGAACGAGGTGATAGTTCATAACGAGACCATAGATACCGCAAGTGACTGCAGAAAGGAGCCAATACTTAACCCAAGTTCTGTTTGTACGAAGTTGTTCCATTGTTTGTGTGTTTTAATGGTTAATAATTGAATTTCGTTATCGAGTGCAAAGATACTAAATTTTTTTATTGTGAGACAATATTTATGTTAAAATTTTTTAGAAATATTAATATCTTGTTGTCTTATAGTGGATTATTTTGTGCAGAAAGTTGGTGCTTTTTTGCCGAAAAGGGACAAAAAGAGGAAGAGGTAAGGAGAAAAAGAGGACTATTTAGAGAGTAAGAATGTGCTGTTTTTTGTATGAGGTCTATTAATATCCCATTAATGGTTCATTTATGTTTTTATTGATTAAGGGAAATTTGAGTTTTGAGTTATGAGTTATAAGTGTTTTGCTTAGCGGAAACACTGGAGGCATATAGGAGGCAAGTAGGAGGCAAATTCGAGAAATGGGGAAAAGAAAAAGACTTGCGATTGGCAAGTCTTTTCGTTGGGTTTGTACCGCATGCCGGAGTCGAACCGGCGATCTTCTGCGTGAGAGGCAGATGTCCTGGACCACTAGACGAATGCGGCAGGTTGCTCTACTTTTTTTCTCTCAAAAGCGGGTGCAAAGGTACGAAGTTTTTTTATTTTACAAACTATTTTTGCGAAAAAAAATGAATTATTTTTATAAGTAGCTGATAATTAGAATAACTTTAGGTAGAGTTTGAGGAAGTAGGCGGCGGCAATCCATGCGAAAAAGAGTAGGTAAGTTATGATAAAATAGGAAAATTTGCGGTTTTTGTGACGTATGATATACATCAGAGGAATGACGAGGAAAACGCCGCCGAGAGCTTCGAGGAGGTGAAGCACCAGCTCGGGAATACGGCGGCGGCCGTGGAGGGCGCGTTGTTTGTCGGATATGAAAAAAATGCTTGCGACCAGGTTGACCGCAAGCAAGTATATTAGAAATGGCTTCATCGGTAAGGGATTATGCCATGTTGTGGAACACGTTGACGACGTCGTCGTCGTTTTCGAGGCGTTCGATGAGTCCGTTGACGTCTTCCTGCTCCTCGGGAGAGAGTTCGCGGAGAGTGAGCGGGATGCGCTCGAATTTGAAGGACTTGATCTCGTAGTTGTTATCCTCAAGGTATTTGGATATGGGGCCGTAGTTTTTGAAGTCGGCGTAGATCATGATTTCGTCCTCGTCGCGGAAGAGTTCGTCAATGTCGCAGTCAATGAGTTCGAGTTCGAGTTGGTCCATGTCGATGCCGTCTTTGTAGGCCACGACGAAGGAGCATTTGCGCTCGAAGAGGAAGTCGTTCATGCCCATGGTGCCGAGTTCGCCTTTGCCGCGTACGAAGGCAGCGCGGAGGTTGGCAACGGTGCGTGTTGGGTTGTCGGTGGCGGTCTCCACCACTATGGCGATGCCGTGAGGGCCTTTTCCGTCATAGACCACCTCTTTGTAGTCGGAAGTGTCTTTGGAGGTGGCACGTTTGATGGCGCGTTCGACGTTTTCCTTCGGCATGCTCTCGTTCTTGGCGGTCTGCATAAGGAGTCGGAGGCGCAGGTTTGCTGAGGGGTCGGGGCCGCCGGCTTTGACGGCAATCTCGATTTCTTTGCCGATGCGGGTGAAGGTGCGTGCCATGTTGCCCCAGCGTTTCAGTTTGCGTGCCTTGCGGTATTCAAAAGCTCTTCCCATTGTGTTGTGTATTAGGTGATTATATATGTTTTTGATGTCTTGAAATCTGGTGCAAATATACAAAAATAATATTGAGAGAGAGAAAAAAATGGCGTTTTTTTTGAGTTGTGGCAATAAAATTAGGGGATTTGCGTTATTTTAGTTGCTATATACATTATATATTATATGAAGACGCTTGAAGAATTACAGGAATTGGTGGGACAGCTGTTCGAGAGGGAGGAGTTTCGGTTTTATCCCGACGAGCTGTTCGAACCGATAGAATATACGCTGCGAGACGGCGGCAAGAGGTTGCGGCCATTGCTGCTGCTGGCTACAGCGCAGATGATGGGCGGCGAGTTGGAAGAGGCCTACGGCGGCGCGCTGGGAATAGAGACTTTCCACAACTTCACTTTGCTGCACGACGATTTGATGGACGAGTCGCCACTGAGGAGGGGCAAGCCGACGGTGTGGCACCGGTGGGGTACGAACCGGGCGGTGCTTTCGGGCGACACGATGTATGCCATGTGCTGGAGATATTTTCTGAGGAGGGAGCATCCGAGGTTGAGGGAACTGCTGGAGAGTTTCAACGAGTCGGCGATAAAGGTTTGCCGTGGGCAGCAGCTGGATATGAATTTCGAGCAGCGGAAAGATGTGATGCTGAAAGAATATGTGGAGATGATAGGGGACAAGACCGCCGAGTTGCTGAGCTGTGCGATGAGGCTTGGCGCGATGTATGCCCACAAAGAGGGCACCGCCGAGGAGCGGGCCGAGGAGGAGAAGGTGGCGGCGGCAGGCTATGCCATGGGACTGGCGTTCCAGCTGCAGGACGATTGGCTCGACGCTTACGGCGACAGCCGCGTGTTCGGCAAGCCGACCGGCCAGGACATCCGCGACCACAAGAAAACTTATCTCATACTGCGTGCTCTGGAGGATTCTACGCCCGAGGAAAAGGCAAAGATGGTGGAGCTATACCAGACTCCGCAGCACAGCGAAGAGACCATCGGAACCCTTTTGGAGGCATACGAGAGGTTGGAGATAAAGAAAAAAACGGAGATAGAGATAGAAAAATATTACGGACAAGCCCAAAAGGCGATGGAGGAGATAAAAAAGAGTGAAGAGTGTAAATTGCCGTTAATGAGGATAATGCAGGGACTTTTGGGGAGAGAAAAATAAAAAAAATGAAAAAAATTTAGGCAGATAAAAAAAATATCGTATATTTGCAAACGAGTTTCAAATAATGGAATAATATTAACTAATTAATAATTAACACACTAAACAAAATGAAAAAAGTAATTGCTTTGATGTCAATCGTTGGTTTATTGACATTCGCCAGTTTCAACGAGCTGAGAGCTCAGGAAGCAGCAAACGCAGAAGCTACTGCAACAGAACAGGTCGAGGCAACCGATTCGACAGTACCCGAAGAGGTAGTCGCAGCAGAAGAGGCCCCCGAGCAGGTTAGCGAGACCAAATCGTTCCACCAGGTTCTGAAAGAGAAATATATAGAAGGTGGCGCAGGCTGGATGACCCCGGTGCTTCTGTGCTTGATTCTTGGTATGGCCCTCGTTATCGAGCGCGTTCTCTATCTGAATATGGCTACCACCAACATCAAGAAACTCTTGGGCAAGATCGAAGAGAATGTGAAAGCCGGCAACTATGATGCAGCCAAAGAGGTTTGCCGCAATACCCGCGGACCTGTGGCCAGCATTTTCTACCAGGGTCTCGACCGTATCGACTCAGGTCTCGACAATGTGGAGAAAGCCGTTGTTTCCTATGGTGGCGTTCAGATGGCCCGCTTGGAGAGCAACATGACTTGGATTGCCCTGTTCATCGCCCTGGCTCCTTCTTTCGGATTCCTCGGAACGGTTATCGGTATGGTCGGTGCATTCGACGCTATCGAGGCTGCCGGTGATATCAGCCCGACGGTTGTGGCAGGCGGTATGAAGGTTGCTCTGTTGACTACCGTGTTCGGTCTTATCGTTGCAATCATCCTGCAGATTTTCTACAACTATCTGGTGACGAAAATCGAGAGCCTGGTTGCTCAGATGGAAGATGGTTCAATCTCATTCATGGATATCCTCGTAAAGAATCAGAAATAATAGTATTGAGGACCGATAAACAAAATTGTTGAACTAAAAATCCTTGAACTATTATGAAAGAGAAAACAGATAAACTCATAACGATCATCTGCCTCTGCCTTGCGATCATCGGATCGGTGTTTGCCATCCTGTTCGCACTGAAGGGCAGCGATGCGTTCTTCGACACAGCATTCTGGATGCTCGTTGGTTTCATCGGAATCAGCGGTGCAGCAATCCTTGCCTTCCTTGTTATGCGTATAATAAAAGGTAAAGGCTGGAAGTTCCTCATCGGACTGGGCGTGCTGGTGGTGCTCGTGGTTGTGGCCTACTTCCTTTCGAAAGGCAACGACGTGAGCCCCATCTTCCTCCAGAAGAACGGAGCTACCGAGAACACCTCGAAACTTGTGGGTACGGCCTGCATCACCACCTATGTGCTGGTTGCCCTTTCGGTGTTGTCGATAGTTTATGTTGAAGTAGCGAAATTTTTTAAAAAGTAAATAACAATGGGTAAAAGAAAAACTCCCGGACTGAATACGAGCTCGATGGCCGACATCTCGTTCCTGCTCCTGACGTTCTTCCTTTTGACGTCGAGCATCAACACCGACCAGGGTATCGCTCGTCGTCTGCCCCCCCTGCTGCAAAATCAGGAGAAACCGCCTGAGGTAAGGGAAAGGAACATCTTTATCGTGAAGATTAACAGCAAGGACAAGCTGCTCTTCAACGGTGAGATTGGCGACGTCCGCAACCTGAAGGAGAGGGCCAAAGAGTTTTTGGGCAACCCCCAGAATAAGGAAGACCTCCCCGAGAAGGACGAGAAATTCATCAAAGGATTCGGCGAGACCTATCCCGTGTCCAAAGGTGTGATTTCCCTCCAGAACGACCGCGGAACTTCCTACGACATGTATATCCAGGTGCAGAACGAGCTTACGGCAGCCATCAACGAGATGCGCAACGAGCTGGCCAAGAACAAATTCGGCAAAGGCTATGCCGACATTTCTAACGCACAACGTGACGCCATCGACGAGGCAATTCCTATTGCCATCTCCGAGGCCGAACCTAAAAATGTAGGAGGAAACTAGAATGGCAAGATTTACCGGAAAGAAAGTAAAAGAGACCCCCGGCCTCAATATGGGATCGATGTCGGACATCATCTTTATGTTGCTGTTCTTCTTCATGGTGATCACCACCATGCGTGAAAGCTCGCTGTACGTGAAGATACAGGTGCCTCAGGGAACCGAGACCAGCAAGCTCGAGAAGAAATCGCTGGTGAGCTACGTGAACGTCGGAGTGCCACAGGAGAGTTTCCAGGCCAAATACGGCAAGGAACCCCGTATCCAGCTCAACGACCAGATTGCCGACGTGTCGGATATCATGCAGTGGGTGGAACTTGAGAAAGCCGACCGTCAGCCGGCTGACCGCCCCTACATCACCACCGCCATCAAAGCCGATATGGCAGTGAAGATGGGTATGATCAGCGACATCAAGCAGGAGCTTCGCAAGGCCGGCGCTTACCGTATATTCTACAACGCACGTAAAGGTGTCCGCCAGTAAGCCCCTCAGGTTTGGGAAACACTAAACAGACATTTTCAAGGTCGTCATCCTCCCGATGGCGACCTTTTCCTATTATATAATAAGGATTAATATATAATAACAAAATATAGGTGTTCCGATTCAGGCAGTTCTCGATAGAAGATGACCGCAGCACCATGAAGGTCGGCACCGACGGAGTCCTCCTCGGCGCTTTGGCACTATGCCACGGCACCCGCATCCTTGACCTCGGCACCGGATCGGGACTCATAGCCCTGATGCTCGCCCAGCGTTATCAAAAGGCAACTATCGATGCTATAGACGTCGATGAGGCATCGGTCCTCCAGGCCCGCGAGAACTTCCAACGCTCCCCGTGGGGCGACCGCCTCACTGCCATTGTCGCCGACGCAAGACTTTATAAACCAGCCTGTTCCTACGATTTGGTGGTTTCCAATCCACCTTTCTTTGCCCAGTCCCTCAAGTCGCCCGAGGCACGCCGCACCCTTGCCCGCCACAACGACACCCTCTCCACCGCCGAGCTCCTGCAGTGCGTCAGCCGTCTGCTGGCCGAAGAGGGAAGATTCTGGTGTGTGCTGCCGGTGGAGGGTGCGGAGAAGATGAGAGAGATGGGTGAGGATGTGGGGCTGAAGGTAAGCCGCCGGGTGGCGGTGTCGGACAGGGAAGGACAGAAACCCAAGAGGGTGTATTTTGAAATGGTGAAGACGGAGGTGGCGGAATGGGTGGCGGAGGTTCACTATTTAAAAGAAGCGGACGGCAGTCGGTCGGAATGGTACGGAAAGACTACGGGAGGTTTTTACCTCTGATGAATTATCAATCACATTAGATTCGAAGAGAGGGGAATTTGAGACGGAGAAGTGTTAAAAATGCAGTATAATATCTGATAATCAGAATATTATATATATGTAACTTTTTTTGATAAAAAAGAGAGGAGGGAGTAAAAATTATATAAAGCTAAATAGCTGATACATAGGACACAAATAGGTATCAAGTCTATGGTAAGGCTAAGGCTAATTTAATTGAAAATTGAGAATTTTTTGCTTTGCAAAAGACGTTTCCTTTGCTCGGTATAAGAACAAGTTCTTCTACTCTCGCTTTCGGAAACGTTGAAAATTGAAAGTTTTTTGGAGGGTGGGAATGTTAAAAAATGGGAGGGGTGTTGAAAAAAATGTTGCGAAAAGTTTGCAAGTTGAAAATTTTTCGTATCTTTGCAGCCGATTTCGAGAGGGAAATCACGAAGCGTTATGCTCGACTCTTGCCGACGGAAACCTGAGAAATTTCTATGTAATGCAAGAGGTGTATAATGGTTCACGCATATAGCGTGGACTGTTGCTATTTCTGCATTACAGGGTTTTCTCAGGACCTCCATCGGAAGAAGTGGTATACGGTGCCACGCTTCTTTTTGGATATTGTCTCTTTTGGCGCTGGAGAGATAAAAAAAAAGTTGCCCTCGACACACAAAAGAGGAAAAATTATGCGCAAAACTATCTATTTATTGGCAATCGCACTTACAATGTCGTTGTTTTACGGCTGCAAAAAAGACGAACCGACCTCCCCGACACCAGAACCCGAAGAGGTGGACCCCTGTGGAATCTATCTTGGAGTAGTAGGCTTCAACTTCTTTTTGCAGACAAAAGACATCTGCCAATTGACCAACGCCAACAAAAATGAATTTTACTCGTTTATCGACAACTTTACATTCGACAACGATGGCACAGCCTTGTATTATGCTGACTACACGGCTTTGAATATGATGCAAGCATACAGTAAACCGCCAGAGTTACAGAATGTATTTTTGGTCACTTTTACCGATGGTCTTGACAACGAATCTACAAACAATGATGCCGGTGTCATACACGATCCAGAGCATTATGGAGAAGGGTATGGTGATGCCATACACAACCGCATTCTCAACCAACAGATTCACGGATTAAATGTTTCGTCGTTCTCCATTGGATTGATGAGTGAGGGGGCAAGTCAAGATAATGAAAAATTCACTAATACATTAAGGAATATTTCCAGCGACAATAATAACGTTTATCTCGTTGACAATATGAACCAAGTGCTACAAACATTTAACGATATAGCCGATAGTCTCCATACCCTAAGTTCCATGGTTGATATGGTTGTAGCGGTTCGAGGTGGTTATGATGATTTAATGCATATTAGGTTTAATGTTCGCTCAAATCCCCCTGCGTATATACAGGCAACATATAGACGTGTCGAAGGCGGTAGAATTCTTGAAGATATCAACTACTATGGACTTCAGGAAAGGACAGCAACTTTGCATTCCGACTCAATAACTTATAAAGGTGTTTATTTTACTTTCCCAGATATGAAATATTCCGATGGCAGCAATGTCGATCCCAATGATATTAAAAGTTTGGAGTGTTGGATAGAAGACCCCAACTGGCACATTGAGGCCGAATTTCATCCGGATCAAGACGTTAAGCCAGTCGAAAAGAAGAGCAGTGCGATGATTATGCTTGTTCTGGACTGCACAAGATCCCTCGGTGCAGACAAATTTCAAGATATGCAGCGTGCCGGAAAAAGCTTTATAGAGACACTACTTAACGCGTCCAGCAATAAAAAGAAGATTATTACTAAGAAATAAAGGAAAGGATTATGCGTAAGATATTCTTATTGTTGAGTCTTATAGCATTTGCATTGTCAGCGTTCTATGGCTGCAAAAAAGACGATGTGGCGGATCCGGAGATGGTGGATTCTTGTGGTATATATCTTGGTATTATTGGGTTCAACTATGAACAAGATGTAAAAGACATTTCGTTGCTGACAAAATCCAACCAAAGCGATTTCAATCGTTTTATTGACAATTTAACAATGGGTAACGGAACGGGGCTATATTATGCAGACTATATGGCGTTGAATATGCTGAATGAATATGATATGCCGCCAAATCTTAAAAATGTAGTACTGGTTACGTTTACAGACGGTTTTGACAATTGCTCCCTTGATGATGCGCTCAATCCAGAACATTATAGCAATAATGTGGAATACAGAGAGGCTTTACATAGCCGTATTCTAACACCAATCCATGGGGTTAATGTCTCTGCATACTCAATTGGATTGAGGGGCAATGATGTTTCTGATGCTAATGTCTTTATAGAATCGTTAAGAAGTTTATCAAGCGACAATAGTAATGTTTTTGATATGTCCTATATGGGTCAAGTCCAGCAAGCGTTTGTAACAATTGCAAGCAAGATCAATAATGAAGAGAAAAGCAGCACACTAATTATTCTTGTGCTTGACTGCACAACATCGCTTGGCAATGACTTTGGCAATATGCAGAACGCAGCTAAAGGTTTTGTGGAGGCGTTACTTAATTAAATAGATGGAGACTTCTAATTAGAAGTAAGCCTGCATGATTTCTTATAAGAGAAATAATAAGTAAGAATTGATTATTAATTAAGAATTGATTATTAATTATGAAAAAGATACTATCAATAACCATTTTTATATTGGCGATGGTGCAGCTGTCTTGGGCATACGACTTCGCCTATACCTACGAGGGCAAGACGTTGTTCTACAATATAACAAATAGTTCAACCCACACAGTGATGGTAACCTATCAAAATACGTCAAATCCAAGATACACGAACCTCTCGGGAGCGGTGGAAATACCATCAGCGGTAACATATAATGGTACAACATATAATGTTACCAAAATCGGGAAATGGGCATTTAAAGGATGTCCTTCGTTGACAAGTGTCACGATACCAGAATCGATAACAGCCATATATGCTAATGCGTTTGCGAATTGTACAGGGCTCACTACGGTGAATTACAACGCGACAAATTGTACTTGTATGGGAAGTGGTTATTTTTCCACCGATTCTCTTGTGTTTAATGGATGCACGTCTTTCACGACGCTTAATATTGGCAATAATGTTACAAATATTCCTAATGTGGCTTTTTATAATTGTTCACATATAGCAGGAGAACTGGTTATTCCTAGTTCGGTGACAAAGATAGGGAATTATGCATTCTATGGCTGCTCGTCATTAAGTGGTTCGTTGGTTCTGCCTAATTCATTAACCAAAATCAGTAGATTCTCATTTAAGGGTTGTTCTTCGTTGACAAGCGTTACGATACCAGAATCGATAACAGTCATATATGCTAATGCATTTGCGAATTGTACAGGGCTCACCGTGGTGAATTTTAATGCGACTAATTGTACAGGAATGGGGAGCGGTAATTCTAGCAATGATTCTCTTGTATTTTATGGCTGCACATCTTTCACAACGCTTAATATTGGTAATAATGTGACGAATATTCCTTGGGGGGCATTCCGTGGCTGTCCATATTTGACAGGAGAACTGGTTATTCCTAGTTCGGTGACAAATATAGCAGCTTATGCGTTCTCTGGTTGTTCTTCATTGAGTGGTTCACTGGTGCTTCCTAATACATTAACGAAAATATATAGACGCACATTTTATGGTTGTTCTTCGCTGACAAGTGTCACGATTCCAGAATCAATAACAGCCATATATGCTAATGCGTTTGCGAATTGTACAGGGCTCACTACGGTGAATTACAATGCGACTAATTGCACTAGTATGGGAAGTGGTAATATTTCCACCGATTCTCTTGTGTTTAATGGTTGCACGTCATTTACAACGCTTAATATTGGCAATAATGTGACGCGGATACCCAATGCTGCATTCTATAATTGCAATAATTTGACAACGCTTATTATTCCAAGTTCGGTTACGACAATATCAAACTATGCTTTTGCACGATGCACATCAATAGCAGAGATTCATTTGAGACCTACAACGCCTCCTGTAATGACTAATAGTGGAAGTTACCCTTCATTTTATAATGTACCGACCAATACTCCAGTATACGTTCCTTGTGGCTGCTTGGATTTATACTACACTAACTGGTCTTATTTTACAAATATAAATGAGGAATTTCCGTATACTTTGTCAGCGACTTCGTCCAATGGCACACGAGGTAGTGTAAGTATTGTGACAGAGCCATCATGCACAAATTCAAATGCACAAGTTCGGGCTACGGCAAATAATGGTTACCTTTTCGACCATTGGAGCAATGGTTCTACGTCAAATCCGTATACACTCTCAGTTACTAGCGATACGACGCTTATTGCATACTTCACTCCAATAAACTATACAATTGCGGTTGCTTCGGATAATGCTTCGTTGGGCAGTGTTTCTGGAGGTGGCACGTTCCCATACGGAACACAGGCACAGATAACTGCAATACCCAATCAAGGCTGTAGATTTACGGGGTGGAATGACGGTAATACGTCCAATCCTCGAACTGTAACAGTGACAGGAAATGTGACATATACTGCATATTTTTCTAACCAACATATAATAACAGTACAACCTAATAATCCGGCATACGGAACGGTTTCGGGTGGTGGTACATATGCATATAACACAACTGCTACAATTTCCGCTACGGCCAATCAAGGATACAGGTTTACGCAGTGGGATGATGGCAACACGGCAAACCCAAGAACGGTAACGGTGATGGGGAATGCTACATATACAGCAACTTTTGTCCCTATTGATTATACTATAACGGTCAATTCTGAAGACCCGACAATGGGCACTGCATCGGGTGGTGGTACATACCCCTACAACTCACAGAGAATCATAACGGCAACGCCAAATGATGGTTATGAATTTAGGCAATGGAGTGATGGTAATACATCGAATCCAAGGACAATAACCGTTACGGGCAATGCAACCTATACAGCCCAGTTCTCACTGAAGAGCTATACAATTACCGTGAATTCGCACAACAACTCAATGGGAACCACTACGGGCAGTGGCACATACGAGTATGGCACAAGTGTCACTATTTCGGCAGAGCCTAAGAGCGGCTTTGCTTTCGATTATTGGGGTGACGACCACAGCGCAAGCCGTATTCGCACAGTGGCGGTCACTGGCAACGCGACCTACACGGCATATTTCCGTCAGATACCGGCGGGGATATCGTCTGTGGAAACTGATAACTATAATATTTCCACACTTGGGAATCGTATAGTGATTACCACCTCGGGAGACGAGCCGGTTTATGTCTATGACATAACGGGTAGGCTGATTTCCAAGACTCGCCCACAGGGCGGCGAGCTCTCGGTTCAGGTCCCTCACCTCGGAGTCTATATGGTGAAAGTGGGCAATAGCCCGGCACACAAGGTGGTAGTAAGATAAAAGAACAGAGAAAACGCGCATAAGCAGAGGGCGGCACAAGTGCCGCCCTCTGTCGTTATTGCAGTGCATCGTACCATTGGCATGGAGGAATTGTTGATAATTTTATTACAAAAAATCTTGCGATGTAAAAAATAATTTGTATCTTTGCATTTTGATAGCGGACGATAAGGAGGTCCGTTGAACAGTGTAATAACGTCTAATCCAAAAGCTTAACACCTGATGGGAAAGAGAATAGGAACCATAACACTGCTGGTCAGTGACCGTCGTAGGGCGGAAGAAGTAAATCATTTATTGTCGGAATATGGCGACATAATATTGTGTCGTCAGGGATTGCCGTTGCAGGGTGAGCCGGTGTCGGTCATCTCGCTGATAGTCTTGGGTTCGGTGGACCGTATCAACGGCCTCTGCGGCAAAAGCGGTCGCATTGCAGGGGTGGAGGCCAAGGCCGTGGTCACCAAAAGCGGCTATGCCGTCAACCAATAATAGAATATTAATCCATAAAACATTATATAATATGAGAAATCAGAATTTTATAGACAGGGAGAAACTCTATGGTCTGCTGGATCAGAAGGCACCGGTTGCCGACGAGTTGAACGAAATATTGAACAAGGCGAGGAAGCTGAAGGGGCTGAACCTCGAAGATGTGGCCAAGCTGCTCTGCGTAGAGGACGAAGGCGACATAAAGAAGATTCTCGACACCGCCGAATACTGCAAAGACGAGATCTACGGCAAGCGCCTGGTGCTGTTCGCCCCAATATATACGGGCAACGCCTGCGTGAACAACTGCGTCTATTGCGGCTTCCGCAGGGACAACAAAGGACTGAAGCGCAAAGTGCTGACGATGGACGAGATAGAGCAGGAGACCCTGCAGCTGCTGAGGATGGGTCACAAGAGGGCGCTGCTGATATGCGGCGAGAGCCCGAGGAACGACGCCGACTATATGGTGGAGGCCATCCGGAGAACCTACGCCGCCAAGGACGAGAAGGGCAGCACCATCAGAAGAATCAACGTGGAGCTGGCTCCTATGAGTGTGGAGGACTTCGCCAAGTTGAAAGCCGAGAAGATTGGCACCTACGTCTGCTTCCAGGAGACCTACGACCCGGTGGAATATGTCAAGTTCCACCCCGCCGGCACGCCCAAGGGCGACTATCTCTACCGCCTGACCTGCATGGACCGCGCCATGGAAGGTGGCATCAACGACGTGGGACTGGGAGTGCTGTTCGGACTGGTGGACTACCGCTTCGAGATCCTCGCCATCATGGAGCATGCCCGCCACCTGGAAGATGACTACGGCTGCGGCCCGCACACCGTGAGCTTCCCGAGAATAGAGCCGGCCGAGGGTACGCCGTTCTCGCTGCCCGAGAACATTCCACATCCCGTGGCCGACAAGGACTTCATGAAGATCATAGCCATCATAAGGATAGCCATGCCTTACACCGGCATCATCATCTCAACGCGTGAGCGTCCCGAGATGAGAGACCAGCTGGTGAAGTACGGTGTGAGCCAGATATCGGCGGCCTCGGAGACCAACCCTGGCGGCTACGAGGAGGACAACACCGGAGCACAGTTCACCCTGGGCGACCACCGCTCGCTGGACGAGGTTATCTCGATGATGATCGACGGCGGCTATATCCCGAGTTTCTGCACGGGATGTTACCGCAAGGGCAGGGTAGGAGCCGACTTCATGGATTTGGCGAAGCCCGGCCTGATTAAGGAATACTGCAAGCCCAACGCCATGTTCACCTTCCGCGAGTATCTGGAAGACTATGCAAGTCCCGAGACCAAAGCCAAAGGCCTCGAACTGCTGAAGAAGCTCACTCAGACCTTCCCGAAGGAGGAACTGAAGAAGAGGGTGGAAGGCAACCTCTGCAAGATAGGCGACGGAGAGAGAGACCTGTATTTCTAAGATAAAGGTAAGTCGCTGAACATGAGTTGTTTGGCGGCATGGAAACCCAAACTGCACGAGAATCGCTTATTTGACGTCCGGTTGAGTATCGGGTCGGTATAAGCGATTCTCGTGAGGTTTAGAATTTTTCGGGCACAAGAATATTTTTTTATTTATAGATACAATAATATTAGAGTTTCGGCGTTATAAAAATTACTATGATTAGTCATGAGACCAAGCAACGGATATTGGACGCCACCCGGATTGAGGAAGTGGTAGGGGATTTCGTGTCGCTGAAGAAGAGGGGAGCCAACCATATAGGCTGTTGCCCGTTCCATAACGAGAAGACCCCGTCGTTCTATGTCAGTCCGTCGAAAGGCATCTTCAAGTGTTTCGGCTGCGGCGAGGCTGGCGACGCGGTGAGTTTCCTGATGAAGCACGAACACTACACCTATCCCGAGGCGCTGAAATGGCTTGCGGCAAAATACAACATCGCCGTCGAAGAGGAGGAGATGACGCCGGAGGCCAAAGAGGCCAAGTCGGAGAGAGAGTCGCTGTACAACCTGACGGAGTTTGCCCAGAAATGGTTCGTGGAAATCCTGAACCACGACGAGACGGGGCAGGCGGTAGGCTTGGGCTACTACCACGAGCGCGGACTCACCGACGAGATCATAGCACGTTTCGGCTTGGGCTACAGTCCCGAGGCGTGGCAGGCGTTCAGCGACCACGCGCTGAAAAGCGGCTACTCGAAGGACATGCTGGAGAAGACCGGTCTGACCATATTCAAGGAAGACGGGAAATACTACGACCGTTTCCGCGGAAGGGTGACCTTCCCGATATACAGCATCAGCGGAAGGGTGCTCGGCTGGAGCTGCCGCATATTGAGCAAAGAGAAGCAGGCGGCGAAATATGTGAACTCGCCCGACTCGGCGATATACAACAAAAGCCACATACTCTACGGACTCTATCAGGCGAAGACGGCTATAAGCAAAGCCGACAAGTGCTATCTGGTGGAAGGCAACCTCGACGTGGTGAGCATGCACCAGAGCGGCGTGGAGAACACTGTGGCCAGCTGCGGCACCTCGCTCACGGTGGAGCAGGTGAGACTCATAAAGCGTTACACACAGAACGTCACGATAGTCTATGACTCCGACGCGGCAGGCATCAAAGCCACCCAGCGGGCCGCCAACATGATGTTCGAAGAGGGCATGAAAGTGAGGTGTGTGCTGTTCCCCGACGGCGACGACCCCGACAGCTATGCCCAGCACAACGGCTCGACGGCATTGCAGAAATACCTCGCCGAACACGAAGAAAACTACATGCTCTACAAGGCGCGCATCACCAATATGGACATCAGGCGCGACCCGATAAGGAAGAGCGAACTGCTGCAGGACATCATAAACACCATTGCGCTGGTTCCCGACCTTATGGAAAGGACCGAATATATCGCCCAATGCGCCAATATCTTCAACATTCCTGAGCAGGCGATGGCGACCAGTGTGGCGCGTGCCATAAGAAACCAGAAACAGAAGCAGTGGAAGCAGCAGCAAGAGGCACAAGCCGGTCAGGAAGCGCAAAGTGCCGAGGGCCAATCCCAGCCCGCCGCCCCGACGGAGTCGGCGCAGCAGTCGCCGCAAGAGGCGGAATCGATGGCACGGGTGGAGGAGATTCTCCAGGAGGCCCAGCATAACGAGCATTACGAGAAACACATAATGGAGCTTCTGGTGAGGAGCGGCAACGAGAAGATAATGTGGCCAGTTCCGACCGCCGACGGCAAGGAGGAGGAGTGCGACTGGGATGTGGCGAGCGTGATAGTGAACGTGTTGAGGCGCGACGGCATAGAACTTGAAAATCCGGTGTACAAGAAGATATATTCCATATACGAAGAGAGCCTGCAGCATGGAACGCTGCCCGACTCCACCTTCTTCACCGGACTCGACGACGAAAACGTCCGCAACACGGCAATCTCGCTTATGATAGAGCCCAAGGAGCTGAGTCCCATGTGGGCAGAGAAGGGAATAGGCGTGCCGTCGGAGCGGAAGAGGCTCCAGCAGGATGTCAAGGAGTCGCTTATGAGTTTCAGGTTGCGGAGGCTGGACCAGCTCCTGGAGCGTAACGCCAAAGACCTGAAAGAGGCCGACGACCCCGAGCTGCAGATGGAGCTGATGAGGGAACGGAGCGTGTTGATGGCGCAGCGGCTGGCTTTGGGAAAAGACTTGAGAATTGTGATAGGATAAACACGAACCAACCATTAAGGAACTATTAACAGGCTTCGATGATGAAAAGCAAAGATATGGAACTTAATAATATAATGAAACGGTACGGCATAATAGGGAAAAACCCGAAGCTGCTTATGGCCTTGTCGAAAGCCATACAGGTGGCGCCGACCGATTTGACGATACTGATAACCGGTGAGAGTGGAGTGGGAAAGGATGTGTTCTCGAAGGTGATACACGACAACAGCGAGCGCCGGCACCAGAAGAACGGCCTGATAGCTGTAAACTGCGGGGCAATACCCGAAGGGACGATAGAGAGTGAGTTGTTCGGACATATAAAAGGCTCGTTCACGGGAGCCGATAAGGACAGGAAAGGTTATTTCGAAGAGGCCAACGGAGGAACGATATTCCTCGACGAGGTAGGGGAGTTGCCGCTGGCCACGCAGGTGAAGCTGCTGAGGGTGCTGGAGAACGGGGAGATATTGCCCGTGGGCTCGTCGATGCCGAGGAAGGTGGACGTAAGGGTGGTGACCGCCACCAATGTCGACCTGCTTCAGGCTGTAAAAGCCGGGAAGTTCAGGGAAGACCTGTATTACCGTATAAATCAGATAACCATAGCCATTCCTGCGTTGCGTGAGAGGAGGGAGGACATTCCGTTGCTGTTCCGCAAGTTCTCGTCAGATGTGGCGGAGAAATACAAGATGCAGCCGATATTCCTGACCGAAGACGCCCAGGAGTTGCTGATGAAATATCCGTGGTACGGAAACGTGAGAGAGCTGAAAAACATAACCGAGCAGATCTCGGTGGTCGAGACCGAGCGTACCATCACGCGGGACATCCTGCAGAACTATCTGACCAGTGTCCCCGACGAGAAGATGCCGGTGCTGGTGTCGCCTAATGTGATGGGTACGGCCGAGATTTCCGACCGCGAGTTGCTGCTTAAGGCGCTGAGTATGGGGCAGATGATAAACGAGATGAGAGGAGAGTTGAACAACCTGAGGCAAGCGGTGGCCCATCTGGCGTCGAGCATTCCCGGAGGCCAGGTACCGGTACAGGCCGAACCTATGGAGCACTACCAGACTATAACCCAGCCGGCTCATCCCATAGAGGAAACCGAGGAGTTCGCCGAGGCCGAGGAATATAACGAAAACGAGTTTACCCCAACCGAGGTGGTGGAAGTCGATTTGCCTGGAACCTCCACACGGCACGAACGTACGGTAATAGAGAAGGCATTGGCTCACAATCTTGGCAACCGTCGCCTGACGGCCAAGGAACTCCACATTTCGGAGAGAACGCTCTACCGCAAGTTGAAAGAATATGGTCTTGGCTGAAGAAAAGAGATAGCAGAAGATGAAAACCAACGATATAAGGATAGAACTTCCACCGTCAAAGAGTCATTCGATTAGATGGTTGTTTGCCAATTGTCTGTCGCCCTACAATTTTCACATAAAGAATTTGTCGAAGGCGGAGGATGTAGAGGTGGCCCAGCGGGTAATAGGGAAGTTGGAGGCAGGGAAGGAATGTGAGTTTGACTGTGGCGAGTCGGGGCTGGTGTCGCGTATTCTGGTGGCGATATTGGCGCTGCGGGAAGGCGAATATGTCGTAAAAGGCGACAAGCGCTTGTGTGAGAGGCCCATAGCTCCGCTGGTAGATGCCCTGGTGCAGCTCGGAGGACCACAGGTGACTTATCTCGGCAAGAAGGGCTGCCTGCCGGTGAGGATAGTGGGAGCGGTGCCGGAGAAGAAGCTAGCGGTGGTCGAGCCTGCTGTGAGTGGACAGTTTGTGTCGGCTCTGCTTTACGGTGCGGCACAATTGGAAGAAGGGCTGATTGTGAGGATGAAAGGATGCCCGGCGTCGAAGCCGTATATAGAGATGACCTGCAGGGTTCTCAGTGAGGCTGGGGCCTCAAACGACTATAAGGCAACACATACGACTATAAGGCAACAGTCGATGCTGCCGTTTGGAAAGGTGAGAGAGGTGACCATTGAACGGGACTGGTCGGCGGCAGCTTATTTCTATATGGCGGCGTTGTTCCTGCCGAAGAGGAGGATCAGGCTTGTGGGCTTGAGTCTCAACACGCTGCAGGGCGACGTGGCTGCGGTGGAACTGTTCAAGAAGCTCGGAGTAATCACAAAGGAGGTGCGGTCGCCGTACAAGAACGGCTGCTCGGTGACCATTGAAGGAGGAGGCGAGATCGCCAAGCAGCTTACGTTGAACGTGAACGACACTCCCGACCTGATGCCCACGGTGGCTGTGGCTTGTGCCGCTATGGGCGTGGATTGTTATATTAAAGGAATCGACAACCTTAAGTATAAGGAGTCCGACAGGGCCGAAGCTGTCATGACGGAACTGGAGAAGATGGGGTGTAAGGTAGAGGTGGACGGGGACGTGATGCACCTGCCTCCGTCGGCCATGCATCCACAGAAGACCGTAAGGACCTACGGCGACCATCGTATGGCGATGGCGTTCGGAGTATTGAAGATAATGTTTCCCGACTTGGTGATTGAGGATAAAGAGGTGGTAAACAAGTCGTTTCCTGGATTTTGGGACCAACTGGAGAAGTTGCTGTGATGAAAAGGTTGTTGGCAATAATGGGACCTACGGCGGTGGGGAAGACGGCTATGGCGATCAAGATGGCGCAATGGCTGGGGACGGAGATTGTCTCCTTCGACTCCCGTCAGTTTTACGAGGAGTTGAATATTGGCGTGGCGCGACCGACGGAGGAAGAGCTCTCGGCGGCGCGGCACCATTTTATAGCCTGCCGCTCGGTGAGAAATCCTTATAATGTGTCGCAATATGAAGATGAGGCGTTGACTAAAGTGAGACAATTGTTTGAGAGTCACGATGTTGTGGTTGCGGTAGGAGGCAGCGGCCTGTACCTTGACGCCTTGACCGACGGCATGGCGAGGATGCCCGACCCGTCGCCGGAACTGAGGGCGAGCCTGAAGGAGGAGATCGCCAAAGGGGGACTCGAGGACATGAAAAAGAGGTTAAGGGATCTGGATCCAGAGTATTATGAGCGAGTCGATTTGCGTAATCCTATAAGAGTCCAGCGGGCGTTGGAGGTAATCATCACCACCGGCAGGAAGTACAGCGAGGTGATCAGCCAGTCGGTCGAGCCGAGGGAGTTCGAGGTCAGCCGTGTGGCGCTGGTCACCGAACGGGAAGAGTTGAGGGAGAGGATAGACCGGAGGGTGGATATGATGATGGAAGAGGGCCTCGAAGAGGAGGTGACCAGTCTTAAAGAATCACGTGAACTAACGCCACTCAATACGGTGGGTTATAAGGAGTTGTTCTCTTATATGGATGGAGATTACAGTCGAGAGGAAGCGGTGAAGAGGGTGAAGTTCCACACGTGGCAATATGCCAAAAAACAGCAGACTTGGCTGAATCGTTATGAGGGTCTGACGATTTTGGCGAGGGACGACGAAGAGGGACTAAAACGGGTGCTCGCCGAGCGGTAGTCTGAGATTAGATAAGGGCGAGGAAGAGAGCCGCGATACCTACGATGACGAGGACTATGGAGTATCCGATGGTCAGCATGACGTCGCCGAAGGTAACTTTGCGATGTGGCTTTTTGACGAGTTCGGTGGCGGGGTAGATGTCGGGCGAGAGATATTCGAGGGAGTAGTTGAACATGGCCACGTCGGTATTTTTGCGGGACTCGAACTCGTAGACATGTGGACTGGAAGATTTAAGGTCGGTGATGAGCAGTGAGTAGAAGTTGTATGTGTATTTGTCCGAGCAGCAGGTCACGTAAGCGGTGTTGGTGTCGGGCGTGAAGAATACCACTGCGTCGAGGTGTTTCTCGAGGATATAGGAGCGGGCGAAGGCGAAGTTGTAGGATTTGGTGTTCTTGCCGTCGGAGCCGCCTCGCAGCTTGAAGGATATGGTGGAGGAGTCGCCGGTTATTCCTTTTATTTTGTCATAGACGTGTTCGCTGTCGTTCTTGATGCGGTAAACGGTATCGAGGTAGTGTTTGATGTGTACGTCGCGGAGGTGGCGGTCGACGAGCGAGAAGAGGTAGTTGTCGAGGACTTCCTCGGCCGAGATGGATTTAATGGTCTTGGTGGTGTCGGCAATATATTCGTTTACAAGAGACTGGACGTTCGATGAGGAGTCGGAGAGGTTGGCGGGCGTCGGCTCGATGGCGAGGTCGTCGAGGTAGAGCATCACGGGCTGGGAAGTCTGGGCACCTGTGGCGCGTAGTGTGATTTTGTAGTAGGGAGCTTTGGCCGAGTTGGGAAGAGGGACTATGGCTTCGGCCCATCCGGTGGAGTCGTCCTCTACGAAATAGACGTCGATAGCCTTCCACCCGTTGGGATTTTTGGGCGTGGAGAGGTAGAAGAATTCGAGGAAGGCGCGGTCACCGTCGCCGTTGTCGGGGTCTTTGAAGAAGAAGTGGAGCTGGACTCCGTCGGAGAACGCCGAGAAGTCGAAGTAGGGGGAGATAAGCTCGGAATATTCGCCATAGCCGTCGGAGAATACGAGCCCTTTGCCCGCACGTCCTTCGGCGGTTACTTTCCATGACGACTCGGTGCTCTGGTATGACTGGACCCAGAGATGAGGGAGGTCTTCGATGTCGTCGAAGGAGAGAGAGTAGCGCAGTCCGGCAGGAATACGCACGATATCTACCGAATCCTGTGCCGTACCCAGGAAGGGAACCAAGAGCAAAAGGGCTATAATGAGGCGTTTCATGGTGTTATGATTTAGAGATGAGGAACACGGTGTTGCGTTTGTTGATATCTATAGGGTTCCGTCGCCATTGGGCTACGGAGCGGGTGACGATGGACTGGGAGGGCAGCATGATGTCGGTGGCGACACACAGGAGGGTGTCGTGCCTCAGCGTTTCGAGGAGAGCCTGCAGGAGGGCGTTGTTGCGGTAGGGAGCCTCGATGAACAGTTGGGTCTGGTTGTCGCGCCATGCCCGTTGTTCGAGTGAGAGGACGGCCTGGCGGCGTTGGGCTTTATCGACCGGCAGGTAGCCGAGGAAGCAGAAGTTCTGTCCGTTGAATCCCGACGCCATAAGGGCGAGCATAAGGGAGGAAGGGCCTACGAGCGGAACTATCTCGATGCCGAGCCTCTGGGCGGCGGCGGTGACGAGCGAGCCCGGGTCGGCCACACAGGGAAGGCCAGCCTCCGACAGCAGCCCGATGTCCTCGCCTTCAAATATGGAGTCGAGGTAATGGGTGATTTCCTCGGGACGTGTGTGTTCGTTGAGGGTGAAGAAGGCGACCGACGGGATAGGGAAGGGGTAGCCTGCCGAGGAGAGGAAGCGGCGGGCGGTGCGGACCTCTTCGACGATGAAGGTGTGGCAGTTGGCGAGCAGTTCGGCGTTGCCTTCGGGCAGCGAGGCCGCGAGTGTGCCGCCGATGGGGACAGGGAAAAGTATCAGTCGTCCGTTCATAACAATCAGATTATCACTTTAGTAATAGCCGTTAAGACATTACGTTTCATTTTGCAAAAATACAAAAAAATATGTGTTGTTTAAAAAAAAGTGGTAGAAATTTATATAATATGAAGAAAAATTAGTACTTTTGCAGTCTGAAATTGCCGGTGCCGAAAACGTAAGACATCGGCCGAAGTAGAAGATAATAAATAAGTTAAATATAAAAAATATGAGAAAATTTGACCCTGCAACAGCAATTCAGCGTCACGACGGACGCGACGCCAACCGTGGTGTTAACCCCGCAATATGCGACAGTGCAACCTTCACCTTCCCCGAGGCTCATCTTATGACTGAGACCTTCCACGGCGAGACCGAAGGCTACTTCCTCTACAGCCGTCACTGGAATCCCTCCAACCTCGCCCTCTGCCAGAACCTCGCCGCCATGGAAGGCACCGAGGCCGCTTGGGTTACCGGTTCGGGTCTTGCTGCCATCACCAGCGCCCTCATCCACGAGGTGAAAGCCGGCGACCACATCATCAGCTCCATGACCACCTACGGCGGCACCTTCGCCTTCATGGCCAACTACCTCAAGAAGTTCAACGTCGAGACCACCTTCGTCAACATGCAGGACCTCGACGCCGTGAAGAAAGCCGTCGCCGAACACCCCAACACCAAGGTCCTCTACACCGAGACCATGAACAACCCGCTGCTCCGCATCGCCAACGTGCCCGAGCTCTCCAAGATCGCCCACTCCATCGGTGCCAAGCTGATTGTTGACAACACCTTCACCCCGATGATCTTCAGCCCCTGCCAGCTGGGTGCCGACATCACCGTCTACAGCATGACCAAATACGTCAACGGTACCAACGACTGCGTGGCTGGCGCCATCTGCGGCTCGGCTGAGTACATCAACAGCCTCATCGACGTGAACAACGGCACCTG
This sequence comes from Bacteroidales bacterium, assembly GCA_017439185.1. Lineage (GTDB taxonomy): Bacteria > Bacteroidota > Bacteroidia > Bacteroidales > P3 > Colimorpha. The sequence continues at coordinate 12,470 of JAFRTM010000015.1, read as the reverse complement.
CATGCTCCTCGGCCCCGTGCTCGACCCCATGCGCAGCGCCTCGATCAACAAGAACCTCCACACCCTCCATATCCGCATGAAGAAACACGGCGAGAACGCCATGTACCTCGCCAACCGCTTCAAAGAGGTGGGCTTCAAATACAACTATCCCGGTCTGCCCGAGCACCCCGACCACGAGCTCTTCAAGAGCATGATGAACGAGGGCTTCGGCTTCGGCGGCATGATCTCTATCGACATGGGCACTGCCGACAAAGCCAGCAAGATCATGGAAATCATGCAGCAGAAAGGCGTCGGCTACCTCGCCGTGTCGCTCGGCTACTTCAAGACCCTCTTCTCCAATAGCGGTAAGTCCACTTCCAGCGAAGTCCCCGAGGACATCCAGCGCGAGATGGGCATGAGCGAAGGCCTCATCCGATTCTCTATGGGTCTCGACAACGACATCGAAGCTACATTCCAGCTCATCAAAGAGTCGGTAGACGCTTGCAAATAATAATTGATTGAATTAATGCTTGATTGTTTGAATGTGTAAGTGTACATGCTCAGACAATCAAGCATTTTTTTTGATCAACATATAAACATATCAACCTATCAACGTTCCCTTTATGAAAAAAATAGCTATTATACTCAGCGGCTGCGGTAACCGTGACGGCAGCGAGCTGCAGGAAAGTCTCTCTCTTATGCTCGCCATCGACCGTAAAGGGTGGCAGTATCAGTGCTTCGCCCCCGAAGGCATGTTCGAGGTGGTGCCTCATATAGACCTGCCCGAGGAGGAAGACGAAGAGGAGATGCGCCTGGAAGATACCGAGCAGCGCGACATCTTCGTGGAGTCCGCCCGCATAGCCCGTGGCGACTTGCTGCCCATCGATGACTACGTGCCTGCCGACTACGACTGCCTGGCTCTGCCTGGCGGTATGGGTGCCGCCCGCAACCTCTCCACCTTCGCCTTCGACGGCCCCCAGATGACCGTCATCGACAGCGTGGCCGACGCACTGCTCGCCACTTACCGTGCAGGCAAGCCCATCATGGCAATGTGCATCGCTCCGATGGTATTGGCCAAGGTGTTGGGCCGCAACGGGATTGAGATTACGCTCGGCGCTGCCGACAACCAGGCTTCTCAGATCGCCGCCCAGTTGGGTTGCAAAACACAAGGTTGCAAGGCCACCGAGGTCTGTGTCGACTCGGACCATAAAATCGTAACCACTCCGGCGTATATGGTCGCCACACGCATCAGCGAAATCTTCGACGGTGCCGAAAATATGGTCACCGCCCTCGAAAAAATGCTCTAGCGAATAAAAAATTACAAAATGGACAATTTTTATGGAATTGTCCATTTTTTTTTACCCAAAGCTTGTATAATGTTTTTGTCTTAATTATTTATGACTCACTAGGACCAATATCTTTCGTTATATAAAACATCTAAAACAACGGAGGTAATCATCAAAGATACAGAGACCATTGGTGTTGTTGCCGCAAAGACCGGCTTCTTGGTAACAAATGATGCTGTTTTAGTACTGCAAAATTATCAAACATAGTGGTACTTTCACATATATACGACACGAGAAGAGTATTTTGTGTCATTTTTTTTATTTTTTCTCATAGATTGATAATCAGATATATCGCACACGATATTTGTTAAAATTTTAAAAATCTTTATGTTAAAAGCTTTGCAATTAAAATTTATATGTATATTTGCATCGTGAACGATATAAATTATTAACCATTTAAAACATTATTACAATGGAATTCAACAACAGTCTTCAACTTATGCAACTCATCGTCAACGGACTCAGCGGCGGCGCCTTTGTGCACAAAATGCAGGGCCAGCTCTTCAAATCGCAGGGTTTCGACAAACTCGGACAGAAATACATCGACCACTACACCGAGGAGATGGAGTGGGTTGAGAAATTCACCGACCGTATGCTCGACCTCGGATGCGTGCCGCAGGTGAAGGTGTGCAACGAGACAACGCTCATCAGTGACGCCGTCGAATATATCAACGCCGACATGAAGCTGCAGCGCGAAGGTGTGGAGGCTCTCTACAAGATGATGCCCACGCTCGCCAACGACCCCACCACCTACGACATCATGAAAGCCTACCTCGCCGACGAAGAGGAGGATCTCTACTGGGACGAGGAGCAGGTGGAGCTCATCAGCCTCATAGGCAAGCAGAACTGGCTTATCCGTCAGATGTAAAGACAACCATTTTTGACATTACCAATGAGCGAAAACAACATTCAAAGTTACATGAGCGATGCCATCCGCCGAATCATGACGAAGGCTTACCGCAACGTGTTCAACAATCCGATTGAAGCCAAGGCTGTATGGAGGTTGCAACAAGTCTTCCTGAAGTCGGAAAAGCGTCGAGCGGCGATAAAAGAAGGCGAAGGGGTGGAGATACCGCCATTCCTTATATGCTCCATCTCCACCTCCTGCAACCTGCATTGCAAGGGGTGCTACGCCCGCTCCAACGGCATCGCCGCCGACGCCTCTGAAAATCAGAAAGTCTCGCTCACTCCCGACCAATGGAAAGACATTTTTGAGCAAGCCTCCTCTCTCGGCGTCAATTTCGCACTGCTGGCTGGAGGCGAACCCATGATGCGCAGGGACATCCTTGAACGTGCCGCCGAGGTCGAGGACATGGTGTTCCCCATCTTCACCAACGGCACACTCATTGGCCCCTCCTACATCTCTTTCCTCAAGCAGCACCTCAATATGGTGCCGGTCATCAGCATCGAGGGCATGGAGCACTCGACCGACGAGCGGCGAGGGAAAGGGATGTACAAACGAGCCATGCTCTCGGTAGAGATGTTGCACAACGAGGACCTTTTCTTCGGCACAAGCATCACCGTCACGAAAGAGAATTTCGACCTCGTGACCTCCGACGCTTTTGTTGACAACCTGCGCAACCTTGGATGCAAACTCATCATCTATGTCGAATACGTACCCACCGAAGCGTCAACCCAGCACCTCGCACTCGGCGAGGCGGAGTTGAAGAAGATGGAATCGGTACAAAGCCATCAACGCGAGCACTACAAGGATGTCATCATCATCTCCTTCCCTGGCGACGAACAACATCTTGGAGGCTGCCTGGCCGCTGGTCGCGGATTTTTCCACATCGGCCCTGACGGAAGCGCCGAACCCTGCCCGTTCTCTCCCTTCAGCGACAGCAATGTGGTCGAACTCGGAGTCAAAGGGGCACTCGGTTCCCCTCTCTTCCACAAGTTACGCAAAGCCCGGCTGGTGGGTGGCGAGCACTCGGGTGGTTGCGCCCTGTTCGAACACCGCGACGAAATAGAATCAATGCTAAATGAATAAAACAAAAAAATGAACGCAATACGTTATTTCAGCAAGTTTGGTCACTCCAAACAGATGGCGGAAGCCATCGAACAAATTGTCGGTGCGAAGGCCACCACGGTGGCGGAGCCTCTGGGACAACCTGTCGAGGTGCTGTTCCTGGGTGCTGGCCTCTTCCTTGGCAAGGTGAACAGCGCCGTCACGGAATTCATCGGCACCCTAACCCCCGAGATGGTGCAGACGGTCGTCCTGTTCGGCTCGTCGGCAATCATCGACTCTCCCGTGCCGCAGATGCGCAAAGCCCTGGAGGCTCGCGGCATCAAGGTATGCGACAAGTCGTTCAGTTGCAAAGGCTCGATGGGACCTCTTCATAGCGGCCACCCCAACGCAGAGGACATAGAGGCTTTCCGCACGTTTGCCCAATCGATAATACAGCGGTGACGACCGCTACCGCAGCCAGCGGGACGCCCCACCCCGGACACACACCTGCGAGGACAGACTCAACCGAAAAAACAAAAAAAGATAATCATTAAAAACAGCATTCATCATGGCAACAATTTACGACTACAAAGCCATCGCTAGCAACGGCAAAGAGATTGACTTCAAACAATTCGAAGGCAAGGTACTGCTTATCGTCAACACCGCCAGCAAGTGCGGCTTCACCCCCCAGTTCGACGGACTCGAGGCCATCAACGAGAAATACCGCGACCGCGGCCTCGTTGTCATCGGATTCCCCTGCAACCAGTTCAAGGAGCAGGACCCGGGCAGCGACGGTGAGATTCAGGAGTTCTGCCGCCTCAACTACGGCGTCACCTTCCAGATAATGAAGAAGACCGACGTCAACGGCGAAAACGAGCACCCCGTCTTCACATGGCTCAAAGCACAAGCGCCGACCGAAGAGTACAAAGGCCTCAAGGCTAAAGCCACCCACGCCCTGCTCAAAGGCATCAGCAACACAGCCAAGAAAGAGAGCGACATACTGTGGAACTTCACAAAATTCCTCGTCGCCAAGGACGGCACCACCGTCAAGCGCTTCGCCCCCACCACCGAGCCCAAAGAGTTTGAGAACGAAATCGAAGCAATGCTCTAAGCGATGCACGAACAACTGAAACTCGAAAACCAGCTCTGTTTCCGACTCTATTCTGCCACGCGGCTCGTCACACAGGCCTACCGCCCGTTGCTCGAGCCGCTGGGCTTGACCTATCCGAAATACCTGGTCATGCTCGTACTCTGGGAGCATCGCAAGCTCACCGTGGGCGCCATCGGGGAACTGCTGCTGCTGGAATCCAACACCCTCACGCCGCTTCTGCAGCGCATGGAGAAGGATGGGTTCATAATCCGCACCAAAGGCACCGCTGACTCGCGCCAAACCCTTGTCGAACTCTCGCACAAGGGGAAACTGCTGGAATCGAAGGCGAAGGACATACCCTTCTGTCTCACAGCCAACTGGCCGAAGGACAGCCTTCCGCTCGACAAACTGCGCTCCTGTGCCTCCACTCTCGACGGCATCATTGAGCTGCTGAAATAGAGTTCTCACCTTTTCACCCACCAAACATAAAACAACCAACCTCATGACCTTCGACCACATTCTGCCCGTCAGACGCCACCACTTGCTACTCATGCAGGTGCTCTGCTGGCTCGCCCCAGGAATCAAGATATTCATCACCGGCATCAAAGCCCTATGCGGCGTGGCGGCGGTGCATCCCGACCGCGTCTGGTGGCTGGCGGTGGTGGCCTTGGCGGTGGCTGTGGCTTTCTCTTTGATGTTCCACAACTTTGTCAAACGCTACACCCTTCGCATCCTCAATTTCCCCCAAGAACGCAAGTCGCTGCTCGCCTTTCTCGACCTGCGCGGCTACCTGCTCATAGCCTTCATGATGGGGCTCGGCATAGGGCTGAAATACCTGCCGGGCATGCCAGTCGAATTCTTCGCAGGCTTCTATCCGGGGCTTGGCACCGCCCTCGCCGTGGCAGGACTCCGGTTCCTCTTCAGCTGGTTCAAAGCTTGCAAAAACACCAATCATTAACCTTTTCACACCCCCATAAAAAAATGAAAAAACAGATTCTCCTCGCAGCCTTCGCGCTGCTCTTCTCCGTCTCTGGTTTCGCACAAGACGGCAAATCAATCTACGACTATAGCGTTAAGGACATCCACGGCAACGATGTCTCCCTCGCCTCCTACAAGGGCAAGGTGCTGCTTATCGTCAACGTGGCGAGCAAGTGCGGCCTCACGCCACAATACGAGGGACTTGAGGCGCTCTATCGCAAATACAAGGATCAGGGCTTCGAGATACTCGCCTTCCCGTGCAACCAGTTCCTCGGACAGGAGCCAGGTGACAACGAGGCCATAGAGAAGTTCTGCACACTCAAATACGACGTCACCTTCACCCTGTTCGACAAGATAGACGTCAACGGCAAGAAGGAAAGCCCCTTATACACCTTCCTCAAGGCAAAGGCTCCGTTCAAGGGATACCCCGAGGGTTACGAGAAGTTCGCCAAGCAGCTGACAATGATTCACAAGACGACCAAAAGCGGGTTCCACAAAGGCGACGCCATCAAGTGGAACTTTGGCAAGTTTCTCGTCTCGGCCGACGGCAACACCATCATCCGCTTCGAGCCGATGGTACCACCCGAGTCGATAGAAAGCGACATACAGCAGATGCTGAAATAGCCGAATCGCGGCGGGCGGTTGTAGGGGGCGTGGGAGGTATTGTTAATTGAGATCAGACACCCATCCCGAGCTGGTAGGCTTGTTGCAGCTTGGGGTTGCCGGCTATATCGTTGGGGGCACCCACGCCGCCACAGAACACGTGGCCTTTAAGGGTCGCCTTTCCAAAGCAGGCTATCCAGCCCTGCAGGCCGCTCTCGGCTCGCTCGGGGACATGTGCCTCGTTCTCGAAAGCGGTGGTCAGCAGGTAGATGTCGCGGAAACGGTAGTCCTTGGAGAAAATGGCGTTCATACGGTCGATGAGAGTCTTCATCTGGCCGCTCATCTCGTAGTAGTAGATGGGCGTCGCCCAGCACACCACGTCGGCGTTGAGCACACTCTCCATAATGGCCGGCACGTCGTCCTTGAATATGCAGGCACCTGTCTGCTGGCACGACAGACAGCCGACGCAGAACCTGATGTCCTTGCCGCGCAGCGAGATGAGTTCCACCTCGTGAGCTGCGGCTTTCGCACCTTTGGCGAACTGCTCCGCCAGCACGTGGCTGTTCGACCCCGGACGGAGGCTGGTTGAAATAACGGTTACTTTCTTCATTTCAGTTTATTTTTTCGATTCAATTTGTTTCATCTTTTCCATCACGTGAAACTTCTCGCACTCCTCTGCTGGCCATACGTGCTTGGAGTCCTTGTCGGCCATCAGTTTTATCGGCAGCATCAGGCTGCAGAACGACACTGGCATCAGCAGGACAAGCGCCGCCACATAGTGCCACCACGCCAACGAGAAATGCGACGCCACATACCAGATATAGTAGATGCCCACAGGGATGAGGATGAACAACACGTAGCCACGCCGGGATTATACAGCCGCCGCATCTTGACGTTGAAAATGATGCCGTGGATGACAACCTGTCCGATGGAGAAAAACATCAGCATCAGTCCCCAAACATGGCAGTCGCTGAAGATGATGCCCGCGATATAGAGCGGATACATAATGCACACGTTGCAGACGAACGACGTGTTTTTGTTCATCGGGTAGCGGTCGTAGCGCTCGCGTTCGCCCGACTGGACGATGTTCCACACCATCGGGAAGCCGCTGGGCAGCACATACTCCTCAAACTGATGGATGAGCAGTCCCATAAAGCCCACGACCATAATTCTCCGCACGGGGTCGATGTGTTCGCCGAAAAGGGACATAGCAATGGCAAGCACGACAAAGATGATGCCACCCACGTAATACCAATTGTTTCGATACCAATTCATTGCTTTCATACTATTTTACTCTTTTGATTTAATTGTTCTTATCGTTTTTGCCGGCACCCCGCCGACAATCGTGTTGTCTGGTACATCTTTGCTCACCACCGCGCATGGGTACGGGGAGGCGTGTAAATCTGTAAAACTGGTGCTTGTCCTATCACTCCTCAAACATCTTGATGCCGCCAAGCATGTTGCGGATGTTGATGGCGGTGCGGGGCATCGGTTCGGCAATGGTGAGAGCCTCAACGCTGTGGGCGGCAGTGACATCGTTGATGATGCGCACCACATCGGCCATCTTCAGACCGTCCTTCACCACGCCGACGGCGGGGATGATTTCGGCAGGGTCGAGCACGTCCATGTCGAAATGTATCAGCACGTGCTTCGCGCCCGTCTGCTGAATCCACTGGAGGATGGCGGTGCTGCTGTCGCGCACTTCGGCCACACCGAGGTGCTTCATGCCGTACTCCTGCTGGCGGTCGATAATCTGCTGTCGCTCCCAGTCGCGCAGACCTACTAACAGGAAGCGGTCGGCAGGAATCTGTGCGGGCAGCGTGGCGAGAATCTTCGCGTCGCCCTTGCCCATCATGGCGGTGACGGCCATGGCGTGGTAGGCGGGATAGACATCGCCGGGCAGCGTGATGTCGGGGTGGGCGTCAATCCACAGCACGGCCACGTCGCCGTCGTATTTGCGGGCCAGCCACGTGAACGGCACCACGCTGACGGAGCACTCGCCACCGAGGGTGATGATGCGCGTGGGCTGCTCATCGTCGAGGATGCTGACTGCCGCTGCCGACTGGCTGGCAATCACGTCGCGGTCAATCACACCGTCCTGTGGCGATCGGTCGCCCACTTCCTGCGACACGGGCACGACGACCGTCTTCTGGCTGTCGTTCTTCGGGGCGAGGAAGTCGAGCAGCTGCGCTCCGAGATAGTAGCCGCGCGAGGCATCGTCGGGGTTCTTCACTTCGGGAATCCACTGGCTGACGCTTGCGCCCTGCCACTGTGGGTAAATCAATCGGATGGTCTTCATACTATTGTTCTCCTTTGTTTGTTGCTGTTTGCTTGTGCAGGCGGTCAAGGCTGCAATGGCGCATACTATAGACATGGTATAAAACATCTTCTTCATTGTCTGTCTGTGTTTATTGTTTCTATTCAATTTATTGTTTCATTCGTGCATTTTCACCGCGCTCGTGAGCGACGCCCCGCAGAAGACTGATATGTTCATTGTTCCTTCTGTTTCAGTTCATCGTCACCAGCCGCTTGCCCATGTCGTAGGCGGCTTGCTTGTCGCGGGGCCACTGGTTGTCGCGGTACCATTGCTTCTCGTCCAGGTCGACGGCGCTGTGGTCGTATTTCTCGTAGTCGGGATAGAACTGCCAGGTGCCGTAGGCGTTGTAGACCTCGCAGTGGCCATAGTATTGCTCCAGGTGCTCGCGGTCGGGCTCGTGGAGGGCGGCGTAGTTCATCGCCTTGTAGCCCTCGGGCGTGACGTTCATCGTGTAGATGATGCCGCAGTTCATCCGCTTGTCGAGGTAGCGCTGCACGCCGCCCTTGCCGTCGCTGTTGTAGCTCAGCATCGGGAAGAGCAGTCGCTCGACGACGTTGCGCATCATCCCCGTGGGGAACGACCAGTAGATGGGCGAGCCGATGATGAGGGCGGCGGCATCGCGGATGCTCTCCAGCACAGGACGCAGGTCGTCGCGCACGGCGCAGACACCGCCGCACTGGTTGCCCGTCCGCTTGCAGGCCATGCAGCTGCGGCAGCCGGTGAACTGGAGGTCGATAAGGTCTATGTACTGCACTTCGGCACCCGCCTCTTCGGCGCCGCGTTGCGCCTCCTTCAGGAGCGTGGCAGTGTTCTTGTCCTTGCGGGGACTGGCGTTGAGGATTACCATCCTTTTGTGTGAGTTTGTGTCCATTTGATGTGTGTTGTTAATTGTTTCGGGTTGTTGATTGTCGTCGTTTCCGCCGCCCTGCCGACAGCCGACCAGCGTCAGCACCGCCGCGCAGAGGAGCATTATCTTCTTCATTGTCTGTTTTATTTTTTGATTTCACGTATCACTTTCGCCGGCACCCCGCCGACTATCGTATTGTCGGGTACATCCTTGCTGACCACCGCGCCAGCGGCCACGATGGCGTTCTCGCCGATGGTGACACCGGCGAGGATGGTGGCGTTGGCACCAATCCAGGCGTTGCGGCGGATGATGATGGGCTTGGTGAGCAGCGAATGCCTTGTCTCGGGGTCTTCGGGATGGAATTCGGTGGCCAGCACCACGTGCGGCGCGATGAAAACTCCTTCCTCGATGGTGATGCCGCCGAGGGCGAGGAAGGTGCAGCCGAAGTTAACGAAACTGCCCTTGCCGAAGGTGGTCCGACGGCCATAATTGATGTTGAACGGTGGGAACACGCGCACGGTATCGTCCACCTCCGAGGCGGTGATTTGCCGCAGGTACTCGCGCACCTCAGCCTCGGTGTGCCAGCCGTTGTTCATCTCGGCGCAGAGCCGCATAGTGCGCTGCACTTCAGCGTAGAGTTCGTCGCTTCCGACGTATGTCTTTCCTGTGGGTGTATTTATCATTTAAGGTTCATTTTTTTGATGGTATTTCTCGCGGACGAGGTTGTATGAGTTCAGCGTCAGCTCTCTCAACAGGACATCGGAGGCGATTGCAGGGTCGACGCCGATCCAGTATCGGGGCGACTCATTGAATGGTTTGCCAATGCAGGAGTGCTGTTCCTTTAGTTCTTCAATGCGGTCGGGCTGGCACTTGAGGGTGACAACACTGAAATTGTTGCAGTCGAAGAAAGAGAACATGTGTCCATAGACATAGAAGACCAGCACCTCGCTGGCGTAGCAGAAAGCCCTAAAGGGCATCCGTTCCTCTACGTCGTCGCCCAACGAAAGGCAGTAGTCGCGATAATCCTCGATGTTCATAAGTCAAAGTCAATTATAATAAATAACGCTGCAAGGTGGGGAATATTGCCCACTGAGCAGCGTTTTGTCGGTTGCAAGGCCTAGTGGTGTGGATTATCTCGCTTTGGCCAGTGCGGCGCCAGCGTTCCAGGCACGGCCCACCTGCTCGCCAGTGACGTAGTAGCCGTTCTGGAACTGGTCGAATATAAGGGCGTTGAGCTTTGATGGGTTTACTTTGCCATTCTCGCTGAGGACGCTCTCCTCGGCAGCGACGTTGACAATCCTGCCCACGATACAGTACATCGTCTCTGTCTCCACCACCTCGGCCAGCTCGCACTCCATCGCCACGGGGAATTCGTCGATGACGGGGGCGTTGACACGGCTGCTGCGGACAGCGTGGTAGCCCGTGCGTTCAAACTTGTCGGGGGTCTTGTTGCCGGTGGCAATGCCGAAATAATCGGCCACATCCATATGGTCGCGGTCGGCGATGCTGACGGTGAAGGCTTTTGTCTTTAGGATATTCTGCGTGGTCTTGTGGCCTTCGCCGATGAAGAGGGCTATCTTGTCCATGTCGCAGATCATGCCCCAGGCGGCATTCATTACGTTCACGCGGCCATGCTCGTCGTAAGCGGCCACCATCAAAACCGGCATCGGGTACACAGCCGGCACAATTCCAAGGTCTTTTTTCATTGTAGTATCTGTATTATTGTGTTACGAATGTTTGATTATGCAGAATAAACGCACAATCGCAGAAAAAATTGTTTGATCCTGTTTACGTCAGGTTTAGAATCGACGCAATGTCTTCTGTAAATGCTGTGAAGCGGGGCAAATCCTCGATGTAGGGCTCAGGGTTGTCGCGGTTGAAACGGATGAGGGTGGTCCCGGCACTACCACACCCAGAGTCCCTAAACCTACGCACATCAGGCCTGAAATGACATATACAATGCGTTTCATCTACGCTTTGTTGAATTTCTCCTTGCCTTGCTTGCAGCGGGGGCAGCGCCAGTCGTCGGGCAGGTCCTCGAAGGCCACGCCGTCGTGCTCCGCTGGGTCGTAGACATAGCCGCAGATAGAGCAGACGTACTTGCCGGTGGCTCTCTGCTGGCTGAAGTCCACCTCGGCAAAAACGGTAGGAATGGGGTTGTCGAGGTCCATCACCCGCTTGGCCTCCAAGTTCTCATATCCCTGCGGGGTGTGGGTGCCGCAATAGACGGTGGGGTGATTGCGTATGAACTCGCGGATGCGGTTCTGCGTCTCGCGGGCGGCAGGCAGGTCGTCGAAGACCACGGAAAGCTTATCCTCGTACAGGGCTTCGTCAACGTAGGTGATGTCGCCGTGGAACATATAGAACAGGCCTTCGTTTTCCACGATGATAATGCTGTTGCCGTTGGTGTGTCCCTTGGCTTTGACGAGGTAGATGCCGTCCTGAATCTTCTGCGCCTCAGGGAAGTTGTAGTAAGGGCCGTCGGTGAACGTAACGGGCACGAGGTTTGTGATGCCTTGCAGCTCGGTAGCGCCCATCTCCTCTTGGCTCACATAAATCTTAGCATTGGGGAAGCTCTTCAACTCGCCGCTGTGGTCGGCGTGACGGTGGGTGAGCAGAATCTTTGTCACCTGCTCGGGTTTGTAGCCGAGTGCGGCGAATGCTTCCATATAGCTGCAGATGTCCTTGCCAGTGTAACCGGCCGAGTTCTCGTCGGACACCTCCTCGGGTGTTCCTGCCGGGATGCCTGTATCTACCAGGATTACCTCCTTCCCGGTGTCAATCAAATAGTTCTGGAGACTGCCGCGATAGCGGACGTTCTTGTCGTAGTTACCACCTTCACCTCCCATAACGAAAGGCTGTGTATAGAATCCGTCTTTGCGGAATTTTACTGCTTTGATTTCCATATCATATAAAATTAAACGAGGAGGACCGCAGCCCTCCTCGTTGTTAAACTCACTTTGCGGCGGGCTCCCACTTGCAGCGGATGGGCGACACGATGGCACCCTCTTTCTTCAGCTCGGCGAAGGCCTTGTCCACTTCCTTGCGGTCGGCACCGAGTGCCTTGGTGACGTCGCCAGCCGAGACGGGCTTGCCGGCCTCGCGCATAGCTTTTAATACTTGCTCTTTCATCTTTTTAGAATTTGATTGTTTCTTGTGTTTCCATCATCTTGTAGAATGTGGCGGTGGCGTTGCTGAGGTAATACATCACACCTTTTTCGCCGTTTTCGCCGAGGGCGGGTTTCAGGACGGGCATCTTTTCAATCAACGCCTTCTGGATTTCGGGGCGGTTGTCTTTCACCAAGGTGCATTCGATGCGCAGCGTGAGACCTTTGAAGGCACAAATCTCGGCCTTGGGGTTG
>JAFRTM010000001.1 GCA_017439185.1 Bacteroidales bacterium | reverse complement strand
TGTGTGGTCCCCGGTGCTGCAGCCACCAGTTCTCACGACCGGTCTTTTCTTTTGTTGTAGCCCTCTACAGGAGGGCATAGTGATGGCATCTCTGTATTAATTCTCAATAAGGCTAAGAACAACACCCATAAACCTCAAGAAGAAAAGAGACCTGCACACCTTCAAGCCTTTTTTTCAGTGTGTGGCTGCAGAGTTTCACTACAGTCTTTACAGTGTAGTCAGGGGCGTTTATATATTATTAGTTTTCACTCTTGTTATCTCTAGGATTGCTTACCTCTACCACGCTGGGTGCAATCACCCTGACTTCCTTATAAAGTACTCTTTTTCTTTTAGTTAGCATTCAAATTTCCGCCATCAGGACTACTTGAATACATTTGCAAAGATACGAACTTTTTTTTATAAAGTAGAGAAAATAAACGTTAAAAAAACTTAAAAGATTAATAATATTAAATATAATATTATAATTAATATTATAAAAGACCACAATCAAAAACCTAAATGAACCATAAATAGACCATAAATAGACCCTATAGAAACTATAGCCACTATAGAAATCATACAAGGTAGTGTACCTTCGGCACACTGATTGCATTCCACTGGTTGAGACTACATAGTGAAAAATTGTAGTTGATGCAATAATTATTAGGATATTACGTTACTACAACATGACAAAATATAATGATGATAAAATAATATATTGGGAGCCTGGTGATCCATTCGATGATTCTGACGTCATTGGGAAATGCAAATCATACAGCTTTCTTGATACAGTGATTATAAGTATCTTCTTTATTTTATTCATTTCATTTATATATAGTGTGGATAAAATAAAACATACTACACCCACCCCACACTAACTACCAACAACCTTGAAGATATTTATCTGGACAAGGATTCAGGGAAACCATTTATTAAACCTACTGGGAGAAAAAATATCGCAGAAAAATGAATACAAATGAACAAATGCCACAGAATTATCCGTTCAACGAATGGACTTGGCAATATCTTCAGAAATCGAAGAAAGCCTTAGAGAAGCGATCTTCAGTCTCCAAAGAAGAAGCAATAGCTCAAGCCAAATCTATGAGGGAGATAGTAGAAAAGCAAATGAACAAAAACAAAGAGAATTAGAAAAATGGGTTCTCGTTGTTTTCATTGCTATCGGGTATTATAAAGCTACCTGTTATTCTCTCCCTACCATCAAAATGGAACGCTAAAGAGAATAATCTATAGGTTCGATAGTAGGGGGGGGGCTATTTGTAGAAAAAGTTGACAGAAGTAGCTACTATAGCTACTATAGGTGCTATCAATCCATGTGCCGGAGGCACATTATCTTAGTCTGCCTGCTTGCAGGCCTACGACTTTATGGAGTAAACCCCATACAAGAGTGATTGAGAACGAAGTGAACAAGCACCTCTTGTGTGGGGTATATCATACCTGAAGTAGCCGTGTCTCGGAGAGACACTACCTCGTGGCGGTAGCCTAACCTATGGGATACAAGTAGTGTATGTTGTTATGCTACATGTTGATATGTTGTTTCCACCTATCAACAGATAAACAGATAAACATATCAACTTATCCACATTCAACATATCCACTTATCAACATATCCACTTATCAACATTCCACTTCCATCATCGCTTGCTCCAGCTCTTCTGAGGTCTGGCCCTTCTCTATGTCGAACTTTATCTTCTCTTCAAGCTCTGTACCTTCGGTGGTGATGTTTATAGTGTCGCCCGGGAGTATGTCCGACTTTATGATTTCATCGGCCAAGTCATCCTCTATATAACGTTGAATAGCACGCTTCAAGGGTCTGGCACCATATTGCTCGTCCCATCCCTTCTTGAGTATGAAATCTTTTGCCTTCTCGTCTATGGCAACCGAGAAACCCATGTCCTTGATACGTTGGAAAAGTCCCTGCAGCTCTATACTTATGATGCGGTGGATGTCCTCCCTCACCAAGGAGTTGAAATACACTATGTCGTCAATCCTGTTCAGAAACTCGGGTGCAAAGGTCTTTTTCAGTGCTTTTTCTATTACATCGCGCTGTAGTGCTTCTTTCTCCCTCTCTCTTGCAGTGGTGGAGAAACCCACTCCTGTGCCGAATTCCTTTAGTTGTCGGCTCCCTATGTTGGAGGTCATGATGATGATGGTGTTCTTGAAATCCACTCTGCGACCCATACCGTCTGTCAGTTGTCCGTCATCAAGCACTTGCAGCAGTATGTTGAACACATCGGGATGAGCCTTCTCTATCTCGTCCAAAAGCACTATCGAATAAGGTTTCCTCCTCACTTTTTCTGTAAGTTGACCACCCTCTTCATAGCCCACATATCCCGGAGGTGCTCCGATAAGGCGAGAAGTGGCAAACTTCTCCATGTATTCGCTCATGTCAATCCTTATCATGGCATTCTCACTATCGAACAGATATTTGGCCAACACTTTCGTGAGATAAGTCTTTCCAACACCCGTAGGCCCCAGAAACAGAAACGACCCAATCGGTTTGTTGGGATCTTTCAATCCTGCCCGGTTACGTCTTATAGCCTTTGATATCTGCTTGATTGCTTCATTCTGACCTATCACCTTGCCTTGGAGTTCGCTCTCCATCTGTATGAGTCTTGCACTCTCGTTTTCTGCTATCCTTTGTACCGGAACTCCAGTCATCATGGCTATCACTTCGCTGATGTTTTGGGAATCCACAGTAGGACGGTTTTGACGCTGTTCTTCAAGCCATTTTGAGCGCATATCCTCCATCTGGTTGTTAAGGTCACGGAGTTTGTCCCTGTAGGGTCCCACCTCCGAATATTTCTTGCTTTGCACCAACTGGTGCTTCTTCGCTGAAGTGTCGGCTATCTCCTGTTCTATGTCGAGCAGCTCCTGTGGTACAGCCACATTTGATATTCTTACCCTTGCACCAGCTTCATCCATCACATCTATTGCCTTGTCGGGCAACAAGCGGTCTGTGATATATCTTTCCGAGAGTGAAACACACGACTGCAATGCCTCATCGGTATAATGCACTATGTGGTGCTCCTCGTACTTTCCCCTTATATTCTGCAATATCTCGAGTGTCTCCTCTGGTGTGGTAGCCTCGATTATCACTTTTTGGAACCTCCGCTCCAGTGCTCCGTCTTTTTCTATATATTGACGGTATTCATCGAGAGTGGTTGCCCCGATGCACTGTATCTCACCCCTTGCAAGTGCAGGTTTGAACATGTTGCTCGCATCCAGCGATCCACTTGCACTGCCCGCTCCCACTATGGTGTGTATCTCGTCTATAAATATGATGATGTCGGGATTTTCAGCCAACTCGTTGATGATAGCTTTCATCCTCTCTTCAAACTGTCCTCGGTATTTGGTGCCTGCAACCAGTGAGCCCAAATCAAGAGTGATCACCCTCTTGTTGTACAGCGTCATGGGTACCTTGCCTTCCACTATTCTGAGAGCCAAACCTTCTGCTATGGAGGATTTTCCCACACCGGGCTCTCCTATGAGTATGGGGTTGTTTTTCTTCCTGCGTGAAAGGATTTGGGCTACCCTCTCGAGTTCTTTCTCCCTGCCCACAATGGGGTCGAGTTTACCATTGCGGGCCATCTCTGTAAGGTCTCTTCCAAAGTTGTCCAATGCAGGAGTTTTGTTGTCTGCAGCCTTGGTCTTGAAAGGATTCTTCTTGCGGTCAGGGTCATCGTATGGTGACTCGTCATTGTCATCTTCACTTGTCTGGTCGTTGAAGTCAATATTGGGTTCCAGCTCTTCAAAATCCAGCTGGTCTTCACCACGGTCGGTAGATTTCACCAGGTCATAGAATTTCTCGTAGGTGATGCCCAGTTTCACAAGCATCTTCGCCACTATGTTCGACTCCTCCAGCAGTATGCCCAGTATCAAATGCTTCGTCTTTATCTCATGGGCGTGCATCTTGGTGGATTCAAGAAAGCTGAACCTTAGCACCTTCTCGGTCTGACGCAACATGGGGATTGAACTCTCATCGGTGTACCTTACATCCGAATCAGGCTGTCCTATGGCATTTTCTATCTGTTTTTTCAGTGCCGCAAGGTCAACATCAAGTGAGTTGAGACACTCCACTGCCGAACATTCCTTCTCCCTCAAGATACCGAGGAAAATATGCTCTGCTCCTATCGAGGAACTCTTCAGCCTTATAGCCTCGTCGCGACTGTTGGCAAGGGCTTTCTTTACATTTGCACTCAGTTTTGCTTCCATATATACAATAGTTTCAACTTGCAAAAATACACCTATTTATTTTCTTGCAAGCCCGGGGGAGCCATTTATTTTCAACACACTTTTGTTAAGAATCGCCCAAACTAAGCCAAAACGCCCTACAGCAAAGGATTTCAGACGTCCCGATAGGGCAGGGGAGGGTAGGAGAGTGGTAACTCATTTAGTCACCAGATGTAGTTCTAAGTTTTAATTTCTAAGTTCTAAGTTGAATTCTATATCATGATCACATATCAACATCAAACATATCAACATATAAAAAAGGGAAGGGCCACTCCAAAAGGAGCAGCCCCATGTCCTGTAACAAATAAAATTGCTATTATATCAACCTTTGGTAATAGCCTCCAAACGTGCGTTTATAGCAGGCAACTCAGTTGCATTCTGCAAACGTGCATAGATAGTCTTCAGCGCCGAGAGACAGTTGTAAAGATTAGCCTTCTGCATCGGTTGTTGTGCCTCGGGAAGAGCATCGATATAAGCTACAGCCGCCTTCATATAACTTTCAGCCTTGCCGAAGAACACCTTGGACTCCTCGGTGAGTTTCTCAGCCAGTCCAGTCTCGTCATCGAAAGGTACATCATTTGCTGCATTGATCTTGTCTACAGCACGGTTGAAGTACATGCTTCCCATTCCGAAGTTAGCCTGGAACTGGTTGTTCACCAGCTGCAAAGACTCGTTGTATTTGGCTTCTGCTGCTTCAAAATCGTTACCTTCTACAAGCATCTCGGCAGCTGCACAAAGCAATGCCGAATAAACTTGTGGGTTGTCCTTGGTCTGGTTGAGAGCTGCATTTACCATCTCGTTGCTCTTCTCTATGTTGCCGTTCATACGGTAAGCACGTGACATCATAAGAGCCGAGTTGTAGTCTTCAGGGTGGAACTTATAGTAGTTGTTCGCAACCTTGGTAGCCTCAGCCTTGTTGGAGTCGGCCAGATACATGCTGTAAAGTTTCTCATACACACTCTTTTTGTCAGTTTTACGACGCATCAGGGTGCTGAAATATTTCTTTACAAGATCCTTGTCGTGAAGCTGTTCTGCACAAAGTCCAGCGATATAATAGGCATTGTCCGACTGTTTCTTGTCGCCCATATATCCGAAGGCAGTGATGGACTTCTCACAGTAGTCAAGCGATTTCTGGAAATCATGTGCATTATAGGCTGCAAGTGCGAGATTGCTGTATTCTCCACCTACATATCCAAACACCGTGTTGTTGGACTCAGCCCACTCGTTGTTCTTGTCGAGTTCACGGCATTTCAATGCTGCATCGTAAGCCTGGTCACACCAGTCGGGAGCCAAATCCTTGTATTTCGACTTGGGGTTGCCAGTCTCGTTACCAATCTGGCAATAGATAAGTCCTTTATAATACCATGTCTTGGCGTCTTCCTTGGTCTGGTCGTGGTTACATGCCTTATCGATGGAAGCTTTTGCCTTGTTCAGGTATTTTTTGCGCATATCCTGTACGGCACTCTCAACCTCGAGAGTTTGTGCTACCGTTGCAACTCCGAGAGTCGCCATTGCAAGAATCAAAACTAACTTTTTCATAGTTGTATGGATTTTTGTTGTGTTCCTGTATTTTATTTCTTTTACGTTTCTAACTATTTAGTACCCGATTACTCGTTTTTATTGCTTTCACCCTCATTTTTGCCCTCATTTTCCTGTGCCGTATCATTGGTAGCAACAGCCTCACCAGTGGATTCTGTAGCCTCTAAACCCTCTTCTGGAGCAACCGTTGTTACCACATTCTCATCTGTTGGGTCGTCATCTTCAGATGCCGGTACCCTGGTGATTGCAGCAATACGGTCTTTACCCTTTATCTCTATCAGTTTCACACCCTGGGTGTTGCGTCCGAGTACTCTCAAGGCACTGACTTTCAACCTTATGGTTACACCCGAACGTTTGATGATCATCAGGTCTTCATCATCATTGACGTTGGCTATGGCTATCAGGTTGCCAGTCTTCTCGGTAATTTGGAGAGTCTTGACACCTTTAGCTCCACGGTGACTGGAACGGTAGGCATCTTTACCATTGAGTGCCGAGCGTTTGCCAAAACCGTTTTCGGACACCACCAATATGTCTTCATCGGCATTGTTCACACAGAGCATACCTATCACTGTATCATCTTCACCATCGAGGGCAATACCTTTAACACCTGATGCCCCACGACCAAGTGCACGGAACTCTTCTTCACTGCAACGGACCATCTTGCCCTTTCTCGAAGCAATGAGAAGTTCGCTGGTGCCATTGGTCAACTGGGCATTGATAAGTTCGTCTCCTTCACGTATTCCAACTGCAATGATACCATTGGCTCTTGGACGGGAATAAGCCTCCAGCGTAGTCTTCTTCACGATACCCTTCTTGGTGCACATCACAATGTAGTGGCTGCCCAGGTATTCGGGATCAGACAGTGTGTCAACCTTCACGTAAGCCTTTATCTTGTCGTTGGGGTCGATGTTCAGGAGGTTAAGTATAGCCTTGCCCTTCGAGTTTTTCTCCCCTTCGGGAATCTCGAATGCCCTCATCCAGTAGCATCTTCCACTCTCGGTGAAGAGCAGCAGATAGTTGTGGTTGTTCGCCATAAAGATATGCTCCACAAAGTCTTCGTTTCTTACCGAAGTGCCTTTGGAACCCACACCACCACGCGTTTGTGTGCGATATTCACTCAGCAGGGTTCTCTTGATATAGCCCACCTTCGAAATGGTGATAACCACCTCATCGTTAGGAATAGTGTCCTCCACACGGAAGTTCACTGCATCCTGGCAAATCTTGGTTCTGCGCTCGTCACCATATTTCTCTTTTATCTCTTCACATTCTTTCTTGATAACGCTCATCAGCACCGAGTGGTCTCCCAATATCTCCCTGCAACGCTCTATAAATGCCATCTTCTCGTCATATTCGTCCTGGAGTTTCTCACGGGCAAGACCGGTCAACTGTCCAAGTCTCATATCAACTATGGCTTTAGCCTGTTCCTCGCTGAATTGCCAACGTTCTTTGAGTCCGTTACGGGCATCTTCAGCAGTCTTGGAGTGCTCTATAAGGTCGATAATCTCATGGATGATAGGAATAGCCTTCAAGAAACCGGCCAGTATATGGGCTCTCTTCTCGGCTTCTGCCATCTCAAACTGGGTACGCCTTGTAACGACATCCTCCCTGTGTTCGATGAAGTTTCTTATCAAGTCACGCAGGTTGAGCAACATCGGGCGTCCTTTGACCAGTGCAATGTTGTTTACAGCGAAACTCGACTGCAACTCACTCTGCTGGAACAGCTTGTTGAGCACCACATTGGGAACAGCATCGTTCTTCAGATGGTAAACCACACGTATTCCTTCCTTGTTACTCTCGTCCTTGATATCCGATATACCAACGATTTTACCCTCCTTCACCAGTTGGGCCTGACGTTTGATCATCTCGCTCTTGTTCACACCGTAAGGAATAGTGGAGGCGATAATCAGGTTTCTTCCTTTCTCGTCAGTCTCAATCTCAGTATCTGCCCTTAACACTATGCTTCCCCTACCAGTCATATAAGCCTCTTCAACACCTTTGGTGCCATAGATTGTACCACCACCGGGGAAATCCGGAGCTTTCACATATTGCATAAGTTCAGGCACCTCTATAGCCGGATTGTCGATATAGGCGACACATGCATCCATTACCTCCGACAAGTTGTGAGTAGGCATATTGGTAGCCATACCCACAGCGATACCATTGGAACCGTTTACCAGCAGATTGGGAATCTTGGTAGGTAACACCGTAGGCTCCACACTCTCGTTGTCGTATGTAGGAGTCATATCCACAGTGTCCTCGTTGATGTCAGCCAACATCTCATCGGTAATCTTCTGCATTCTCGCCTCTGTGTAACGCATAGCTGCTGGAGGGTCACCATCTATGGATCCGTTGTTACCCTGCCAGTCGATAAGCATATATCTCATCGCCCAAGGTTGCGCCATTCTTGCCAGTGCACCATAGATCGAAGAATCCCCGTGAGGGTGGTATTTACCCATCGTATCTCCAACAATACGGGCACATTTCTTTGTAGGCGTGTTGTAATAGATTCCGTTCTCGTTCATTGAATACAGAATCCTTCTCTGTACCGGCTTTAGACCGTCTCGCACATCTGGTAGTGCCCTCGCCACTATCACACTCATTGCGTAGTCTATATACGCCGTCTTCATCGTAGTTTCGATGTCAACTCTTGTGATTTTTTCGTTTTCTGCAAGCATCTTCTTTATATTATATTATTGAATTCTAATTATATATATGCGCGTACGCGCGTACATTAATTTTACAAAGGTACTAACTTTTTTTCAATTGCACAACAATTGCCCCCAAAAAAGTTATCAACACCCTACAAACACCCTAAACCAAAAGGCAGGACAAACCAAAAGGCAGCAGAAAAGGGTAGGGGAGAGCACTCCCCTATTCCGACACCCCTTACACTTAAAAATCCAAACATAAACCAAACATAAACCAAACATAAACCAAACATAAATCAAACATAAATCAAACATAAACCAAACATAAATCAAACATAAATGAAACATAAATGAAACATAAATGAAACATAAATGAAAGTCCTATGTGCCTCCTATATGCCACCTATATGCCCACCATTAAAATAAGCAAAATCTAAACTCAACGAGAATCGAAAATTTGAAGCCCCGTAAGCCTACAGGATTATATAAGCGATTCTCGTGAGGTTTAGTTCCCGGAAAAATATTTTCCAATTTCCGACGCTCCAACACCAACACAAGATACAAAACTACTAATATTTGTGTTATGTTAAGTTGAGTATTGCAAAATACCTCTTCCTTTAGGACCATCGTTCTCTTGCCACCCTTATCCTCTCCTTAGATTTTCATCGTGTCTTTGGTCTCAAGCAGTCGCCTCACCGGAATCATATATTTTGCAAACTCGTCGTAGGTCATGTCCTTCAAATAAATCATTCCGTATGCACGTTGCAACATCGGGTTGTCCGAACGGTAGAAATAATCTTCACCCAGCAGTCGGCAAATATCTTCGTGTTGCTCAACCCAGACTTTCTGTGCCAGCTCGCTGAACGGTCCGTCGTGTTCGTAACTCGGAAAATCTGCGCTTCTCTGACTCAAATAACATGTGTTGAACATGTTTTTTATAACTGCGAAAGAATTCAGCGACACCGGAATCATTGTATTTACTTCGCTCACATGGAACCTCGACCACACATTTCTGTATCCCCAAACCCTCAAATCCACCTCAGGATGGTCTCTATGGTAGATGTCTATGGCCTCACTCAGCGCAATAAGCGTCTTGAAATGAGTGTCGGGACCGCTTCCCTCAGGGTCAAGTGCCAAACTTACAATCGTAGGTCTCACCCGCTCCATAAGTTCCAATATAGGCTTCACATCTTTCTCCATGTCGGGATAATGCGGGAAAATGTCGTCGCTGTAGAACGGCAACCTCAGATGACTGACTCTCTCGCTACCCAAACCGAAGTGGGCCCATACAAGTTCTGCTTCGAACTCTCTCAACCAACCTTTAGCCAAATGGAACGACTCGGGTTCTCTCCTTCCTGCCTCAAAAGTGTCCAGCAAAATCATCTCGGACTTGATCCAACTGCCCAGGTCTTCAATATTTTTCAGAGACTTCTCCCCTATCCATTTTCTTGCAATTCGCCGTGCTACAGCATATTTCTGCATCGAAATGTTCTGCTGGGCTATCCCACGGAGGTAATGGGTCAAGTCGTCTTCATAGGTCGTCTGGAGAACTCCTTTCATGTCCTCGTCCATCAAAGCCGCCTCTTGGGGATTTATTCGCCGCAGAAGGTCGCTGTAAACGCTCCTAAGATATTCACTCGTCACGGAAGTATAGCCGCTCGTACAGTAGGCAAAATGGTTCTCGATACTTTTTGAACGTACCAGATGGTGCAGATACGGGAAATAGGCAAGCTCTATGTCGTCATGGTGCGGTCCCGTATGCAATATAACCTGGTTCTCCGGCATACGGAGTCCCTTCTCCACTTTTGCCTTCAACGAACGAGCTGTCTGTTCCTCTATTTGCGCGGCTCTGCAGCCAGTCAGGTTCTGCAGAAGGTCTATCTTGTCCTCTTTCTTTCCCAGAACACCATCAACAAAAGTTCGCTCTATAAAGCTGTCCTTATTGTCTGCCAGCGAGAATTCTTTTGAATAGGTTTCGTCAGACTTTGGCAGGTCGATGGCAGCAGCCTTTGTAATGAAAAACCTTGCATTGGGCAATTGCTGCAGACAAGTAGCCGGATAGTATTGTGTCGGTTCGCTCAACACCGAGCCTGCTACCACTTTGGCTTTTGACTGTCCGGCTGCCATTATTACTGCCACACAGTCTTTATTATAAGTGATGGTCTCCAGTCCCATTGTGACCACAGCTTTGCGCCTTACAACATTTATACCACCCAAGTCGCCCGCAGCCGCTGCTTCGCTTTCATAATTCAAACCAGTAAGCCTTGTATGGGAAAACGGGCTTGAACCACGCACATTGAAAGCCATGTGGCCGTCTGGACCGATTCCTCCGAGGAAAAATCCCAATCCACCCAAGTCACGAATCTTCTGCTCATAACGAGTGCAGAAGCCATCGAAAAGTCTTATTGCCTTCTGTTTTATCTCCTCTTCCTTCGAAGAAGCAGGCCGTATACGCAGACTAAGATCCACACGTCCGTCTGTGAACACCTCTCCCAGATTCTTCGCACCACCGAGCAATTCCTGTTCCTCTGCATTGAGGAAATAAGTGTTTATAAGGTGCGTTTTCTCAGCCGAAAATCCCATAAGGTCAATATAGTATTTCTTCACAAAATAGCGGAACGAGCGTTCGTGCTCCGGATTTATGGGAAGGAATTCGTCGAGTTGGAAGAAGTGTAACGACTTAAAATCGGGTTTTCCTATTCCGATCTTGGCAATCAGCCCGTTGTTGCTTTCCCGCTCCCAGTTGTCGCGGTAATATTCCATCCATTTGATGAAGAACTCCGGTGTTTTACCTGTCGGCAGCGCCACCACTCCACCCGGATTGAGTGACACCCACTCAATGAACCGCAACGCCGTCAGTTGCCCTAAGACAACATAGTTGTCGGCGACCAGTGTTCGGGTCTTGCAAAATTTCAAGTTGTCTTCAAATGACTTGTCGAACTGTCTAAAGTATTGTTCAACCTTACTTTCTGCGTTGTAGTTCATAGAGATTCTCCTTTAAAATTTACAAAAAACCGAAACCTTTTTTTAATGAGGTCTCGGCTATATATTTTTCATAGACTTTTTTGTCAGGCTTCTATTTTCTCGTTGACAAGTTTCAGCAACGCTGCTTCCTCAACTATGGCGTCGGCTTCTATCTTGGCAGCTTTAGCCAAAATATCGTTCTTGAACGCCTCGTCTTTCAGGCTGCTCGCATTGATTTTAACGTTCAGATGAGCTCCCATTACAGCACTTCTTGCAGCCAAGGCTCCTACGCCTCCGTCTGTTACACTATTCGGGTTGCCCCATTCTATCATAGCTCTCACTATCTCGAAAGCCTCAAACGACTTCTGCATCGTACGGAACGGCACCTCGGTGGCATATTTTGTAGCCTCCTGTATTGCAGCGCTGCGAGCCGCTTTTTCCTCATCGCTTTTCTTGGGCAGACCAAAGGCATCCATAATCTTGTTGAACGCTGCTGTGTCCTCGTCAACCAGGTGCAGCAACTCGTCTTTTATCGTCTGACCTTTTACCGCCACGTCGCTGAACTTCTCCCACTCATCGTCGTAGGCAGCCTTGCCTCCTGTGAGATTCGCAACCATTGTGCCGAGGCTTGCAGCCAAAGCTCCCATATAGGCGCTCACGCTTCCGCCTCCTGGTGCCGGACTGTCGCTTGCAGTCTCTTCGCAGAAACCCTTGCAGGTCAAATCCACCAGTTTCTTCGAATTCTTGTCCTCTATCAGGTATTCTATCACCTTCTCCTTCGGATCGAACGGCTTCAGGTCGTCGAGTCCCATACTCTTTATCGCAACCTTCATTATCTCGTCCTCGCTCACACCGAGACTTCTCTGCTGTTTCGTGAGATAATATTTTCCTGCGTCGATGAGCACCTTTTTCGGTATCAGACCTACGATCTCGCATCCCGTAACTCTTATTCCGCGATTGGTGGCACAACGGCACACCTCGTCGAAGCATTTATGCACCGGAGCTACGTTGATGCTCGTGATGTTCATACTCACCTGGGCAATACCATAGTCCTCTATGAACCAACCGATGGCTTTGGTTCCCTTCAGCGTTCCGGGTATCATTATCGTGTTGCCATTCTCGTCTTTCATCGGCTTACCGGTAACCTTGCCTCCTTCGCGTTGGGGTCTTCCCTTTTCGCGCACATCGAATGCTATGGCGTTGGCCCTACGGGTCGAGGTGGTGTTCAGGTTGTAGTTGATAGCCACAAGGAAATCGCGGGCTCCAACCTGTGTGGCTCCAGTGTGTGCTACATGGTCGTTCCACTCGTTGGGACCGTAGTCGGGTTTCCACTCCTCGCTGCCCAGACGGCTGTGCAACGACTCATATTCGCCAGTTCTGCAATATGCCAGGTTCTTCCTCTCGGGACGGAAAGCGGCACTCTCGTAGCAGTAAATGGGGATATTCAACTCCTTCCCTATTCTCTCGCCGAGTTTGTGGGCATACTCCACGACTTCGTCCATCGTGATGTTGCTCACCGGTATCAGCGGGCACACATCGGTTGCTCCCTGACGCGGATGGGCTCCATGGTGTACACTCATGTCGATAAGTTCAGCGGCTTTCTTCACCACCCTGAAGGCTGCCTCGCATGCCTGCTCGGGTTCGCCCACGAAGGTTATAACCGTACGGTTGGTGGTCTGACCGGGATCTACGTCGAGCAACTTCACTCCTTCCACCTTCTCTATCTCGGCGGTCACCTGGTTTATGATATTCATATCGCGCCCTTCGCTGATATTGGGCACACATTCTATAAGCTGTTTCATACTTTTTATATTATTAATATTCCTTATTTGTCTCTATTCCGATGTAAGCCAGCCGTTTGACGCTCTGACTTCCGCTGTTTTACGACTGCAAAGATAATCATTTTTGTACGTTCCACAACACTCGTCTCCCTCTTTTTATTCACAATCGTTGTTAATGAATCACTATTTTCTTCACCTTCTCCTCCCCTATCTTCGCGTTAATCTTTGTCTTTATGCCTTCTTTGTGGTACGAGAGCTCCTGTTTCAGCGCCGCCGAAGCCACCGTGAGTGTCAGCGTCCCTTCCTTGAATTCCACCTTCCTCGTGAGCTGTACTATCAACGTGCCGGCAATCTCGTTATAGGCATTCCTGATTGCCACTTCGGAAACCTGGTCGGACATGTCGTAATGGTCATATATGACCTTCAGGAGCTCGTCGATGGTGTATTCGTTTTTGAACTCCTTTCTCACTCCTGGTCTGTTTGGTGACGCCAGCTGCCCTTTCCTTCGTCCTTTCTGTATTATGTCGTATTCTTCTCCCATCGTCTATTCTTTCTCCTTTATTTGCCCGTCTTCCACGGTAAACAGTTTGTGTTCCATGGTCGGTATCTCCCTGAATATCTGTTCTACCCTGCCGGGTTGCGTGTCGGTGATGAACACCTGACCGAAGCGCTCGCTCCCAACCAGCTGTATCAATTGTGTGATGCGCGGCAAGTCCAGCTTGTCGAATATGTCGTCGAGCAACAGTATCGGCTTCACTCCCAACGCATCGTTTATATACTGGAACTGGGCCAACTTCAACGCGAGGGAAAATGTCTTCTGTTGTCCTTGCGAGCCGAACTTCTTGATCGCCATGTTCTCTATCTTGAAATGCAGGTCGTCTTTGTGGGGACCTATTGTGGTGTACTGCACCACACGGTCGGCGGCGTGTGCATTGCGCAACTGTTCCTCAAACGGTGTCTCTCCAAGCATTTGGCTGTTGTATATTAGCAATGGAGTTTCTTTCCCTGTTGCTATATCTCCATAATATTTCAGGAACAGGGGTTCGAACTTCTCAAGGAATGACACTCTCGCCTCAAACAGTTTTTTCCCGTGTTGCACCAGCTGCATGTCCCACATCTCAATCGCCTCTTCGTCCCATTCCCGTGCTTCATTCATCTGTTTCAGCAGGTGGTTTCTCTGCTCTACGGCTTTGGTGTATTGCAGCAGGTGGCGCAGATAATCTTTGTCGGTTTGCGATATCACCCCGTCCATGAATTTGCGTCTAACATCGCTGCCGCCGAGTATCATTCCCTGGTCTGTCGGCGATACAATCACAAGCGGTATTTTCCCTATATGGTCACTGAACGTCTTGTAGGCCTTCTTCTCGTATTTCATCATCTTGGGATGTCCCCGCTTCTGTACACACGACACAAGCCTCTCTTCGCCCGTATCATCGAGTCCTAAATATCTTCCGTGTATGGCTAAATACTCCTCCCCTACTCTGATGTTCATCGTGTCTATCGAGTTGAAATAACTCTTGCAGAACGACAGATAGTATATGGCATCCAGCAGATTGGTCTTTCCCACTCCGTTGTTGCCGACCAAGCAGTTCACGTTGGGACAGAAATCTACATCACATTCTGTATAAGTCTTGAAGTTGTTCAGTTTCAGATTACTCAAATACATGGTTCTTTCTCCTTTATTTCTTTTGAGCCAACAATTTTTCGCAACATTCCATAACCTGCTCCATAAGCCATCGGGGGGTGCTTGTCGCTCCGGTTATTCCTATCTTTCCTCTTCCGTTTAGCCACTCGCCTTTCAACTCGTTTTCGCTGGCTATTATATATGTGTTAGGCTGAACTCTGCGGCAATAGTCATAGAGGTAACGCCCGTTGGAACTGTGCTCGCCTGCCACAAACAGTAGCATGTCCACCTCATGGGCGAATTGCTCCAGTTCCTTTGCCCGGTTGGCAACGCTGTTGCATACGGTGTCATATACCTCAAAATCGTCGTTCTTCATCAGCCGCTTCAACTCTTCGGCCAAGTGTTTGTAGTCCTCCCTGTTTTTCGTAGTCTGGGAATACAGCCTGACAGGTTTTGTAACATCTATTGCGACCAGGTCGTCAATGTTGCTGACTATTATTGCCGTGTTGTCTGCCTGTCCGTTCAGTCCTATTACCTCTGCATGTCCGGGAAGTCCGTATATAACCACCTGCCCGCCGATTTGCCTCATCTCCTCAAATCCTTTTCTTACCTTCTGCTGCAGCGAAAGCACTATCGGACATGTTGCATCGATTAGTCTCACATTATGTTGTCGGGCCACATCATACGTCATCGGCGGCTCGCCGTGTGCTCTTATCAGCACTTCGGTGTCGTGCAGTTCCTCAAACATCTTGCGGTCCACCACCTGCAGTCCTTTGCTTCTCAGGCGCGCCACTTCTGCGTTGTTGTGCACCAGGTCACCTAGGCAGTAGAGCTTTCCTTGCCTCTCCAGTTCTTCTTCTGCTTTGCCTATGGCTTTCACCACTCCGAAACAGAAGCCTGCATTCTTGTCTATCGTTATCTCTGCCGTCATGTCCTTCTCTCTTTCCTTTTACGATAGGCATTTGTTTTCCTGATTGGCAATCTCTATTATCTCCTCGAATTCGGCAGGTGTCAGGTCGTTGAAGAAGAAGTAAACTGGGTCCACCCGCTTCCCGTTCTGTATTACCTCATAGTGCAGGTGGGAACCCGACGAGAGTCCTGTGCTCCCTACCCACCCCACCTGTTCGCCTCGTTTCACTTTCTGACCCACCCTTACCTTTACCTCGCTCATGTGGGCATATAGTGTTTTGAAGCCGTAGCCGTGGTCTATAAGGCACACTATACCGTAACCTCCCATTCCTTGGGCGTTGCGTCCTGCCTCTTTCACCACTCCGTCGGCGGTAGCATAGATAGGAGTGCCTAACCTTGCCGCCAAATCCACTCCTGTATGGGGCCTCCGGTAGTGCATTATCGGGTGATATCGGGTGCCGAAGCCGCTCACCAGTTTGCACTGGTCCTTGGCTATTGGCATTATCGCCGGTATCGACGCCAGCCTCACCTTCTGGTCTTTCGCCATCTTATACACATTGTCGAACGACACGGACTGTATGTACAACCTTTTGTTTAGTGCGTCGATACGGTTGTTGGTGTATTCCAGCAGGTCTTTGGTTGTGGCGTCTTCGGTCTGCGGGTCTTCTATCTCTTGCTCGTTATGGATGGGTTCCACTTCGAATATGGTACGGTAGATGTTGTCGTCTCTCTGCTCCAGGTTTTTCAGCACGGCCGACGCCCTGTTCACCTTTGAGTTCATCTGTCTGACCTGGCGCTTGTAGGTCGCCAGTTCTCTTTTCAGCATCTTCTCTTTGGGCGAGTCGATCAGGGCAAATCCCAATATGGTAAATGCCGCACCCAACACCAATCCGAATGCCACGGTGAAGGATATCTTCTTAAGCCTGTCCTTCATCGTTTCCACCACCCGCTCGTATGAGAGGGTCTGTGGATTGAACCTGTAAGAGTGCTTCTTTGCAGGTTTTTTAGACACCGTTTTTCCGAATAACTTAAAACTCAAAACTAAAAACTTAAAACTTAAAACTTAGAACTCAAAACTGACCACTACTCCTCAACACTCTCCAATGCTTCCATTATCGACTCGCACATCGTCGGATGTGGATGTACCGATTCTCTTATCTGTTTGGCGGTCAATCCGTTCTCTCTTGCAACCACGAGTCCTGCTATCATCTCGGTGACGTTGTCGCCACACAGGTGACATCCCACTATCTTATCGGTCTTCTTGTCCACCAATATCTTCACAAAACCATCGGTAGCGCCTGCTGCCGTAGCCTTTCCCGACGCCCTGAAGAAGTGTTTTCCCACGGCATAGTCTATACCTGCCTCTTGTGCTTTCTTCTCCGTCAACCCTACGCTTGCCACCTCGGGAGTGGTATAGGTGCAGCCGGGTATATTGTTGTAGTTCACCGGTTTTGCCTCTTTTCCGCAGATATGGTCTATGCAGCAGCGCGCTTCTGCCTCTGCCACATGTGCCAACGCGGGACCGTGCACCACATCGCCGATGGCGTAATAGCCTTCCACATTGGTCCTGTAGTAGTCGTCAACCACTATCTTGCCTCTTTCGGTAGCAATGCCGCACTCCTCCAGTCCTATGTTCTCCAGGTTGGTCACCACGCCGACTGCCGACAACACCACGTCGCACTCCACCTCCGTCTCGGTCCCCTTCTTCTGGTCTTTGACCGTCACCTTGCACTTGCCGTCAACCTCCTCCACCTTCTCAACACTGCTGCTCACCATCACTTTCATTCCCATCTTCCTGAAGCTGCGGCTAACAGTAGCCGATGTCTCCTCGTCTTCGTTGGGCAGTATCTGGGGCATAAACTCCACCAGCATAACCTGCACCCCTATGCTCTGGTAGAAAAACGCAAACTCGCTTCCGATGGCTCCGCTTCCGCACACCAGCATCCGCTCGGGCTTCTCCCTCAGCGTCAACGCCTCACGGTAGCCTATGACATATTTTCCGTCTTGCGGCATATTGGGCATTACCTTGCTCCTTGCTCCCGTGGCTATCACTATATGCTTTGCACCATAAACCTCCACTTTGCCTTCCGCATCGGTAACCTCCATCTTGTGGTCGGGCAGCACCTTGCCCACTCCCATCAAGACATCGACGCCGCTTCTCTTCATCAGGAATTCCACTCCCTTGTTCATCGTCGAAGCTACTCCCCTACTCCTTTCCACCATTGCGTTAAGGTCTGCCTCCGCTGGTTGTGCCGCCACCCCGTAGGCGCTCGCATGGTTGATATAGTTATAAACCTGCGCGCTCTTCATCAGTGCCTTGGTCGGGATGCAGCCATAGTTTAGGCAAATGCCACCCAAGTTCTCTCTCTCCACCACCGCTGTCTTCAGTCCGTTCTGTGCAGCCCTTGCCGCAGCCACATATCCTCCGGGGCCACTGCCTAGTATTATTACGTCGTATTCTGTCATCTTTGTTCTGTTTTTTGATTGCTATATATAAATTAATACCTTATATTATACGTAAAAGAATTTGCAAAGTTACAAAGAATATTCCAAACAGCAACCATCCGCCTCATTTTTAACATTTCCACATCCCCTCTTACCGACCACAAAAAACACCCTAACCCACTCCAAGTTAGATAAGTGTTTTGGGGGAAAAGGGAAATAGGGTATTCTTTGCAGATTTGTTAAAATTTCAACACAAATAACTGATTATATGCCAATTGGGCAAAGTGTGTGTGTTGATGAAAAATTGACATCCGGGATATTTTCCAAAAATCGTAACTCGCTGACACATAGGAGGCAAATAGGTGTCAACTCTATGGTAAGTCTATGGTTATTTTTGACAAAAATGACGTTTATTTGGCTCGGTATAAAAATACATTTTTCTGCTCTCGCTGAAATATAATCGTTGGATTACATGAAAAATGAGAGTGAGAATTGAAAGTCTTGGAAAAAAAACGCCACACTTTTAAGGTATGGCGTCTCATGTTTTTATTTGTTATCCCGATCCTACAATATCAGAAACTGGTCGAAAGTGAGAATGTCAGTCCGTTGGCTGCCGGAACTTGGCGGCATACTCCTCCGATGCAGATGATGCCTTCGCGTTGTTTTCCATATCCAACGGTGATACGGGTGGCTTTATGGGTATATCCGAGTGAGATGTTGTAGTAGTTGCCTATGCCGTCATGGTAACAGTATTGGTCGGAGAGCGATACAAAGAACTTGGAGGTGAAGTTGTACTCAATGAGTCCCATAATCCAGTCTCCTGCACGTTTGTCATCAGTATCTGTGGAGTATTTTGAGTTACTGCCGAGCCATTCTGCCTCAAAACGCAACACATGTTTTGGTGCAGCTTTCCAGGTCACATCTGCCACTATCACATGATTCGAATGGATTGATCCGCTATGGCCTTCCACCACGGGGTTGAACTGCTGCCATGCGTAGGTGGCGGCGAACTTCACTTTCGGACTCACTTTCTTTGCTACCTCGAAGTTGATATCGGAATAGTAGAGATTTCCGAGTCCAAAGAAGGGCGAGTCATAGCCGAGTGTTCCCTTACCGCCTATGGCATTGGTTTTGAGTCCACATATTGCCGATGCGTTGAGGTGCAAGTCGGTACCGTATTTACCTCCCAGGGCTGTGCCTTTCTTTATCTTGTACATAAAGTCTGCCTGCAATCCCTGTTCTCCTGTTGCCTGTGTTGCGTATGGATAAATCGAGAGAAATGCGTATGTGTGCTGGCGTGTGATGGCCGGAGTATAGTTGATGTAAAGCATCTCGCCACTCTCGCTGCGCACTGACTTGTATGCCATATTGTCAATGCGTTTGGCTTGTATGTTGGCCGAAAATCCTTTCATGGAATAGGAAGCCGAGAGGAAGAGCGCCTGTCCTTTGCGGTAGATGTAGTTGTTTACCGCGTTGGGATCTTGTCCTTTGAGTGCATATTCTGCTTGGAGATTGAATCCGCCATGGGAGAGGTCAAACCTAACACTTCCTGCTCCCACATTGAGGGGGAGTCTCAACTTATATTCCGGATTGTCGGCAAGGATTGTCTCATCGTGTTCATATTTCGACACAAAGCCGCCACCGAGTGAGATCCTTGTCTTTGAGTCTGCAAACGGCTTTATTAGGCTGTTGAGGTTAAGGTCTGCATCCACACCGCGTACAAGACCGTCTCCCCATTCCCAATAGTAGCGTTGTTTTCCGATGACTCCTTTGAGGGTAAGGCCTTCCACAGGGCGCACTGCCACCTTAAAACCGAGTATGGCATTGTCCTGTCCCAGGTTGCGGTCTTCGTATGCCCTCAGTATCATACCGTTACCGAACTGTTCATAGAATGTACCGGCAGTGATTGACAGCCAGGAGCCGTCGTATGATGCAAAATAATTGGCTATTCCCTGACCTTTATACTTGGCGTTGAATCCCGGCAGTGGGTTTTGATAGGCCTCAAAACGAAGTCCTGCCGAGAAATTTCCGTTGGTATATAGCACATCTGCCCGTGCATTGAGTCTCAGTCCCTCTTCAAGTGCTGTGGCTCCTATGGTGCTGTCGGCCCGTGATGTTTGTCCGTCAAGTTGAATGTTACCGGTTACATGTCCCCCTAATATGCCTTGTGCCGTAGCACTGGCGGCGGCTGCCAGGAGTAATGATAGTAGTATTGTCCGCTTCATAAGTGGATATCGTGGTTGTCTATTGTTTATCACTCGGTTGCTCTGCCATTGCTTTGCGCACTGCCTCAATCACTTCTTCCTCACTGCCTTCCACGTATGAGGTGTGCTGCCACACTATCTGGCCTTTTCCGTCTATGACAAAAGTATGGGGTACATTCACAACGTTCATGGCACGCTTAAAGTCTTGGTTGGGATCGAGATAAACCTCATAATCCCAAGCCTTGCCGTCAACCCATGGTTTTACCCTTGAGGATGAGCGGGCATCATCTATGGATATTGCAACGAGCTTTACTCCTGTCTCTTCCTGCCACTCTTCATAAACTTCCTTTATGGCATCGAGTTCTTTGTTGCACGGTTTGCACCAAGTGGCCCAAAATGAGAGTATTATGGGCTTTCCGTCGTTTTGGATGACTGAGGACTGTACCGTCTTTCCGTCAAGCGATTTGATACTCACATTCTCGGGCATCTGGGCATTCTGGGCTACTGCCACGGTTGCAAGCATAAGGGCGAAGAGTGTAATGACAAAGTGTTTCATATTTTTGTGTATTTATTTGTTTCAACTAACTTAAAACTCATAACTCATAACTTAGAACTAAAAATCACATCTCCTTTCCATTTAGTACCCCAACAAGGCTTCTTATTGCACTAAGGTAGGGGGAATCATCTCTTTGGTCCAGGATGTGCATTGCCGAATCTATATGGCAGCGCAGTTTCTCGGTGAGTTCCTGCAGTGGGGGTTTTAACAGACCTCCTTCATCAGTGTCAGCAATATCGTCTCTTATCTGGAAAGCCATACCGAAATGTTCTCCAAATTCACGCATCGTGGGGTCTCCCAACTCACAGCAGGCTGCCATCAGTGAAGCAGTCTTGCGGTATAGGATGTCGTAGTATAATTCCCTGTTGAGGTTGTCGGAATGAATATATTGTTGCTGAAGCAGTTCCCCCTCGCTCATTGTTATAACTACTTGGTGCATTACCTCTACCGCATGGGGATCATCCACTTGATTGACCAGCAGCATCACATTGGCCAGGTAATAGTCTCCGCACAGCACTGCTGTCTTGTTGCCCCAGCGGGCTTTGACACTGGGTTTGCCCCGGCGAAGGTCATCATCATCTACCACATCGTCATGCATAAGAGAGGCATTGTGCAACATCTCCATTGCTACGGCACAACGGATGGTGTTATCTGTAACCTTGTCTGCGGCAGAAAGCAGCATGAGTATTACCCGCAATTCCTTACCATGATTGGCAAAGAGGTAGTCATTGATGTCGTGGACCAATGGTATTCCCGAACCCAGCCGTTCATGATATAGTTCATGGACTGCATTGAGCTGAGGCTCTATTAGTTTGCGTATATCGTTGAGTATCTTGTCCACTGTATTTTTTACTGATTACCGGCAACTCTTACCCCAACTGCTGACACTATGGCTATCTGTTTGTTGTTGCCGTCGCTTATTTTTATAGTATAGAGACAGGTGTTGCGACCTTCATGTTCACAGGATGCTTCTGCTGAGAGGATGCCCTCTGCTGCCGCAGAGAGAAAGTTAACCGAACTTTGTGCCGACACCCATTGGAGACCCTCACTGTTGGCTGCCACCGCAAAAGTATAATCGGCAAGGGTATATATTGCACCGCCCATCACTTTACCCATGGCATTGAGGTGTGCTGACGTTATTTTCATCGAGCAACGGGCTGTGTGCAATCCACAACTGTCAATACGGATGCCAGCCGCTTGGGTTGCAAACCTGTCATTGGCGAATATTGCACGTGCTTCCTCGAGTGTCATTTAAGAATTGAGAATTGAAAATTGACCACTGACTACTAACCACTGACCACCAATCACACCTTTTTACCAGCGAAATCCAAATACTGCTGTTTAAGCTTGGAGGAAAGTTCCTTCGAGGCTTTCACCAATGGGGAACGCAGAGTGTTGGCAATGGCGGGGGTACTGTTGTCCACCGCATTCATTGCCTCCATCAAGGCTTTTACTCCTGTGGGGT
Source organism: Bacteroidales bacterium (assembly GCA_017439185.1). Lineage (GTDB taxonomy): Bacteria > Bacteroidota > Bacteroidia > Bacteroidales > P3 > Colimorpha. The sequence goes on along the minus strand of JAFRTM010000001.1, from coordinate 39,528 downwards.
TGCCTTCATCGAATATGGATCTCATCAATGGCAGCATTGCATTGTGGAGATTCAAAGCCTTACGGTAGTCACCCTTACGTGCTGAACTCACCATTTGTGACATATGTTTTGGCAGTGCGTTGGCCAGAACAGAGATTACACCGCTGGCACCAAGGCACATCATCGGGTAGGTAAGCGAGTCGTCCCCCGATATCACCTGGAAGTTTTCGGGCTTATGGCGTAATATCTCCATTATCTGCTGTAGGTTGCCGCTTGCCTCTTTGATGGCTATGATATTGCTCTCTTCAGCAAGTTGCAAGGTAGTTTCTGCCATGAGGTTGCATCCGGTCCTCCCGGGAACATTATAAACTACCACAGGCACCGGTGAAGCTTCCGCTATACGGTGGAAATGCTGCAGGAGCCCTTTCTGCAACGGCTTGTTGTAGTACGGAGTAACACTGAGAATGCCGTTTATGCCATCAAACGAAGTGGTATTGATAGTATCAACCACTGCCTGGGTGTCATTACCTCCCATTCCAAGCATTAAAGGAACTCTGTCATTGACAGTCTCTATCACATAATCCTGTACTGTAGAGCGCTCCAAAGCAGTCAAGGTGGCCGCTTCACTTGTAGTGCCGAGCACCACAATATAGTCAACACCGCCGTCGATGATATACTCAATCACACGTCCAAGCTTACTGAAGTCTATAGTGCCGCCCTGCTTCCTGAAAGGGGTTATGAGGGCAACACCGGTACCACTGAATAGATTTTTCGTCATTAGTTATATATTCTTTTACTGATTACTCAAAACTTAGAACTTAAACCTCACTTCTGCACCATCTGCAGGTAATTGCACACATTCTCGAAAAAGTCAGGCAACACAATGGGTTCCTTGCCGTGAATGGTAAAGTCATACAGCTGGTTGATCAGCGGGTCGACCTCCTGGCTGTCATCAACGTAGGTAATATTGAGGTCGCTGCCGCTTTTCAACACCATATACTGTGAGAAGAAACTGTCGCCACTCGTAACATCTATCAATATGTCATAATGGCGGGCAAAGAAATTCTCCACCACATTCTCCTTGGGGAAGCCCCAGAAGTCAAAGTCCTCCTTCTCATGGCAAATAGTAGTCTGCGAATGAGTAATGATATAGTTGAGCTCCATATCCGCAGCCTGGTCTCCAATAAGGAAAACCCTCTTGTTGGCCTTCTCCAGCTCCCTCACTATAGCATAGAGATATTTCCAGCTGAGCTCATCGCCGACATGGAACACTATAGCGATATTCTTCACCGTGTCCATATTCACTATCTGCTTTAGCGGTTGTTCCTTACGCAGCTGTTTGAGGGTATATTTCTGTTTTATACTTTTTATTCCGTCCAGCATAATACAAATAATCATTAATTATTCTATACAATAACGCAAACTTAAAATATTTATTGTATCATTATAAAAAAAATAATCCTCTATGAGTAGTGCGAGGCTCGTGGTGATAAAGATTGGAGTTTAATCACTCCCCGAAATCCAATGTCGGATCGGGAAGCAGTCGGAAGGAGTGGCGGTGGTAGGGCGTGGGGCCGTATTGTTGGAGCGCCTCGTAATGTTGTTTGGTTGGATAGCCCTTGTTTTTACTCCACCCATATAGTGGATATTCGGCATCAAGGCGAGTCATGTACTCGTCGCGGTGGGTCTTGGCGAGAATAGAGGCGGCGGCAATGGACATATAGGTGGCGTCTCCTTTTACAATACAGTGGTATGGCATGCCACACTCATCGTAGAAGCGGTTGCCGTCAATGAGGAGGAGGTCAGGCTTGAGGGTGAGTTGTTGTACGGCCAGGTTCATGGCATGGAGGGAGGCTCTCAGTATGTTGAGCCGGTCGATATCCTCGTTGCTGAGCATGACGACTGCCCAGGCAGTGGCGACTTGCTCGATCTCTTTTCGCAGGAGGTCACGCTTGTGGGCTGTAAGTTGTTTGGAGTCGTTGAGGAGCGGATTGTCGTACGAGGGTGGCAATACCACGGCGGCGGCAACAACAGGCCCTGCCAGGCAACCACGGCCTGCCTCGTCGCAGCCACATTCTATCAGCCTATCGTCACTATACCGTTTTTTGAGCATCACACAATTTTCAACTTTCAATTTTCAATTTCACAAAATCACCACCCCCAGCGCAAAGGCGATGAATAGCCATACGACTACTTCTCTGGTCCATTGGTGACGACGGACTTCGGAGAAGAGGAAGAGGCTTGTGGCCATCGACATGCTTATGGCCACGGTGGCTCCGTCGAACGGCAACAGTCGGGAATAAAACATGGCGACGAGACTCCACAGCAACAATACTAATATTGCGGTACCGTGGCGGCGTTCTGTCTGAAGTCCATGCTGGAATTTTCCTATAGTCCAGAACAGCATATACAGCATAGCTATCACCTCTATGACTCCACAGGTAATTCCCCACGCGCTATTGTCCACTCTTACGCCGAAGCCGCTGACGAGGGTCTCGCTCCACGGTATAAGCAGATAGGTCTTGTCGAAGAGGAACATCGCGGTAATCATCACTACGTATGGTGCCAAGAACCCGAAGAGCGCTATTGCCCATTCGCGGACTGAATAGAGTTTGTAGTTGAGAAATGCTATCGAAATGGGAATAATCAAAAAAACGGCGGGCAGGTAGAACATGGTGCCTATTGCCACGTATGCCATTGAGTTGAAGATTCCGTTGCTGTTGAGTACAAGTCCGCTGCGCGGCATAAAGGACATCAGGGCAAGCAAGGTAAAGAGGTTGACGAACATGAGGGGCGACAACTGGGTGTTTCCTCCCATAAGCGACCATATCAGGAACATCAACATCGGCATCAACGTGTTTATGGGCGAAAGTCCTCGGTTGTACAATATGCGTGCAAGCATATAGCCCTCCCCCACCGTCAGCACAGTTCCGGCAATGACACTCACATACAGCGACTTGCCTGTCAACAGTTTTATCAGCTCCCACATCGGCCCTGCTCCTTCCACATTTGCGGCTTCGCCACCGGGTATAATTTGCACCACAGAGGCTATGACTGCTATTGCTAATATGGTGATGAGTTGTAGAACTCCGTAATATCTGAATATTTTTATCATCTGTTGTTCAGATTAGACCTATTAGACTTATTTGATTTTACTGACCACTAACAACTAAACATATGACCTATCAACACATCAACATACCAACCTATCAACCTATCAACATATATCCTATCAACATACATCCTATCAACATATATCCTATCAACATATATCCTATCAACATATATCCTATCAACATATAACCTATAAACCTATAAACCTATAAACCTATAAACCTATCAACATATCAACATATCAACCTATCAACACATCAACACATCAACCTATCAACATATCAACACATCAACATACCAACCTATCAACATATCAACATATCAACATATATAACGATGTTCAGGTAAGCCTGACTCTCGGGTCAAGGACTCCGTACAATATATCTGTCACTATGTTGATGAGCACCAAAAGCACGCACACGAACAATATTGACCCCATTACCACCGGGAAGTCATATTGTTCCAATCCATCTACTATGACTATACCCATACCTTTCCAGTCGAACACATATTCCACAAATACGGCACCGGCCAAGAGTCCTGCCAACCATCCCGAAGCCGAGGTAACTATGGGGTTGAGGGCGTTGCGCAAGGCGTGGTTGGCCACAACTTTGCGGTAGGGCAAGCCTTTGGCTCGTGCTGTACGTATATAGTCTTGACTCAGGGCTTCGAGCATCGAGTTTTTGGCCAGTTGGGTCAGTGTCGCCAAGGGTCTTATTCCGAGGGTGAGCGCAGGCAATATGAGGTTTTTCAAGTCGAGGTACTCGCCTCTGCCATAGTCATCGACGGTAGTCAGGTTTCCGAACATATTGAGATGGGTCCAATCGGCCAACACGTAGGCGAAGAACCATGCTATCAATATGGCGGCGAAAAACGACGGCAACGACATGCCCAACGTGGAGAACATAAGCACCGCACGGTCTACCCATGTGTCTTTCTTCAAGGCCGACAGAACCCCGAGTCCTACTCCCAACACCAAGGCCAGTGCCATCGCCGTGACGGCGAGCAGCGCAGTCTGCGGGAAGGCGGTGGCTATTATCTCGCTTACCTTACGCTTGGTCTGATAGCTGCGTCGGAGGTAGGGCACTTTGGCTACCAGCGTGGTATGCCCCACGGTGAACAGCTTTCCGCTCGGCGAATATTTTGTGCTCTCGTAATAGAACGCCGAGTTTTCATCGGTCACGTTATGCAGCGAGAGTGGCAACAGATCGTTGAGATAACAGAGGTATTGAATCCCCAAGGGTCGGTCTCTTCCCAGGTCGCGGTTTATGATCTCTATACTTTCGGCGTCGGCCCGCTGTCCGAGCATCATCCTTGCGGGGTCGCCGGGCAGTATGTTGAAAAGGAAGAACACTAACGTCACAACTCCCAGTATCACCAGGAGCCCGTAGGCAAGCCGTTTCAGTGTGTAACGCAGCATCTTACTGTTTTTTAGTGTAATCCTCTTACTACCGACTTCTTGGCTACGAAATCTTTGAGATAGAAGGGCTCGAAATAGGCCACGTCTTCTGTCTCTCCGTCTTGTAGCTTTTGTATTGCGAGCGGCAACATGTCGGCTGCCGATATCCGATAGTTCTCATCGAACCGGGCGTTGGGATGTACCCCTAACACCTCTCGGGTCTTGGCGGCTCCGTCGCCGATGAACACCACCTCTCCCCTATCGAGGTATTGGTCGTATATGTGCTCTTCTATGATGTCGGCTGTGATGTCTTTTATTTTACTGATATTTTTGTCGTATATGGCATTGTAGCACTCCATGCGCCTTGCGTCTATCATCGGAGCCACCAGCCCTTCGTAGTCTTTGTGTCTGGCATAACAGCCTGCCGCCATACTCGCCAACGTGGGAACTGCCACCAGCGGTATCTCCAAGCCGTAACATATTCCTTTTGCGCCACTTACACCTATCCTCAGCCCGGTATAGCTTCCGGGACCGCTGCTGACCGCCACCGCCGTCAGGCTCTTCATCTCCATCCCTGCCTCTTTCATGACTACTTCCACAAACACTGCCATCCGCGACGAATGGGCGTTGGGCTCTCCACTCTCGCGCTGGGCCACAATCTGTCCGTCCTTCGCAAGGGCTACCGAGCAAACGCTCGTGGCGGTTTCTAAAAGCAGGATGTTTTCGCTCATCTCTTTACTATTCTGCGTTCTTGTGTTGGTCGGCCAGCTCTTTGGACAAGGCTGTGTTGGGTATAAGCAGCGGCGAAATCTCGTCATATTCGAGCTCCACATCGAGCGGCCCATAGCAGTTTGCCGCCACCTCGCCGGGGTTGAACATGAACACGAGTTTGTCGCCATTTACATGGAAATTGCTGTTCAGGAAGAAGTTTCCTCCGTCGGTCCACATCACTATTCCAACGTACATCACCGAATCTTTTTCCAACTCGTCTAACTTCTCTTTTAACATGCCTTTCAGCTTCTCGCGCGACTGTTTGTCGCAGAGCACCACGTCGTCCAGCCTCAGCGGCTTGCCGGTGAGCACGTCGTAGTTGTAGTAGTCATACGCCGACTCGCTACGGGGACCTCCCATGTAGTCGTAACGTTCTGAATATACAACCATCAGATTGCGCGTAACTTTGCTTATAGTGGATTTAAGCGTGCATTCCCACGACGGCATGTCGGCCGCGTCGGCGTCGGGTTCCAGCTCGGCATAGCTTTCCTGGGCCGAATTGAAGTCTTTCTTGCTGTCTTCGGCATACATCTTTATGGCTTCGGCGGGACTCTTCTTGCCGTATTTCTCGCCCAGCACGTCGGACAATATGTTGCTTCTCAACACTTTGATAACGGGGAATTGGTCGTTCTCCGCCGGCAGCTCCACACAGACGTCCAACGTCAGCGACGGCTCGGTCTTGGGATGATCGTGGAAGGTCACCGAGTCAAACTCTACAACATCTACCAATGCCACATCCTCTCTTTCAGCGTTTTGCACGCTGTCGCCAGTGTTCGTCAAGTCTTTTTTCCCTTGGTTGCATGCCATCAGGCTCAGCGCCACAACGGCTACGGTCAGTATCTTTTTCATTTTCTGCTATTTTTTCTCTGCAAGGTTCATCACATAGTCCGACAATTCTTTCTCCACTGCCGTGCCAGGTATCAGCAACGTCTCTATGTCTTTGTATTTCAGCGGCACATACACCACCCCGTAGCAATAGGCGGCCACGGCGTAGGGCAGATACACAAAGACCATCTCGCCGTTTTCTATATAGTAGTTGTCGGTGGCGCTCGAGTCCCATATCTCCATACCGTTATATTGCCCCTCCGACTCGGACAGCTCCATCAGCTTTTTGTACAGTAGCTCGCTCAGCTGGCTCTGGGCTCCTTTGTCCAGCATCATCACGTCTTCCAACTTCAGCCGCTTGCCGCTCTTCAGGTCGTAGTTGTAGAATACGTCTCCGCCGTAGCCGTGGGCTCCTCCGTCGTATGACGAGAACAGCTCATCGACCACCATCAGGTTCTCGGTGGTCTTTATCGTCGTGCTTATAAGTCTATCAAACTTATACATATATGCGTCTTCCTCTAACAACTCGGCGTCTTCGCCCTCCCTTATGTCGTTTATGGAGTTTTCAAACGCATCCTGCTCGTTCTTTATGTACTTCTTGAACGCCTCGTTGGCCTCCATCTTGGCGTATTCCTCTCCGAGAATATCTGTTATTATATTGGATCTCAACACCTTGGTCACCGGTATCGCCTCGTCTTCTATGGGCAACACTATCGAGTAGTTCAACGTCAGCGACGGCGCCTTCTTGGGGTTTTGGCTGTATCTCAGTGTGTCGTACTGTATCTCGGGCTCTGCCACCACAGTGTCTTCCGCCACCGTGTCGGTCTCCACGGGCTTGGGGTCTTTGTTGCAACGGTTGCACGAGGACATCAGTCCCGTCACCGCCAATACTGCCATAATGATTGCTGTCTTCTTCATATTGCTGTTATTTTTTATCTCATGTCTATGATTTCCACTCCTTTATTGGCTTCGCTGTCGAAGACGAAGTCTTTGTCTCCGCATTTCACTCCCATCTGCACATTGCTCACATCCACCAACCCTTCCGACGAGTCGTAGTTGTGTATCTCCATCCTCTTTACCCTCGAGTTTTTGCTGTTTATCAGCAGCCTGATCTTGTGGTAACTCTTTGCCTTCTTAGGCGTCAGATCCACCACGTCGGTGCCGTCGGCATCTTGTCTTATGTATTTGGCTTTGAAGTTCTTCTTGTAGTTCGCCAGCAGCCTCGCCGGGTTCATCAGGTCGTCGTCGGCAGTGCTTATCGTGTTCACCATCACCTCTTTGGTTCCCTTGTTCCAATGCCATGTCGACTTCCCGTCGCAGTATATTGTCCCGTCGGCCATCTCCACTCTGTATTTCCCCTTGCTGTACAGCACCTTGGCTTTCTGTCTCCCCGTCTCTTTCTTCTGGCTGTCGCGGCTCACCATCGTCACGTCAAACGAGATCCCCGAACTCTTCTCGAACATCTCGTGGGCTTTCTTCAGCACCTTCTCCGCATTCTCGTCAACAGTACCGTTCGCCGTATGGGTCAACTGTCCCATCGCCGTAGTGGCCATCACCGCCACCATCATCATAATTATAATTTTCTTCATACTCATAACTTATAACTCATAACTCAACTAATGCAAATTCACCCCTATCAGATGCATAAACTCCTCCCTCGTCTTGCTGTCTTTCATAAACGCCCCGTAGAACGACGACGTCGTCGTCACCGAGTTCTGCTTCTGCACACCCCTCATACTCATACACATATGCTGCGCCTCTATCACCACTGCCACTCCCAGCGGACTCAGCGTCTTCTGTATGCAGTCTTTTATCTGCTCCGTCAGCCTCTCCTGCACCTGCAGCCTCCTCGCGTAGGCGTCCACCACCCTCGCTATCTTGCTCAGCCCCACTATCCTCCCGTCGGGAATATACGCCACATGGGCCTTCCCGATAAACGGCACAAGGTGGTGCTCACACAGCGAGTAGATCTCTATGTCTTTCACCACCACCATCTGGCTGTAGTCTTCCGTGAACATCGCCGACCGCAGTATCTCCTCGGGATTCTGCCCGTACCCTTGCGTACAGAACAGCATCGCCTTCGCCACCCGCTCCGGACTCTTCACCAGCCCTTCCCTCTCCACGTCTTCCCCCATCAGCCTTATTATCTCGCTGTAGTGCTTCGCCATCTCCTTCACCCTCGCCTCGTCGTATTTCTCTATCTTTTCAAATCCTTTTTCGTCCATTATTATAATTTTTATCTATATTATAACGTAATATTCCGCAAAATGTTGCACACAATGTAACTTTTTTGTTTCGGACGTTTATCTCTCCTACACCCTATTTTTTTCTCTTCAGCGTTATTACTGTTATCTCCGGAGCAACCCCTATCCGGAACGGCAGCATCGTCTCGCCCAATCCGGAATTCACATACAGATACTGTCCTCCTTCCCTGTACAACCCTCTACTGCGTTTGTGCATCAGACAACTTGGGCTCCATCCCAGCAACGACAGTTGTGCAGCGTGCGTATGCCCCGACAACGTAAGGCCTATGTCACTCTGCCCCACCACTTTGTCATCCCACACCGATGGGTCGTGACTCAGCAACACCTTACATCTTCCCTCTGCACCTTCCTGCGCCTTACTCAGGTTCCCGGTCGAGCAGAACAACCGGACATTCGATATGTTTTCTGTCCCTACAACCACCAATGTATCCCCTCCACGCTCTATCATCTCGTTTTCGTTCCTCAGCACTCGCCAACCGAGATCTTCCATTCCTCGGCAAACCCTCTCGAATCCTCCCTTAAGAGGTCCATATCGCTTGCCTTTGTCGAAATACACACAATAGTCATGGTTCCCTGCTACCGCCATCACTCCGTCCTTCCCTTTCAGCCGTCTCAATTCTCCACCCGTTATCTCCAGCTCTTCGGGCTGCTTCGTCACAACATCGCCAGTAAATACCACCAGGTCCCCTTCCTCTCTATTAGCTCTCTCCACCATCTTCCTCAACACCTTCTCCCTACCGGCGAACGACATTGAGTGTATGTCCGACAAGTGTACTATCCGGTACCCGTCAAAACTCTCTGGCAATCCGGCCAGCTCCACTTCCACATGCTTGACTCTGCTGATATTCCTCTCCACCACCATACCCCATACCATCAACACCACCGGCACAGCCAACATCGTCAATCCCCATCGGAAACTCTTCCAATAGTCCCAGCCCCATATCCACACTCCTATGCCTGACAGCGCAAAGTCCAACACCGTCAATGCCACCCACACAGCCGACAGCACTATCACCACATTCATCAAATATCCGTTCACCGTTCTCCTCCTATAAAAACAGCGGCCTGCCATTTTTTGGCAGGCCCCTCTGTTCTTCTATTTATACAATATTACGCATAAAGCTCTTCGAAGATCTTGCGCAGCTTCTCGCTCTCGCGGAGCTCCTGCAGCGTGAACTCGGCGTGGCCTTTCGTGTAGCCGTTACCCATGATCATGTTCACGTCGCTTCCGATACCCTCGGCACCCAACGAAGCCTTGGTGAAGCTCGTAGCCATCGAGAAGAAGTAAACGATACCGTCATCCTTCGTGATCAGCACGGCCGTCATTTCCTGGTCGGGAACGTTCACGCAGTTGATCGTGACGTCGGCCATCTTGCCGTTCGTCAGTTTCTCTATCAGCTCATAAACCTGTACCGGAGTCATGCCGGCAGCGCTCTCCACGATGTCGCAGAAGCCCAGGTCCTTGATTCTCTGAGTGCTCTTCGGGCTGTTGGCAATTCCGATAACCTTACCGGTAACTCCAACTCTCTTCTTGGCCTCGTAGCAGCACAGCATGCCGCTCTTTCCACCGGCACCCAACACAACTACAGTCTGGCCATACTGGCACAATTTTGCAGTCTGGGCGGGAGCTCCGGCTACGTCCAATGCGCTCAAAGCCAGCTTCTCAGGCATATCATCGGGAATCTTGGCATAGATACCGCTCTCGAACAGGATAGCCTTACCTTTGATGTCCACCTGGTCGATCTCCGGACGGATCTCACCGAACGAGTCGATTCTCAGAGGAGTCAGGCTCAAGCTCACCAGCGTAGCGATTCTGTCGCCCTCTTTCAGGTCGATCTTGCCTTTCAGCGCGTCACCGATCTTCTCCACCTTACCCAGCAACATGCCGCCGCTTCCGGTCCTGCGGTTCCTGTGCTTGCCCTGCAACTCCACGTTCAGCAACATCTCTTTCTTCACCTCCTCGAGGATCTTCTCCTGGCTGGCGCCCTCTCCGGCCTGCTGCTTAGCATAGTTCATTATGTCCGTAAACGAAGCGGAATCCACGTTCAAAGTCTGCACATCAATCAAAATCTCATTGTCATAAAGAACATCCATATTGTTGTCCAGTTTGTTAGCCGGCTGCGGCAGCACGCCCTTCGGCTCGAGCACACGGTGTACACCGTACTTGTTTCCTTTTGGTTGCATAATTTTTTAGTTATTTAATTGATTATGAATAATATATTTACTATTTCCCATTAATTACCAAACCACAAAGATACTAACATTTTTTATTCCCACAAAATTTTCCCCCAAAATATTTTTACACAGTCAAAACACTACACATACTAAACACTTATAAAACACCATATTACAACAATCCACTTCAACCTATACTTTTATCATAAAATCGCCATTACAGCGCGGAAGCCCCCACCCGTTTTCGCCCCTCATCAGTCAGGCGGACCACTTTTATTGCCCGTCTCCCCGGTCTCCGGCCTCTTATATCTGATTCTCACCCAGTTCCTCGACAGCAGCCTCACAAACGCCTCCTCTTCCTCCCTCCTCGCCAGCCAGTTACCCTCCTCCCCGTTCAGCTCCGCAACCAGCACCGAATCAGATACTTGACCACTTCCCCCGTTCCTCCAGAAGCCATACACATACACATGGTCCTCTCTCCACTCCTCCGGCACCTCCACCGTCGCCGCGCTGCCCCTCCGGCTCGCCTCGTCCTCCAGCACCAGCACCGCCCCTATCTTCTTGTTATACAGCACCATCTGCAACTTGTCGTCACCACTCCCGTTCCCCTTCCCGAACTCCACCCTCAGCCGTCCCTCCGCATACTCTACCCCGTTGACAATCAACGCCTGCAGCGGCCCCTGAGCCACCTTCAGCCGCCTCATGTCCAGCGTGCCGTCCTCCCTCAGCACCTCCCCGAACACATGCTCCGTCATTCGCACCCTCGGCGACCGCTCAGGCCTATAGTTCTTATATCCAACAAGATACGCCCCCTTCAGCGTCGCCACAAACGACGACACCAGCGCAAACGCCCTCCTGTGGCTCTGCTGCGCCTCCGTCCGTGGGTTCCTCACCACCGCCGGCCTGCTCCTCAAATAATCCTTCCCCCTCACCCGATAGCCGATCAGCCCGTCAACCTTCCCCCCGAACCTCAAAACCGAATAATTCTCCGCCATACTATATTATATTAATGTATATTTTATATTTGCATCCCAGTTTTCACCCCACAAAGATACACATTTTTTTTATTCCCGCCAAACTTTTTTCACCACCCGAACCCCAATCCCCTCACACACAACCCTTTACCCTCAAAACTTTTCCCTCCTCCACCCCTCCGGTCACTCACCTCCCACTCCCTTTTCCCCCACAAATTCCAAAAAATCCCCCCATTTCCCATTATCATATTTCTCTCAGTGATAAATCAGACTTTAGTCAGACTTGATACCTACCAACCTCCTCTCAATCACCCTCTTACAATTCCCCGCCCTGCCCCCTGAAAATATTCTCCCCTCATAACACCTTCTGTATCAAAAATACTTCGTACCTTTGCACCATTAATTTTCAATCATCAAAAATACTAAATACCATGAAATTCAAAGCCATAACCCTCCTTGCTGCCCTCCTCCTCTCCTTTGCGGCCTCCGCCCAAAGCCCCAAAATCACCGTGTCTATCCCCAATTCCGACCTAAAATTCGATATGATTCTCGTCAAAAAAGGCGCCTTCGTCATGGGCGGTGACCCCGACTCTCCCCTCGCTCCCGACTCAGCCTCCAACCGCCTCCCTGCACACCACGTCTCCATCTCCCGCGACTTCTACATCGCCTCCACCGTGGTTACCCAGGCTCTCTGGCAGACTCTCATGGGAACCTCCCTCACCGACATGCAGGCTCTCTCCCCGCTCGGCGAGCAGTTCGGCACTTGGATGGGCTCGGGCGACGACTACCCCATGTATTACGTCAACTGGAACGACGCACAGGAATTCATCGCCAAACTCAATTCTCTCCATCTCGTCAAAGGCTACACCTTCCGTCTCCCCACCGAAGCCGAGTGGGAATATGCCGCACGCGGCGGCAAACTCACCAAGGACCACATCTTCGCCGGCTCCGACAATAGCGCCGACGTCGCTTGGCACGCCCCTCTCGAGCAGGACGAGGAGTCTCTCCGTTCCATACGTATGCACCCGGTCGCACAAAAACTACCCAACGAGCTCGGCCTCTACGACATGTCCGGCAACGTCTGGGAATGGTGCTCCGACTGGTACGACGCCCAATACTATTCCTCTTCCCCTTCCGATGATCCCCAAGGTCCCGACTCCGGCGTCAACCGCTCCGTCCGCGGAGGTTGCTTCCTCTCCGGTGCCGAATCCAGCATCATCACTCACCGCGACGGCACTCCCTTCGCTCTCCGCATCCCTCTCAACGGTTTCCGTCTCGTGATGTCTAAAAACAAATAGTCTCTTTATCTTCGCTTCTGCACCTCTCTTGTCTGGCGCTCCACGCTATCCACTTCCCTCTTCACTCTCTCAATCTCCTCTTCACTCTCTCAATCTCCTCTTCACTCAACTCCCCTCTCTTGTACATCTCCTTGTACGACGGCAATCCTCCGCCTACGACTTCTTTCTTCACTATCCGCGACACCGAGTCGTTTATCTTCATCATCTCGTAGTACATATTCTCGTTGGCTACCGTGTTCGGCTGGGTTCCCCACTCTCCCTCGCTGCCGTCCATCACTCCGTAAATCATTTTCCACGTATCGAAAAAAACATACGTGTAATAGGCAAACGCCTGCTCTCTATATTTGAATCTCCCGCTCCGGTAGTCGCTCCGCAGCTTTCCGTATTTTTCCTTGACTCTCTCTTCAACATATCTCCTGCAGTCTTCCTTCAACGGTTGTAGCAGCGTGTCTTTGTCCGCTATCGCATATTCCGTCCTCACCAGCACCACCGGCTCCACCTCTTCCGCCTCTTCCCTCACCACCACCGTGTCTCTCTCCCCTTCCACATACTCTTTCTCCACCACCACTTCCGGCTCCGGCACCTCCACTTCCCTTCCGCTCCTCCACCAGTATATTCCCGTCGCCAATCCCACCGTCACCACAAACACCGCCACTATCGGCAGCCATATCCTCACCCGGTCCTCTTTCTGTACCGCTCCCCTCACCTCCTCCACACTCTGGTACCTCTTCTCTCTCTCCCGGCTCTCGCATTTCTTTGCCACTCCGCTGTATCTCCCCACCTTCAGCCGCAACGGAAATAGTTCCTCCACTATACACCCCAACGCATAGATATCCGCCCGGCAGTCCACTTGCTCCCCTTCCTCCATCTGCTCGGGCGCAGCATAGCTCCGCGTACCGGCCGGCTGTTTCAGTATCGCCGACTGTTCGCTGTCCGACAACCCGAAGTCTATCAACTTCACATTTTCCCCGTTCTTCGTGATAATTATATTCGACGGCTTCAAGTCCCTGTGCACTATCTGCAGCTTGTGGTAATACTCCATCGCATCCATCAGCTGCATCAGCACCCTGTGCCTCGCCTTCCCGCTCGGCCTTCCTCTCAGCCACTCCTTCATCGTCTGCCCCTCCAGATACTCCATCACCACACATTTCCCTATTCCCTCCACCTCTTCTGTCCCATATACTCTCACTATGTTCGGATGCTCCAGCCTCCCGCCGAACTGTGCCTCTTTTTCCAGCAAGTTCTCGTAAAACTCTACTCCTCTATACTCTTCTTTCAGCCCTTTCAGTATATACCACACCCCTCCCCTCTGTGCCTTCACCAGACGGTTAAAGCCGTTGCTCTTCAATTCCTCATACGCACTAAACTGCTCCGTAACGGCCATCTGCTCGTCACGCAACTCTCCCGATGAAGATATTTCCGACAATCCGGTCATTCCATCACTTCTTATCCTCGTCGGTAAGCAGCGCCAAGCCGCCCATGGCCGTCTCCTTGTACAGGCTCGGCAAATCCTTGCCCGTCAGGTTCATCGTCCTCACCACCTTGTCAAACGAAATCAGGTGCTTTCCGTCACTCATCATCGCATATATGTTAATGTCAAGCGCCCTTAGCGCCGCCATCGCGTTCCTCTCTATGCACGGTATCTGCACCAGCCCGCACATCGGGTCGCACGTCAGGCCCAGGTTATGCTCCATTGCCATCTCCGCCGCATATTCTATCTGCTGCGGACTGCCTCCGAACAGCTGGTTGGCTGCCACAGCCGCCATCACACACGCGCTTCCCACCTCTCCTTGGCATCCCACCTCGGCTCCCGACACCGACGCATGCGTCTTTATCACATTGGCGAACAGGCCGGCCGTAGCCATCGCCTTCAGTATCGACTTCTCCGAGAACAGGTGGTTCTTCTTCAGATGGTAAAGCACAGCCGGCAGCACTCCCGCCGATCCGCACGTCGGCGCCGTCACTATATGTCCTCCCACCGCGTTCCTCTCGGCTGTTGCCAAAGCATAGGCTATGACCAGTGCCCTGCTCTGCAGCGACGGCTTGAAACTCGACGCCCTCACAAAATACTGCCTCGCCTTGCGTCTCAGATGTAATCCTCCTTGCATCACCCCGTCGGTGTGCAATCCCTCTTCTATGGTCGCCTGCATGATCTCCCACATCTTCGCCAGATAATCCCAAATCTCCGGTCCTTCCCTCTGCTCCACATACTCCCAAAACGTCAGGCCCTCCTTCTCTATATAGTCCAGTATCTCGCTGATATGCGAAAACTCATACACCTCTTCCACATTGTCGTGCGTCTCCTCGTTGGCCAGCAAGCCACCTCCCACACTGTATATCGTCCACGTGTCGGTAACCTTACCCCCTTCGTCGAGCGCCTCGTAAAACATTCCGTTGGTATGGAATTCGGGCACTATGTCTGCCCGCCATATTATCTCTACCGGTATCGGCGCAGCTCCTTTGATTATCGCCTGGTCGGTCAAGTGCCCCTTGCCGGTCGCCGCAAGGCTACCGTACAAGGTTACCCTTATCTTCGCCGCCTCAGGATTTTTCTCCTTGAACATCGTCGCGGCCTTGTTCGGCCCCATGGTGTGGCTGCTCGACGGCCCTGAACCGTCCTTGTAGATTTTCTTTATCGATTCCATTTCCGTTCGGTATTAGTCCCAATCTTGGTGCTTTCTTGTTCTCTATCCGCTCCTGCTTCCTCTTCTTCCACTCTCTCACAAAGGCTCTCCCCTCGTTGTATCCCACCTCGTAAAAAGTCCTATAGCTCCTGAAGTTCAGCACTCCGTACTTCCCACAGTCCACATCCACCACCTCCGTAAACTTCTCCCTCGACCTCTCCGTCGTGGCATAGCACATAAACTCCAGCGCCCTCAGACTCATCCACGTCGGCTTCATATACACATGCGGCTTCAGCAGTTTTATGCTCACCCCTATCCGCTCGTCACACCCTTCCCTCAGCAACGGCTCCACCGGCATGATGTCCACCAGCCCTCCGTCGAAATAGTAGCTGCTTCCCACCTTCACCGGAGCAAAAAACGGCGGTATCGCAAGCGACGCCATCACCCACTTCGACAACATTCCTCCCTCTCCTATCACCTCCTCCTGCAGCGAGTTCATGTTTAATACATTGCAGTAATATCTCCGCTCCAACTTCTCGAACGTGTTGTGGGGAATGTATTTCTGCAGCTTACGCTCCAGCCTCTGCGTGTCTATGATTCCTCCGTTATTACGAAAGTTGGGGCGAAAGATATGCTCAATCCTGTGCATACCTTCGTTCCCCAACATTATTAATATCTGGTACGGGCTATAGCCCGCCGCATACAACGCTCCGATCAGGGCCCCCATCGACGTGCCGGTTATGCACTCCACCTCTATTCCTGCATCGTCTATCGCCTGCAGGAACCCTATGTGGGAGAAGCCGTAGGCGGCTCCTCCCGACAGGGATATCCCAATCTTCTGCGACATGCTGTCTTATTTGCGTGAAGCCTTGATTGCGGCCTGGGCGGCTGCCAACCTTGCCAGAGGTACCCTGAACGGGCTGCAGCTCACGTAGTTCAATCCGGCTTTGTAGAAGAACTCTACCGAAGCGGGGTCTCCGCCATGCTCTCCGCACACACCGCATTTCAGGTTGTTGCGGGTGCCACGGCCTCTCTGTACGCCGAGTTCCACCAGCTGACCCACACACTCCTGGTCGAAAGTATTGAACGGGTCGGCGGGGATTATCTTCTCGTCGATATATTTGTGGACGATGGCGTTCACGTCGTCGCGGCTGAAGCCGTAGGTCATCTGCGTCAGGTCGTTCGTTCCGAAGCTGAAGAACTCGGCGATCTCGGCAATCTTGTCGGCTACCAATGCGGCTCTCGGTATCTCGATCATCGTACCGAACATGTAGTTGATCGTCACGCCGTACTTGGCTTCCACCTCGGCCTTCACCTTCGTGGCGATGGCTTTCTGGTGTTTCAGCTCGAGGGCGTTGATGGTCAGCGGCACCATGATCTCCAGGTGCGGGTCGTGACCTTCCTTCATCAGCTCTGCCGTAGCGCTGAACAGGGCGCGGAACTGCATCTCGGTGATTTCGGGATACACGATTCCCAGACGTACTCCGCGCAGACCCATCATCGGGTTCACTTCGTGCATCGACTCAACACGGGCGTGGAGGTCATCGTAGCTCATGCCACGCTCCTTGGCGACGGCACGTTGCTTGTCCTCGGTCTGAGGTACAAACTCGTGCAGCGGAGGATCCATCAGACGGAAGGTCAACGGTTTGCCATCCATCACATACAGGGTTGCCTTGGCAAACTCCTTCATGTCGGGCTCCAGGTCGTTCAAAGCCTTCACTCTCTCTTCGAGCGTGTTGGCCAATATCATGTTGCGCAACTTCTCGAGCGGCTTCTCGCTGTTCTCGCCGTAGAACATGTGCTCGATTCGGAACAGTCCGATACCTTCGGCTCCGAAAGCGATAGCTCTGCGGGCGTCGTCGGGGTTGTCGGCGTTGGTGCGGACTCCCAGTGTGCGGTATTTGTCAACCAGCTTCATGAACTGCTGGAACAGCGGATTCTCCGTAGCGTTGATCATCTTCACCTCTTCGGCATACACCCAGCCCTTGGTTCCGTTCAGCGAGATCACGTCGCCTTCCTTGAACTTCTTGTCGCCGATGGTCACGGTCTTGCTCTCGAAGTCGATCTTCACGGCCTCGCAGCCCACGATGCAGCATTTTCCCCAGCCACGGGCCACCAGTGCAGCGTGGCTCGTCATACCTCCGCGAGCGGTCAGGATACCGTTGGCGGCGCGCATTCCTTCCACGTCTTCGGGGTTGGTCTCTTCTCTTACGAGGATGTTCTTCACCTTCGCGGCCTCATATTCTTTGGCCTTCTCGCTCGAAAGGGCTATGCAGCCGTACGAGCCTCCGGGTCCTGCAGGCAGACCCTTGGCTATAACGGTGTGCTTCTTCTCGTCGGCAGCATCCAGTATGGGGTGCAGCAGTTCGTCGAGCTGGGTGGGTGACACTCTCATCACAACCTCTTTCTCGTCGATCAGCCCTTCCTTGGCCATATCGGTAGCCATCGTCAGGGCGGCCACTCCGGTTCTCTTTCCTACGCGGCACTGCAGCATGTACAGCTTGCCGTCCTGGATGGTGAACTCTATGTCGAGCATGTCGTGGAAGCTGTGCTCCAGCGTCTGGCGGATGTCGCAGAGTTCTTTATAGGTCTCGGGCATAAGCTCCTGCATCGAGTGCATGTGCTTGTTCTGCTCGTTCTTGGTGTCGTCGTTCAGCGGGTTGGGCGTACGGATACCGGCCACCACGTCTTCTCCCTGGGCGTTGATCAGCCACTCGCCGTAGAACTGGTTGTCGCCGGTCGCCGGGTTTCTCGTGAAGGCAACGCCGGTGGCGCTGTTGTCACCCATGTTGCCGAACACCATGGCCTGCACGTTCACTGCGGTGCCCCAGTCGTCGGGAATACCCTCGATCCTGCGGTAGCTGATGGCCTTCTTGCCGTTCCAGCTCTTGAACACGGCCTTGATGCCACCTTCCATCTGAGCCTTCGCGTCGTCGGGGAACTCGGTGCCGAGCACTTCTTTCACCTTCTTCTTGAAATCCTCGGCCAGGCCTTTCAGGTCGTCGGCGGTCAGGTCGGTGTCGCTCTTGTAGCCTTTCTTCTCCTTGAAAGCGTCGAGCATGTCGTCCAACTGCTTGCGGATGCCCTTGCCGTCTGCAGGCTCTATTCCCTCGCTCTTCTCCATCACCACATCGGCATACATCATGATGAGACGACGGTAGGAGTCATATACAAATCTCGGATTGTTGGTCTTCTTCAGCATGCCGGGTATCGTCTTGCTGCTCAATCCGATGTTCAGCACCGTGTCCATCATACCGGGCATCGAACTGCGGGCGCCCGAACGGCAGCTCACCAACAGCGGGTTCTCGGCATCGTCATATTTCATGCCCATGATTTTCTCTACATTCTCCATACCTTTCCACACCTCTTCCATCAAGCCCTGGGGCAGTTGGCAGTTGTTGCTGTAATAAGCGGTGCAACATTCCGTGGTAATAGTCAGACCGGCAGGCACAGGCAGTCCCAAAAGGCACATCTCTGCCAAGTTGGCACCCTTTCCTCCGAGCAAATTCTTCATGTCAGCTTTTCCTTCGGCCGTCTTTCCGCCGAACGTGTAAACATACTTCGTCATCTTAATTCTTTGTTTTTAGATATTTATACTTATTTTACTATTTTCCATAGAAAATGCAAAGATACACATTTTTTTATAATTGACAACATTTTATATATAAAAAAGTACAAACGTCCCCGATTTCATCCGTCACTCTCGCCTTCCCTACCAATACTAAAAACTCGAATTTACCTCGAATTTGCCTCCTATGTGCCTCCTACCTGTCTCCTATAAAAAACAGCCGCCGACCAATAGGTCGGCGGCCTTCCTGTGACTCCTGCAGGATTCAAACCTGCAACCTTCTGATCCGTAGTCAGATGCTCTATTCAGTTGAGCTAAGGAGCCAGGCTTTTTCTCTCAAAAGCGGGTGCAAAAGTACAACTTTTTTTTATTCTGACAAACTTTTTTGCAATATTTTTTTTATCACATCTAATATTCAACCACTTACATTTGCCGTCACTCGCTCAAACGCCCTCCACTTTATACACCTCCTTATACAAAATCTTCCGCATTTCCTCAAATTCGTCATCGTCCAATTCCAGCTTCGACATTATCTGCATTGGCACCTTCGTCTCGTCACCGTGATAGGACGGCTGGTAATAGTCGAACGGATTGCTGCACAAGCCCATACTGGCGTAAAACTCTATCCTGTTCTCGCTCACCTCGTCGTGGGGCAGCTCAACTTCCATCACCACCTGCTTGTCGTGCATCAGCATAAACTGCAGAAACACCGCCTTGCCGAATCCCATATTCCTCAACTCCTCGTCGATGGCAAAATGCTCCACATACACAAACTCCTCAAAAGTCCAGTAGGTCAGTATTCCCACCGGGTCGTCCTCGTTGGTCGCCACCATGAAATGGAAGTTCTTCGGACGCTCTTCCAGGTCCTCAAAATCGGGTCGTTCGGTCTCGGGAAAGGCCGATTCAAACAAGTCTCGTGCAAAATGCGGATGGTCCGAGTCCGCCAGCTCTGTCAATGTAATCACTTCTCTTTATATTATATTAATGTATTCTTTATATTATATATTACTTGTCAAAAAACGAGAACGTGTTGAGGTTGAAACGCAGAAACACCGTGTGCTGCGGACTCCATCCGCTATAGTTCTCCAGGTTGTAGTGGCTGTACATACAAGTGTAGCCCAAATCTATCGTTCCCACCGAGTTCTCCCCCGGCAGCAGGTAGCAGAATGCCAGAGTTCCAAATCCGCCATATCCGATACCGCCCTGGTTGATATACTCGTAACTTCCCACATAGTCCGATGGCGACTGCCCGCCCCAGACGTCGAGAATACTGTATGTGGTGCCGGCTATCTCTATCTCGTTTTTCTTCACTTTCAGGTTGTTGAGATTGAATCCCAAGTCCAGCTCCATCGCCAGCGACTCCGAGAAATAGAACCGCTTGGCAACGCCCAAGTCTATGTTTATCCTGTTCTCAACGCCCCCAACCGAACAACGGATATATTGGTTGTTGTTCTGCAATATTCCCGTGCCGTTGGTACTGCTCAGGTTGAAAGCTCCCACTGCCGTCAGCTTGGAATAGTCAAACCTCAGCAGGAATCCCCAGCCCGACTCCCAGTCATAACGGATACCCATACCAATCTGGTAAGTAAGCTTATAGTGCATCTCGCCGTATTCGTCAACCTTCAACTGGCTGTAACTGCCGATTGCCGACGGATTTATATAGCCTCCATTGACTAGCGAATTCCAGATGGGCACGCCATAGCCCTCGCTATGCAGCACTCTTAATATCGTATTGGAATTCTCCGGTATTCCCGAATAGAATCCCGCCTGCTTCTTGTTCGCCACCAGCATCCCCACATTGATTGTAGCCGAAAGGCCTACCGGCCTGTTCCATCCCTCCTGCTGACGCCTGTGTACGTCCCAATCCTCTGCCAGAACACCTTCGCCCAGCAGCAACACCATCAGTATAACAGCAACTCGTCTCATCTCCCTCCCATCAGATTTGGTCTCTCCTCGATTTTATCATCGTGGCAAGCAGGTTCCTCGCCCTCAGCAGCTGCACCTTCACCGTACCCATCGGCATATTCAGCTCCGACGCTATCTCTTCGTAGGACATCTCCTGGAAATACCTCATCTCTATCAGCCGGCGGTAGCGGGGCTTGATCTGCGCCACCAGTTCGTGCAGCAGCACCTTCCTCTCCTCGCTGACCATCGTCTCCTCGGGCGACGGCATATCACTCGGCAACGGATACTCGTAGAGTTCCCCGTCGCTCGTACCGGCCATGTCGTTTATCGAGATGGTCTGCATCCTCTTCTTCCTGATAAAGTCAATGCAATGGTTGGACGCTATCGAGAACAGCCAGGTGGAAAAAGCGTTGGTGGGGCTGTATGAGTTCAGCGAACTGAAAGCCTTGGTAAAGGTCTCCATCGTCAAGTCATCCGCGTCGGTCGGATTGTTCGTCATCTTCAGAAGCATCGAATACAGCGGCTCTCTGTACATACTCATAAGACTGGCATACGCCTTCTGGTCGTCATGCTCTCTCGCCTGACATACCAGCTGGTAATCTCGCCGCGCTTTATCTGTCACTAAATTCGAAGGTACATCCATAATTGTGCTGACTTTATTTACTGTATTTCTTATACTTTAACGGAAAAATCGCCATTATAGTATTTGATAGCATAAAATATATTTCAAAAAACGGTGCGGCATAGCAAAGGTTCTTCTCCCCGAATGCCTTCTCCAGTTGTGCAAAGGTCACTATCTGCCACGCCAGTTTTATCACCAGCAAGCCGGCAAGTATCTGCCATGGGAACAGTCCCATAACCAGCAATGCCACCGCTGCACCATAAAACAGTACCACCCCGATTCCCGGCAAGGCACGTCTCAACTTCTGCCCAAAACTGTGATAAGTGTAGGTCACACACCTGTGCTGCCTCTCCTGGCGCCACAAGGAGAAATTCCTCGCCGCGGCAACCGTAACATAGCCTT
The DNA here is from genome assembly GCA_017439185.1 of Bacteroidales bacterium. Classification (GTDB taxonomy): domain Bacteria; phylum Bacteroidota; class Bacteroidia; order Bacteroidales; family P3; genus Colimorpha. Next base: position 17,608 of record JAFRTM010000001.1, on the reverse strand, counting down.
CCTTCCTCAGCGACACTTCGGTATTGCGCTTCGTGGCGTTCTGGTTCACAAACATGTCGTCGGCTCCGTCCCTCACCGCATAATGCTTAATAAAGGCCCCTTTCCTGAAGAAATAGTCTCTTCCGTACGACAAGTTGCGTCCGTTTCCGGTAAACGGCCTGCGGGAAAGCGCCGCCGAGAGATAACTGGCGCTATAAAGCAAGTTGTCGTACTGCTGCAGCGAACCGAGCAGGTTCTTCTTGGTCTCCATCTTGCAATAGCCCAGCACTATATCGGTTCTTCCTCTTTTATAGTCCTCCATCAGTCCTCTCAGCCACTGCAGTCCGGGCTTACAGTTGGGCTCGGTAAGCACTATCATGTCGTTCTTCGCCGACTGTATTCCTATCGACAAGGGGTACTTTTTCCCCGTATAGAGGTTCACGTCGTTCTTGAACTGCACTATCTTCAACTTGGGATAGTTCTCCTGCAACAGTTTCAGCACATAGTGTGTGTCGTCGCCCGAGAGGTAGTCAACTACCACCACCTCAAAATCGGGATAGTCCTGCTCCAGGATATAAACCAGATTCTCTTTCAGAAAATATGAGCTGTTATGCGACACCAAAACAACCGAAACCGATGGCAAATCTTCGTTTTTTAGCCCCTCATTTTTGTTTTTTTGCTTGATTTTTACCGATAATTTCAAAAAAACTACGCCATAGTACACACACAGCACAATCAAGCCTAATGCCATAAGTATCAGCAATATCTGCGCTACAATATCATTCAATATATGCGAAAAATCCATCATTTCCTTTTACAATTATGTATGCAAAATTACTCTTTTATTTCAAAAAAAATAGTATCTTTGCACCCGATTTTATCAACGGGTTATTCACAATTTAACACATCATTCTGAATATTAACGACTTCCCAAAATCTTAAAAAAATATAATTAACCATATTTATAATTTTGATTTATGTACAAACTTCTTCATACTGACCCCTCTTCCAACGCCCGTGCGGGCATTTTGCACACCGATCACGGAGATATTCCGACTCCTATATTCATGCCGGTCGGCACCGCCGCCACCGTTAAGGCTGTCCATCAGCACGAACTCATCGACGAAATCGACGCAAAAATAATACTCGGCAACACTTATCACCTCTATCTCCGCCCAGGTACCGAAATACTCCGTCAGGCAGGCGGCCTCCACCGTTTCAACGGATGGGAACGCCCTATGCTCACCGACAGTGGAGGCTTCCAAGTGTTCTCCCTCTCTGAAAACCGCAAAATAAAAGAGGAAGGATGCACATTCCGTTCCCATATCGACGGCTCCAAGCACCTCTTCACTCCCGAAAATGTCATGGACATTCAGCGGGCCATTGGTGCCGACATCATTATGGCCTTCGACGAATGCTGCCCCGGCGATGCCGACTACACCTACGCCAAACAGTCCATGCAGCGCACTCACCGCTGGCTCGACCGCTGTCTCTCCCGGTTCAACGAGACGGAACCGCTCTATGGCTACCACCAGGCTCTTTTCCCTATCGTTCAAGGCTGCCAATACGAAGACCTACGCATCCAGTCGGCCAATTATATCGCCGAGCGGGCAACCGAAGGATGTGCCATTGGAGGTCTCGCCGTTGGCGAACCCACCGAGGTGATGTACCAGATGATTGAAGTGGTCAACCGCATTCTCCCGACCGACAAACCTCGTTACCTTATGGGAGTCGGCACTCCTCAGAATATTCTTGAGGCCATATCGCGTGGTGTTGATATGTTCGACTGTGTGATGCCAACACGCAACGGCCGCAACGGTCTCCTCTTCACCATGCACGGCACTATTAATATCAAAAACCAGAAATGGGCCACCTGTTTCGAACCCATTGACCCCGAGGGTTCAGCCAAAGTCGATCACTGCTACACTCTCGCATATCTCCACCATCTCATCCGCGCTGAAGAGCTCCTCGGTCTCCAAATCTGCAGCATCCATAACCTCGCCTTCTATCTGCGCCTCGTCCGCACCGCACGCGAGCATATCCTCGACAACAGCTTCTCCGCCTGGACTTCCTCCCTCCTACCCGACCTCGCACGAAGACTATAAGTTGTCCCTTGCCACCCGTTTCAAATCAGATAGTCTCTTTACTACCCTTGATTAGGCATGTGTTTTAGTAATATGCAATATCACACCACATATCAAGTCTAACTCACTGCCATTCCCAATTAGGCATTGACTCTGGATAAAAAGAGACTTTGTCGGCTATTTCACAATGAATTTAGCCGTTCCAAGGCATTTGTCGTCCTTGATTTGTAATACGTAAACTCCTTTATTCAAATCAGCGACACGGATTGTGCCATCGGTGGCGCCAGTCCTCACCTTCTGCCCCCTGGAATTGAAAATGACATAATCCACCACTTCGTCAGGCAGGTCTTTCAAATAGAGGATATCAGACACTGGGTTGGGATAGACTGTGAGTCGGGCGGAGGAACGGGAAATCTGTGGGATTCCCCCAGGCGTGGTTGTCGGAATGATATTCACGATAATACCCTCGATTTCTGTCAATCCGTAAGAAAATCCGCCCGGGTCAGGGATTTTGTACCAGCCGTCCATTGAACCGCCCCAGCCGAAGTTGACATGGAACTTGCCATCACTTTCGCGATAGCCATCAACCACCACATTGTGTCCGCTGGAACCTGCTGCATTTTCAACTGCCAGATGTGCTGGATATCCGGATTGTAAATTGGAAATCAGTATGTCGTACATTATTGAGTCGGGGTCTCGAAACAGCTGACAGTTCTCAAAACCGAAGCGCCGGTAAGCCTCATACGCCTGATCCACGTAATAGGTGCCCGAGCCATACGAATCCGACGCAGAAAACACCTGCTTGCATGCCACACCACTGGCGAAAACCAGGGCAGCCATCAACGAGTCCGACAGAGTCCCGCCTCGCTGGAAGGTAGCGTCAGCAGAATCCAACAACTCGTTTAATTGCGGAAATGACGGAAATTGATAAGTCTCCCAGTCGTCATCGATATGAAACTGACGACCGAAGTAATTGCCGGTATAATAGTCATCATTGTCGTCAAAACGCGTCCCTTGTGTCGTTCTCAGATGATTAAGAATCTGTCCCATGGAGGTGGCTGGACAGCCAGCATAACTATGGTTGTAGCCTTCCTCCGGATCTGCCGGACAAAGTTGGTTGTAGGGATAACCCTGCGTCCACTGTGTTGTAAGGAGCGGCTGTTGCGCCCAGGCGGTGATGGCACAAAACAAGAACAGTACGGTAAATATTTTCGACATATTATTCATAACTGGTGTTTGTTTTAATTCTTGTACACTTGTGCGAAGAATGGGTTATGCTTGGCCACATCGCTAAAGTTGTCCCAGTGGTTGGAGAGGCAGTCGGGGCACCAATGGCCGCCTTCGAGGACCAGTTTGGGCGACGCCTTGAAGCGGTGTCCGTTATGGCATTCCCACTCGAGTATCTGCGACGGGTCGCCGGAATATTCGTCAGAAACGAGCCGTCCGCCCCGGAAAGCAGCGGCAGCTTGTAGTTCTGCCAAAGTTAGCTGAGCGAGTGACTTGGTCTCATCGTAACCGTGCTGGATCTGCACAGCCTTGTCTGCGTCGGCGGGTTCCGAAAGGTCCCAGTCTGACCATTTTGGTATAGCTCGCCACTCCTCAAGGCTTCCGTAGTAAGCGCTGATGCGTGCGGTGTCGTTGTGGCTTATCCAATACTGCGTGCCGTAGGTCTTTTTATTGGCCAGCTGGCAAAGAGCCGCTTTGATAATAAAGGGCGGGACAATTTTCGCCATCCGGAATATTCCGGGAAGGCCAGCACCCAGCTGCTTGAAATAGTCGTCCAGCGGGATATTGGCCCGGAAGTGCAGGATCTCTTCGAGCTTGTCGGCATCGAGGTAGTAGTGCCCGTGGAAGTTTTTCAGCACGAACCAGTTGGCGTTAAATATCTTCTCCGGTCGCGGACAGTGGACAGCTTTCAGCACGCGTGTCTCGAAGTCGTAGTTGGTCATACGGTATTGTGGTCCGCTGCTGATATTGTAAAACCGGTTCCAGAACGAGTTCGGCACGTTGTCGCGGCAGACGCGTTCGAGCAGTCGCCCGGAGTCTTCGACGGTGGCCCACTCAAGCACTCCGCGTATGGGGACGTGGAACATGATGGGATCGAAGTTCTTGAGGATGGCGGGGTAAAGGATTCCCGACTGGCGGAGACTCACCCAGTGGCGGATGCCGCTGTCGGCGAAGATACGTTCGGCTGCGATCTTGCTGACGGCGTAGTAGTCGAAGTTGCTTGCGAAGACGGGGTCGCCGCAACGTCCCCAGTGTATGGGCTCGTTACGGTCGGAGGTCTCGGCTACCGAGCCGATATACACCACCCGCATGTCGTCGCGATTGGCCTGCGCCAGCACTGCTTTCACTACGTTCTCTGCAGCCTTCACGTTTACACGGAGAGTCTTCTCGGGATAGTAGTCGGCTTTAGGCGACACCATTCCTCCAACATGCAACACATAGTCGGCTCCAGTGACACCTTTCAACACGTCGTCATAGTTGACGAGGTCACCCCACACCACATGTATTTTATCCTCTATCGGCTTCAGCTTCTTATGGTTTTTCTTGCTCGGACGCGCCAGGATAGTGACGTCGTATTGTTCTGGGTACTTCAGCAGTTCCTGGAGTCCTGCCCAGCCCATAGTGCCGGTGGCGCCGGTCAAAAATATTCTTTTCTTCATGAGTTTTCCATCATTTCATCGTTAAACCTGTCCAATATTTACTTCAGTATAACTTCAATTATATCCCGTAACACTTCTGATTGACATTTCTCATCCATCAGGTGATCAATATTCTGTCCTATTATCCTCTTCTTTGCCTCCAATATAGCACCAGTGTCCAGCGAATCTGTCGCAATCATCAAATCTTGTATGATTCTTTTCGACTCATCCACCGTTACCTGCAAGTCAACCTCTCCCCAGTTAAATGTGCCGTGCTTCGTCACTTTGAAGTTACGCCACCTGCCATACAGCCACTCATCACTGCCGTACAACTGAGCCTTCCGACTTACCTCGTCACACCTTATCAGCTCACCATAGTCCAACCAAGTGGCTTTTTGTCCGTACTCTTTTTCGAACGACTCTATCAGTTTCGGTTTTATATTGCCAGCCGTGACCGGTGCCAGTTCCGAAAGGTTCACCACCCTGCGTTCAACACTTTTTACCCCGTGTTTCTGCAACTTGGTCGGTTTGGGGGTAAGATAACGCTGAATCATCTCCGTGTCGGTCTTTATCAGCAACGTACCGTGATGCAGGTTTTGCCCCTCCCTTTTTGAGAATGCGCACCCCGAAAACTTGCGCCCTTCACACAAGATATCATTTCTTCCACTCAGCTCCACCTTAACCCCATAACTCTCGACAGCAGAACATATTATACCGAATTGCTTAAACTTATCATATAACATATCTGGTGCTATGAACGAGAAGTTAAGGTTGCCCGCATCGTGATACACCGCACCGCCTCCAGTCTTCCTTCGCGCCACATATCCACCTTCCTTTTCCAGCAGTTCTACCCTACACTCGGCAAAAGGATTTTGGTTTTGACCTATCACTACAGTCTGACGGTTTTGCCAAAGATACATTATTATGGTATCTTCGTCGTTCGATGACATAAGATACTCCTCTACCGCCAAGTTGAGGTAGGGATTCATCTGGCCACTCTTTATGATTTTGAGTTTCATTTCTTTGTAAATCTGTCAAGATTGGTGGTAATGGTGATATAATTCGGCGCCTGCATCTGGTGATAGTTGTTTCTCGAATAGGCAAACTCGAATCCTTTGATTTTCAGTCCGACTCCATAAGAGAATCCGCTGGTGTTGAATCCCGTAGCGCCATACATCTCCCTCATCTGCCGGTAGTTATATCCGAAACGGAGGAAGAACACCTTTCCTATGTTCAACTCCACCGCCACAAGCACATGACGTGCTCCGTTGTCGAAAAACTTTGCCGCCCCGCTGCGTTTGGTGACCTCTCCGGTAAAGGGGTCGGTGGTCGACGAAGGGTTCAGAGGATCTTCGTACATCAGATTCCATTGCTGCAACTCTGTGAGTGCCAAGAAAAAACGGAAAGGTGCGTTCTTCAGCTTATACGACAGTGCCGCCGAGAGTTCGAACGGAGTCCAGTCGGTTTTTGCCTCGCCAAAGAAAAACTGAGCACCCACATTTCTTCCTATCGCGGTCACCGCAAAACGCTGATTCTTGCTCACATAGCTTGCCGCCATATCAAAAGCGATCGCTAACGCCGAATAAGATTCATACTGAGAATATACCGGCTTCACATTAACGCCGAACGAGAAGTTGGAATCTATATGAAAACCCCAGTTCAGCATCAGACAGATATCCGCCGCATAGAACTTGCCCGTCTCGTTATCGTACTCATCGTAGCCACGGAAGATACCATAGTTGTGGTACTTCATCGTGGCGGCGAAGGTGCCGAAACGGTTGAAGTCACGAGCATAAGTCACCTGCCCCATCCCTACATAGTTGAACAGCCCTACATAGTTGAACGACAGGGCTCGGTTCATCTCTTTGCCCAACATCGAGGGATTATCCACCGCCACATTTATGTCGTTGTCCCTCAGCGGCAGGTAATCCATTCCCAATCCGGCGGTTCTTGCCGTGTTGGTCATGTCCAATATCGACAAATTGTCCATACCGGCAATCTGGGCATACACTTCTTTCAACGGAAGCAATGCCAGCAACAGCAACATAATGGACAATCTGACCCTCATCGCAGGCATCTGTATATAAAGAGACAGGGGAGTCTTCCTGCTAATCCGAAGTCTCCCCTACCCTTTCTTGTTTCTTATTTTTTCTTGTTGCGCTCGTGACGCATCAGGTGGCTCGGTTCCAGTGCCATACGGTCGGTCTCCAGCAGCGAAGCGACACCCTCGTCGATTCTTCTCTTAGCCTCGCACGCCTCGCAGTGGCACTCTTCGTGATATTCGCGCGGCTCGGTATAGGTAGTGATAACTCCCTCGAAATTGCGCAGTATCACCTTGTTGGGGCTCTGCGAGATAACGTAGTTAGGCATTACCGGAGTTTTTCCGCCGCCGCCGGGGGCGTCAACCACGAAGGTGGGAACGGCATAACCGCTGGTGTGGCCACGCAACGCTTCTATAATCTCTATTCCTTTGCTTACCGGGGTACGGAAATGCTCCAAACCCATCGACAGGTCGCACTGATACACATAGTAAGGTCTCACGCGGTTACGCACCAGTTCGTGCATCAGTTTCTTCATCACGTGTACGCAGTCGTTGATACCTCTCAGCAGCACCGTCTGGTTACCCAGAGGAATGCCGGCATTGGCCAGTTTCGCCAAAGCGGCCTCAGCTTCGGGGGTAAACTCGTTGGGATGGTTGAAGTGGGTGTTGAGCCATATCGGATGATATTTTTTCAGCATGTTCACCAAGTCGTCGGTGATTCTCTGAGGGCACACAACCGGAGTGCGGCTGCCCAGACGGACTATCTCCACATGAGGTATGGCACGCAGCCTCTTGATTATGTATTCCAGCTTCTGGTCGCTCACCATAAGGCAATCGCCGCCGCTCAGCAGCACGTCTCTCACCTGCGGTGTCTTCTCTATGTACTCCAGGCATTTCTCTATCCTCTCGCTCGGGCTTTCGTCATCTTTCTGTCCGGCGAAGCGGCGTCTGGTGCAATGGCGGCAATACATCGAGCACATATCGGTTATCAGGAACAGCACTCTGTCCGGATAACGGTGGGTCAATCCTGGTGCCGGAGAGTCTTCGTCTTCGTGGAGCGGGTCGTTGAGGTCGGCCGGAGCTATGTTGCATTCGGCTCCCTGAGGGATACACTGCCTGCGGATGGGGTCGTATGGATCGTTGGGATCAATAAGACTCAGGTAATAAGGAGTAATAGCCATACGGAATTTGGCCAAAGCCTTCTTGATTCCTTCTGCCTCCTCATCGCTGAATGTGAAGTATTTGCTCAATTGTTCATAGGTCTCGATGCGGTTCTTCACCTGCCATGTCCAATCGTTCCACTGGGCGTCTGTCACCTCTGGAAACAGTTCTTTTCTGCGGTTAACTTTCATTTTATTTGTGTTTATTTCTTATTAATCAATTCTTTAGTGCATAATTATACTTTTATGCTCAAATTGCAAAGATACAAAAAAATATCATTATTATACTAAATAAAATAAAAAATATTATGCCACGCTTTTGTATAAACTCGCACTACCGGGTTTTAATCACTGAATATCAGCAGATAACACTCCGATGAAATATCAATGGATAAATATAACGCCGACATAACCTCTTGGTCCTGCAGCTATCTCGTTGGGGCCAAACGGCAGTTGCCAATCCACTTTTACCAGGATGTGTATTGAAGGCTTTAGCGCCATCTCGCAACCGATATAGGGATCAATATATCCGAAAGCCCTCTTGTGCAACATCGTCAGCGGTTCTGCCTTCCAGTCGTCCGTGTCGCCGTTGCCCACCAGCAATATGGTGGAGCCGCCGCCGCCGACACCTATGCCTGCGAACGGGAACCATCGCCCCACACTCCAATAATAATCCAACACCAATCCTCCCCAGCCCACTCTTATAAAACTCCCGTTGGTATTGTAGGAGAGACTCTCAAAGTTGGGATTACTGACTGTTGACACATATCCTTCTCCCCCCACTCTCAACCCTTTCACCGCATGCCACCGCGCCACGCCGCCCATTCCCCAAGGGACTCCGGTCACGTCGCTCCCTATCTCCGGCAGCTGGGCTTTGAGGAAACCCGAATGGAGCATCATTCCTCCGTCAAACTTTTGTGCCGTCGCCATAAATGGAGCAACCAGCAGCAACACCACCATTGCCGCCAGCTTTATTCCGGTGTCTCCTTTGTGTTGGATTCTCAATCTTTGCGTCCTCCTTTGAATTCCACCTTGTGTTTTCCCATCATACACTCAAAAACGAGTTGCCCGTTGGCCGTAGTCCCTTTCAGGTTGTGCACCGTGTGCTTTTCCTGACGTTTTCCTTTACTCACCGGCACTATTCCGTTGCCCTCTATGGCCGTTCCTTTCACCTTCACCGGCGCCAGATCAACATCGATATATACCGGCATCAGTTTTGCGAACTTCACGTGCCTCATCGTCAAGGTCGTCGTGTTTTGAGGTGACGTCTTCAACTCCATCTTCGCCTCTTTCTGCTCATAGCTGCCCACTTTCATGGTGCCCACATAAGTTTGGGCCACCGACACCTTCGGCAGTCCTGCCAGCATCGCCGCGATGCCGATTACCCAGAGCAACCGGTTTGCCGACCTCATTTCGTAACTGCCTCTTGTTTCGCGGCATTTTTCTTCCAGAATCCGGCCGTGATGTCGCTGAACGAACCGTCCTGCTGTTTTTTCAGCATCCTCTGGTTGGTCTTGGCCGACGACAGCGGTCCCAGATGGGCGATATATGGTCCCAGCTTTATGTAGTCGAAATGTTTTTTGTCGATTTCGTGCGGAAGATATTGCCGTCCACTGTACCACGCCACCTTATAGTGGGGATAGCGCTGTTTTATGTCGTCGGCAAGTTTCTGTACCTCTGCCGGTGCCGCGTCGCCTCCCATAAAGCAGATGCAGGTGATCGACTTGCCATAGACGCTCATCAGGCATCCTATCTCGGTAATGTCCAGCGGCTTCCCGATATCCTGCCACAGGTATTTACTGTGACAGCCCGGGCAGTGGCAAGGACAGCTGGTGAGGTTTATGGCGAGGGTCGTCTCGTCGGGAATTTCCTGAAATACTATATCTGTGTTCCAGTATTTAAGCATCGCTTTATGTGGTTCTCTGACTTTTAGTTATTAGTGTTCGTTATGGTAGTATCTTCTGGCGGCCTCTTCCTGACGGGGTTGCGAGAAGTTGCTCACCCTCTTCAGGTAACCTATGATGCGGGTCATGTAGTCCACGTTCGTGCTGTGGCAGTGGGGGCATTCCTTCAGATAGCGCTTGTCTATCGTTCCGCAGTCGTTGCAGATAGTGTTGGGAATATTGAACGTGAAGTAGTTACAGCCCTCTTGAGCCGCCACCCTGAGCAGCTGGCGGTACTGGTCCTGCGACAGGTGTTCGTCGAGGTTCATGTGCAGCGCGCTGCCGCCCGTGAGGTGCTCTATATAGGGAGCGCCGTGGAGCTTGAACTTGTCTATGATGCTGAGCGACGAGTCTTCCACCACATAGAAATAGCTGTTGTAGCAGTCTCTCGGCACGAAGTAGCCGTCTTCCCTGTCCCACTTGGCGTGTTTCACGCCGACGTTCTCTGCCGGTATCATCTCGCAGTTGAACATGAGCTCGTTGGTGCGGTATTTCTTGTTGTAGGTCTCTATGATACCGAGGATTTCCTGCACGTAAGCCCTGTATTTCTCGTTGTCGGTGATCGGTATTCCCAGGAACTCGGCACCTTCCACCAAACCGTTCACCCCTATCGTCAGATACTGGCGGTTGATGTTGATATAACCTGCGTCGAACAGCGGCAGCATGCCGTGTGACTGCAGCTCTTTCAGGTTCTCGTTGTAGGCGGTCTGCACCTTGTGGCACAGATCCACGATGTCGGCTATATATTCCACGTAGGGTGTTCCGTCCTTGGCCGCCTGCTGGATGCAGCGGTTGAGGTTGATGGTCAGGACGCTCTTCGAGCCCGTGCTCACGCCGCCGGCACCCAGGGTGTAGCTGAAGCCGTTGTCCGTGATCTCGTTTCTCAGGCGGCAGCAGCTCGACAGCGAGTCGGCGTTGTCGCTCATATAAGTGAAGAACGAGTGGCCTTCCGAGTACATCTGAGCGGTGAAGTCAGCCCATTCGGTATCCATGCAGTCGCCGTCCTTCGTCAGCAGCGCCATGGTTTCCACGGGGAACGTCAGCACCGATTTCAGCCTCTCGTTGTTGAACCAGGTCATAAACCTCTTCTGCAGCCACGACAGGCCGTCCCAGTCGGGCTTGCTTCCGTCGGGGAAGTAGAACTCGCCGAATATGCTGTCGAAATAGTTCTTGTCGTAGTAGGCGATGTTCCAGAACACAGCCTGGTAGTTTCTTGCGCCGGTCGGCTGGTTGAGGGTATAGACGATCTGCTCGAAGCAGTCGGTGATCACTTTGTCGATGGTTCTCTGCTTTATCGACAGGTCCACCACCTTGTCGGCGTGCTGGTAATAGTCCTTGCCGTACTCCAGTCCTATGAAATAGTTGAGGTACATCAGGAATTCGGGTGTGGCACAAGCACCGCTGAGCATGCTGCTCACCATAAACACCATGTTCACGAAGCCGCCGCAGAAGCTCTTCAGGTTTGTAGGAGCCTTGGAGTTGCCTCCTATCGACGCCGTACCGTTGAGCAGCCACGGGTACATCGTGATACTTGCGCAATAGTTGGCCAGCGACGTCTCGTCGTTCTTATATATGAAATGGTGCGTCAGCAAGTCGAGGTACCTGTTGGCCAGCTCCTTGCCGTACATCTTCTTTATCCTGTCGGTGAGAAGCCTGCGGTTAAGCCTTATGAAGCCTGCTTTCGGCAGCTCGCCTATCAGGGTGGCGATATTCTTGTGTTCCACGTTGGCGTTGGCGTCGTATTTGCTGCCCGTCGCCGCGTTGGCCGCCTTGCAGTAGTCCACCAGAAAGGCCAGCTTCTCCATAGTCTCGCGGTCTTCGGTGTGTTTCTGGCGGTAAAGCATGAAGCTCTTCGCCACCTGGAAATAACCTTCCCTCATCAACGCCTCTTCCACCTGGTTCTGTATCTCCTCCACGGTGATGTCCTCGTGGATGTCCAGATGGCTGAGAATCTTGCTTATCTTGCCCAGATCGACCGGCTCGCCGACACTCTCGAACGCCTTGATGATGGCGTTCATTATCTTATCCAGCGAGAATCTTACGCGCTGGCCGTCACGTTTCTTGATGCTGAAAGGTACTATTTCCATGTTTTGGTGCTTATAATATATATGGTGTATTAATTTACTTTCATTTTTGCGGTGTTGCCACTACGACAAGCTTTCTTAACTTTTAGCTTACCTCCTGTTTCTCATTATCTTACGCCAAATATCCCCTCTCGTCGCAATGTCCGAATCACTTTGCAAAGATACATCGCTTTTTTCCCTCCAAAGTCCTCCCCTGCCGAAAATTATTAACACGCTTTTCAACAAATCGCCCAAAGGCTCTCCCACAATTGGTTTCGTAAAATGTTAAAGTCTGACACGACAGAAATAACTGTTATCTTGCACCGTCGGCGAGACGGCTGAGCTTGGAGTGGAGCTTGCCGAAATCCTGACCCAGCCGGGTGCACTCGTCGTAGAGTTTCTTCCCGTCGCCGTCTCTCCATGTCTCCATCTCCTCGCGGCTCAGCTGGCGGAGGTTTTGGCTGGCCGCATATTCTTTCAGCGCCCCCTCGTTTCCGATGGCCAGGTCGTTCAGGTCATACCAGAACGTGCGCCAGTCTTTCTTCACCTCGTCGGTCATGGCGTCAATCAGCTGCATCTCATAGAGATAGGTCTCCAGACTGGCCTTCACCGCCAGGGTCTCCAGCTCTTCCTGGCAACTGACCGTCCCCTTTTCCACCTTGTCTTTGAGAGAAGACTGTTGCTGGCGGCAGTATTGCCTCATCTGGGCCACGGCGGCGTCCACCTCGGCGTCGTAGCCGCCGACGGCTTTCTCCTCCTTCTGCCGGGCCGGTGCCGCTTCTGCTACAGCCTCGGGTTCGGCCTTGGCCTCTTCCTTTACCGGTTCCACTTCTTCCTGCGGCGGTTGCTGCGGCACGGTATCATGCGAATGGGTCAGGAATAACTTAACCGCGACTGGCAGAAGGAAGAGCAAGAGCAGCAGGAGCAATAGTGTCCAGCGCCATTTCCCTCTTCTGTCGGCCTTCCTCAGGGCCTGCACCACCTCGCCGGCGTTGGCGTAACGGAGCTTGGGGTTGGGCTGGCAGCAGCGTCCGGCGACCCTCTTGTAGCGTTTGGGGAATATCTCGCGGAGCAGCACGCCGAAGGCGTAGATGTCGGTGTGGCAGTCTATCGTCTCGCCCGTACGCATCTGCTCGGGGGCGGCGTAACCCACGGTATAGGCCGGCTCTTTCAGCTGGGCGTAGTCGTCGGTGTCGGCGAGGCCGAAATCTATGAGTTTCACGTTGTCGCCGTTCCTCGTGACCATTATGTTGGAGGGCTTGAGGTCGCGGTGGACTATCTGGAGCGAGTGGTAGTAGGCCATGGCGGCGAGTATCTGCCCCGCCACCCGTTTGCGGGCTTTGAACGAAGGTTTCTCCTTCAGGAAGTCGGCGAGGGTGCGGCCGTCTATATATTCCATCACTATGCACTCGCCCGCCACCTCGTCGTGCTCGTGGCTGAAGGTCTGCACGATGTTGGGATGGGCCATCTTCACCGCGGTGGCGAACTCCTTCTCGAGCATGGCCAGGCGCAGCTGGTCGCCGGCATATTCCGGTTTCAGCCCTTTCAGCACGTACCACTTGCCGTAACGTTGCGCCCTATACAGCCGGCAAGAGCCACGAGACCCAATCTCCTCGTGACCGGAGAAAACGTCGGACATACTGAACGACAGAGACTTTACAAAGCCCGACGTGGATATATCCTCAGTGATGGCCACAATCGCAGTTCTATTTTCCCCGTTTCTGTTGCAGGTATTCGTCGATGGCCTTGGCGGCCTTGCGGCCGGCGCCCATGGCCAATATCACCGTTGCCGAGCCGCTCACCGCGTCGCCGCCGGCGAAGACGCCGATCCTCGACGTCCTTCCCTCCTCGTCGGCGATGAGGCCGCCCCAGCTTTCGGCGTCGAGTCCTTTGGTGGTGTCGCGTATCAGCGGGTTGGGGCTGGTGCCGAGTGACATCACCACGGTATCGACCTCCAGCTCGTATTCCGAGCCTTCTATCACCGAGAACTTGCGGCGTCCGCTGCTGTCGGGTTCGCCCATCTCCATCCTCACGCATTTCATGGCCCTCACGTTGCCCTGCTCGTCGCCGAGGATGGCTACGGGGTTGGTCTGGAAGGCGAAATGGATGCCTTCCTGCATGGCGTGGTGCACCTCTTCGCGGCGGGCGGGCATGTCCTGCTCGCTGCGGCGATAGACTACGGTCACCTCGCTGCCGAGACGTCGGGCGGTACGTGCGGCATCCATGGCCACATTGCCGCCGCCCACCACGGCCACGTGGCGGCCGAGGAATATCGGCGTGGCGTATTTCTCGTCGTAGCCGTGCATGAGGTTGGCACGGGTCAGGAGCTCGTTGGCCGAGATGACGCCCACCAGCGTCTCGCCCGGTATGTTCATAAACTTGGGCAGTCCGGCGCCGCTGGCTATATATACTGCTTTGTATCCGTATTTGTGTTCCAGGTCGTCGATGGTAACCGTACGGCCCACTATGACGTTGGTCTTGATCTCCACGCCCTGGCGTGTGAGGTTTTCAATCTCTGGCGCCACCACTTTGAGTTTCGGGAGACGGAACTCTGGGATGCCGTACACCAGCACGCCGCCGGCATGTTGGAGAGCCTCGAAGATGGTCACCTCGTAGCCCATCTTCACGAGGTCGCCGGCACAGGTAAGGCCCGAGGGGCCGCTGCCTATGATGGCCACCTTCGCCCCTTTGGGCTCTACGGGAGCCTGCTCCATGGGCTTGCCTTTCTCGCGCTGCCAGTCGGCGACGAAACGTTCGAGGGCGCCGATGGCTATCGGCTCCTGCTTCTTGCCGAGGATGCACGCCCCTTCACACTGGGTCTCCTGGGGGCACACACGTCCACACACCGCCGGCAGGGCCGAGTCGCGCGCTATCACGCGTGCCGCTTCGCCATATTGCTTGTCGGCCACCAGAGAGATAAACTCCGGTATGTTGATATTCACCGGGCACTGGCTCACGCAGAGGGGTTTCTTGCAGTGGAGGCAGCGCTGGGCTTCGGCGACAGCCTGCTGCTCGGAGAAGCCGTAGCTCACCTCGCCGAAGTTGTGGATTCTCACGTGCGGGTCTTGCTCCGAGGGTTTCTGGCGCTGCTTCGCCTCGGCGAGGGCCACCATCACCTCGTCGGCGAGGTTGCAGTGGTGGCCGCCTTCGGTGGTGGCTATGCGGTATTTGCGTGCGTCGGGTTTGGCGAGGCGTCGCATGGCCTCGTCGAAATCGACTTCATGGCCGTCGAACTCGGGACCGTCGACGCAGGTGAACTTCACCTTGCCGCCCACCGAGACGCGGCAGGCGCCGCACATGCCGGTGCCGTCAACCATCATGGAGTTGAGGCTGACGATGGTCTTCAGGTTATAGGAGGCGGTGAGCTTGGCGACGAACTTCATCATCGGCAACGGTCCGATGGCCACGCACACGGTGTACCTCTCCCCTGCCTCCACGAGGCTTTTGATCTTCTCGGTGACGAGGCCTTTCTCGCCGTAGGAGCCGTCGTCGGTGGTGACGTAGAGGTGGTCGCACACCTGGCGCATCTCCTCTTCGAAGAATAAGAGGCTCTTGTTGCGGGCTCCGATGACCACGTCGCACTTCACGCCGTTTTCCTTGCACCACTTGGCTTGGGGATAGACCGGGGCTGTGCCTACGCCGCCGGCCACGAAGAGTATGCGTGCCTCGCTGTTGTCGCGTTCCAGGAGTTCACTGGCGCGTCCGAGGGGGCCTACGATGGTGAACACCGAGTCGCCCACGGCCAGGGAGGAGAGCAGGCGGGTGGAGTCGCCCACCACTTGATAGACTATAGTCACCGTCTCACGCTCGTGGTCGATGTCGCATATCGTCAGCGGGACGCGCTCGCCCTGTTCGTCGGGTATCACTATCACGAACTGTCCCGGCTTGCCCGAGCGGGCTATCCACGGCGACTCTATGTCCATAAGAAAAATATCCTGTGTCAGCTGACGTTTTGCGACTATCTTGTACATGATTTAATGTTGATATGTTTTATGTTGATATGTTTTTTACTTCGTAAAAGACGTTGATATGTTTTATGTTGATATGTTTTTTACTTCGTAAAAGACGTTTTAGAGTTTTTCGAGGCAGCGGGTTACGTTGTCTTCTATGCGGCGGCAGACGTCGCTGCATTCTTCCGACTTCACAAACTTCTCGCCGGTGACGGCCTCGTAGAGCTCTATGTAGCGGTCGGTGATGCCGTTCACTATCTCGTCGGTCATCTCGGGCACCTTCTGCCCCTCTTTGCCCTGGAAGCCGTTGGCCATCAGCCACTCGCGTACGAACTCCTTGGAGAGCTGGCGCTGGTGCTCGCCTTTGGCGAGGCGCTCCTCGTAGCCGTCGGCGTAGAAGTAGCGGCTGCTGTCGGGCGTGTGGATCTCGTCGATGAGGTAGATCTTGCCGTCGCGTTTGCCAAACTCGTATTTGGTGTCCACGAGGATGAGGCCCTTCTCGGCGGCTATCTTGGTGCCGCGCTCGAAAAGGGCGAGGGCGTAGCGCTCCAGCTGCTCGTAGTCCTCCTTGGCCACGAGGCCGGTACGGATTATCTCGTCGCGCGAGATGTTCTCGTCGTGGCCCTCGTCGGCCTTGGTGGTCGGCGTGAGGATGGGCGTGGGGAATTTCTGGTTCTCCACCATGCCTTCGGGCAGCGGCACGCCGCAGAGGGTGCGGGCGCCCGCCTTATATTCGCGCCAGGCGCTGCCGGCGAGGTATCCGCGCACTATCATCTCCACGCGGAAGCCTTCGCATTTCAGGCCCACGGTGACCATCGGGTCGGGGGTCGCCAGCTTCCAGTTGGGCACGATGTCGGCGGTGGCGTCGAGGAACTTGGTGGCTATCTGGTTGAGGACCTGCCCTTTGTAGGGTATGCCCTTGGGCAGCACCACGTCGAAGGCCGAGATGCGGTCGCTGACCACCATGGCCATATATTTGTCGTCGATGTTATAGACGTCTCTTACTTTGCCAACATAGAGGCTTTTCTGCTTCGGAAAATGAAAGTCCGTTTTTACGATTGCTTGCATATCTTTTGTATATTTTGTTATTAATAATAATGATTTACAATATATTAACAATAAATGACTATTCCTATTAAACTTGCAAAGATACAAAAATCGAGTGGAATAACAAGAAAAAATGTAATTTTTTTTTGGATTCCCGAGATGCGGTATCTTCTTTCCGCCAGGAAAAAATATACTAATTTTGGATAAAATAGCAAAAAAATGGAAGATTTTTTTTAGTGGCCAGTGGGCAAAAGGGAGCCGGTTGGGGCTCCCTTTTGGTGATAGGGCTTATAAGTCCTATAAGTCTTATAGGTCCTATAAGTCCTACTCCGCTACGAAGAAGTTTACCAGCTGGCTGTCGCTGCAGCTGCCGTCGGGTTTCTTCCAGAAGATGTAGTTATACACCGTGTCGCCGGCCCAGGCGGTGCTGTACTGGACTTGGCAGGCTTCGGCGGCGCGGGTTGCCACGTCTTCGAACATCATGCTGACGCCTTTTGTAGGATTGAAGAGGTTGATGCAGATTTTGTCCGTCGCCTCCGCGTCGCCCTGACCAGAGTTGTCGGTCCAGGAGTAGGAGCATTTGTGCTGAGCCCCGAGGACGCTGCAGGTCATGGAGTAGGTGGGCAGCAGCAGGCCGCGTGCGATCTTCACCTTCTCGTAATCGACGGTGTAGCCGTCGCTCATGTTGCCCGTGAC
>JAFRTM010000014.1 GCA_017439185.1 Bacteroidales bacterium | reverse complement strand
GTGCTCTTTTTTTTGTTTTGGATGGTTATAGAGTCGGTGTTTGTGCCGCAAGGGCACAGGCCACAGCTCACCTCTTCCCATTCCGAGCCGTAGGCGTCGGCTATGCCGACAACAGAGAAGTTTGTGACATGAAGTCACAGGTCGTGTCTCCTGCGGAGCCAGGCAGAAGCCCGTCCTCGCTGATGATACTGCACTAGTTTGTGGAAAAGTAAGTCGCCGCCCATTTTTATAACGGGAATTTCCGAAAGGGAGTTCCCGTTTTTTTTGTTATGGTATGAAATGTGTTTGAGTGCGCGTCTCTTCGAGACGCTTTTGCTATTTTATTGGCAATCCACAAACTGCGTGGGTTGTGACATACATCAGTACTTTAGCGTATGAGTTTAACATTCGTTAACAATTGCTATATTTTCGTACAATTGTTTACAATAGGGTATAGTCGGTCTGGGTAAGTGGCATAGGAACGGAATCTTGCACCATCGTCGCTTGTATTAAACTTCTTGCACCTTGACTTGGTATCAAACTCAATTGTTTCGTATCCAAAGTCACATAAACAAGTATGTTCGCAACTCGTAGCGAGCAAGCAAACTAACATAGCGATAAACGATCCGATGAAAAACCTTGTCTGTTTCATATTTATTAACAATGTTGAAAATTGAGTGCAAAGATACGAATAATTTTTAATTAAGCAATTTTTTAAGAAAAAAGCGCATTTCTACCTATCAATGTTACCTCCCTACTTGTGTAGTGTTATAGAGAGTATGCATCTTCGAGGCATTTTTTAGATCTTGTCCAATGTTTTTATTCAGTGACAAGTTAGGCGGTATGTTCTTGATAGATTGGCATATAGTAGTCTATTGGTTTTGCTCCCCTTTTGCTCCCGTAGTGTTCCCGTTTTGGATATAGATACGGTAACTATGGGTTATGTGTAAAATACCTCTGTTATTGAGTACGGGAATAGTTGTGCGTTTTTTTTGTTGAAAATGGTGCTGGAGTGGATTTGGGGCTGTTTGTAAGTGCTTGTAAATTAATGGTAAATAGGTATCAACTCTATGGTAAGTCTATGGCATGTCTGTGTCACGTTCGTGTTACATTCGATACTGATTCGATATACATTCGAGTCAAGTTTGATATTGGGCTGGGTCGGGTGTGTGGCGGTTTGGAATGTTTTTTTTTAGGTGGGAGGGGCAATAATTTGGGGTGATTGGCGTTATTTAGGGAAATGTAATATTTATGGATATGAAGAAGTTTCTTGTTTTTATGATGGCGGCTGCCGTGGTGATGGTGGCTTGCAAGCACAAGGGAGAGAAGTCGGAGGGGGAGACGGACAGTGTGGTGAGCGGTGACAGTGTGGCGGTGGAGGAGAATATGAGGGACACTACGCCGAGGCCTATGTTCCTGATGGAGGTGGGTGATGGTGTGTTGGAGATGTTGTATTGGACGGGTGTAGAGGAACCTAACAGGAAGGAGACGGGAGAGGAGTATTATCTGGCGGCGTATGACAATTGGGCTATGCAGGAGGGTTTCAGGAAGAACAGGGAGAGGTACACGAATCTGATAGCGGAGGGGAAAGTGGTGAAGGTGAAGTATGTTGACGAGGTGTTGAAGGACCCTGACGGGGAGTGGGCGAGTTTGGGAGAAATTCACGGCAGGGAGGGGATTCCTGCGATGGGTGCGAGGTATAAAGCAGAGAACAAGAAGGACAACGGCAAGTTGTGGGGTGGCCAGGTGGTTGTGACGGACAGTTATCTGGAGGCTCACAAGCTGTTGAGTGTGAAGGAGAAGGGATCGAACGAGGGCGTGAGGTTGAATTCGCAGAAGTTGCCGTCGGAGGTGGTGAAGGGATTGGAGAAGAAGTATGGCATGAAGGCGGCGAAGTCGATAAAGGTGTGTGAGATTGACGGGAGGTATGTGTTCGGTTCGCTGCAGTTCAAGGGAGAATACAAGGACG
Organism: Bacteroidales bacterium; assembly: GCA_017439185.1. GTDB lineage: Bacteria > Bacteroidota > Bacteroidia > Bacteroidales > P3 > Colimorpha. Next base: position 150,631 of record JAFRTM010000014.1, on the reverse strand, counting down.
GACCGAAGGACCCGTATGACAAGGACAGGAAGTATGCGCTGGCGCTGGATGTGCTGATTGACGGTGAGAATGTTTATGTGAATGAGGTGCTGGGCTATTATTTTAGCGACGGGGATTGCGGATGGAATGCGGATGACGACGGGGAGTATATCCCTTGTACTATAGAGGCTGCGTTTGAGGGGAAGTGGGGACTGGAGATATGCTATAAGCGTTATGCGCCGGAGAGTGCGACGACGGGAATGTTCTACATGCCGGAGGATGGTGACAAGCTGGTGCAGGTGGAGTATGAGTGCTATCATGTGATGATCGACGAGGAGTTGCCGATATGGAAGAGCGAGGTGATGAAGTATGTGCCGGAGATGAAGAAGCAGGCGGCGAAGGCTTTGGTGATGACGCCGAAGGAGGCTGCGTTTGACGAGTATGCGCTGATTCATGCGGGTTACGGCAGCTACAGGGAGGTTTATGCGAGGAACAAGAAGTTGGGATTGAGAGCGGTGTATTCGATAGCAGACGGAAAGGTGGAGCTGTTGGCGAGTGCGTTTGGCGGTGCGTCGATTGTGTTCTACGAGAGGGGAGTGGGATCGGTGGTGAGCTGTGGTTCGGGATGCATGAAAAACGAGTTTTGTATAGTGGAAGACGACAGGGCTGCGGAGAAGTTCGGAGTGGTGGAGAAGTCGGGTCCTGGCGGGAAGAAGGAGTTTAGCTACACGAAGGGAGGCAAGGAGATTGGTGACGAGGAGTTTCAGGCGCTGAAGAGCAGGCTTGGAAATGAGTGGGAGATGAATGAGGAGTATATGGAGTGGAAGTCGTTGAAATAGAAGATGAGTTTAGAAATAAAAAAAATAGCAGGACTTCCTTTGAAGTCCTGCTATTTTTATTGTATTAAGGATTTATCTTCTCCATTTTCCGGAGGAGGTGGTGTCGGCAGGAGGCACGGAAGTGGTGTCAGTGGGAGTTACTGAGGTGGTGTCGGTGGTAGGAGTTTGAGGAGTAGGGTCGGGAGCAGTCACGGTGAGGCGGCAGGTGGCCTGGTGGCCGTAGTAGTAGGCAGTGATGGTTGCTTTTCCGGCTTTGAGGGCTTTGACCAGACCTTTGGAGGAAACCGAAGCAACAGAGGGGCAGGAGGTAATCCACACGACGCCGTTGTCGGACATGGTGGGGCTATAGGTGGAGCTTTCGTTGGCGGTGGTGTCGCCACGGCCTTTCCAATCCCAGATATCGTCATCGTCTTCTTCGGCGATGAGAAGGAGCTGGTAGCTTTCGCCTTCGATCAGGGAGAGTTGGTCGGGTAACATGGTGATAGAACCGACAGAGGAATAGCTACTATTCTTTTTGCATCCGATGGCAGTTAGCATGATAACTAACGCTAATACAGTTACTTTTGCAATGTTTTTCATGTTTTTGTGCTTTATGATTCAAAAGGCAAAGATACAAAGTTTTTTGTTATCCGCAACATTTTGTGTTATTTTTAACGTTTAGATACAATAAAAATCAATGAGAGCCGTTATATAATATTGAATAATATATGATAATTATAATATGAAAAAGATAAAGGCAATAGTGATTGTGGCGGTGATGACGGTTGTGGCATCGTGGTGTGGCAATGCCGAAGGAGTCCCTCAACTGGGGAAGAAGGGAAGCCATGACATAGTGTTCACGTTGACGAAGAGTAGTGATTCGGTATTGTATATGGGAGTTCATTTCAGAGATGAGCTGATAGTGCTGGATTCGGCGACGGTGGTACAAGGGAAATGCGAATTCAAAGGCAAAGGCGAGTGGCCGAAGGGAATATACAGCCTGATGCGCTATGAGGTAAACAAGAAAAAGAAAGACAGAAAACTGGTGAGTCTCACCGATTTTACAATAGACGACAGTCAGAAATTCACGATAGCGGCAGACAGCACATTTGGGGCGTCAAAGATGAGAGTGACAGGAAGCAAGGCAAACAAGCTGATGTATGAGTATTTGGGGACGTTGAGCGAGGCAAGGGCATTGTCGAAAGAACTCGGAGCGAGAATAAAAAGTGCCGATTCTGTGGCAGCCCGCAGGCAGCAGGATTCGCTGTCAGAGGCGATGGTTGCATACGAAAAAAGAATGCTTGCGGAGAACGGCAACTATAGGTTTTTCCAATTGGTAAAACAGATGTCCGGGCCAGAAGTGCCGGAGGGAGTGGAAAACAAGCCCGTATATTACCGCACGCACTATTGGGATGGAGTGGATTTGAAGGACCACAGCTTGATATACACGCCCGACCTGTTCAATAAGATGAACTACTACTTCTATGGCATATTGTATCACGCAGACAGCGATACTATAAGCCGATATACCGACCTGCTAATGGATCGGATGGAAGGAGACACGGTAATGATGAGGTATGTTTTTGACTTCATAATGCCAAGATACTATCGTTCGACGAAAAACATAGGATGGGATGCCGTATGGTGCTATCTGGTGAGGAACTACTACTTGAAAGGACGTTGTCCGTGGGCTACGGAGGGAGACATAAGCAACAAAAGGCAGACCGCGGCATTCCTGGAGAAGAGCCTGATAGGGGCCTACGGACAAGAATTGATAATGAGCGACACGACCCAATTGCCGTCGCGACAGTTTTCGTCGCATAGGATGCCGTATAAATATGTGATACTGTGGTTCTGGGATCCCGACTGCCACCATTGCCAAGAGCAGACGGCTGCACTCATAGAACTTTATAACCGTTTGGACAAAGAGGGGACGAGAAACTTTGAGGTGTACGCTGTAGGTTATGAAGCAGATGTGGCGAAATGGAAACGATATGTGAAAGACCATAACCTGCCATTTGTCAATGTGGGAGGCCCCAACGTGAACATAGACTATCAGGAGGCCTATAATGTGCACGGAGCGCCGACGATGATAATACTCAACGCCGATCGTCAAATAATAATGAACAAGACCATTCCTGCTGCGTCGCTGCTACCGTTCATAGAACAATATGAAAAGCAACATCCTGAACAAAAGGATAGGCAACCCTCGTTTTGGCAGATGCAGTCGCCAATAGGAGTGCGGTAGAAGAGAAAATGAAGACGGCAGACTGTAGAGCCTGCCGTCTTTGTTTTATAAACAAACAACAGAATTGTTATTTTGCAATCTTGGCGGTGTATGCTTCAGCGTCGAGGAGAGTCTCGATGTCGGCGGCATTGTCGGGACGGATCTTTATGATCCAGCCTTCACCGTAGGGGTCGTTGTTTACGAGAGCAGAGCCTTCGAGATTGGCATTGAACTCTACAACTTCGCCATTGACGGGCATAAGGAGGTCGGCGACGGTCTTGACAGCCTCGATGGTTCCGAAAACTTCTCCAGCGGCAAATTTCTCACCTTCAGAGGTGACGTCTACGTAAACGATGTCGCCCAGTTCGTGCTGAGCATAGTCGGTGATGCCTACATAGGCAAATTCTCCTTCGAGACGTACCCATTCGTCGTCTTGGGTGTAACGTAAATTGTTGGGAATGTTCATTGTATAAGCGTTTTAGATTAATATTTTGTGTTATGAATTCGAGTGCAAAGATACAAAAAATCATTGAAATTGCAATTTTTTTTTGTCAATTTGAAAAAAAAATGTAATTTTGCTTTTTGAAACGAGAGAGAGAAAGAGTCTCTAAAGGTGTTCAGGAGACTGAGTCTGAGAGTTTTCCATCAAATATTACGGAGCAGATCAAATAAAGAAAAAGAAGAAAATTATATATTATACTATACATAACTATGTACACAAAAGATGAACTAACAGGCAAGGCGCACATTGAGTTGATAAACCTTGCAAAAGAAATGGGAGTGTCGCGTGCGGCAAACTACACTGCAGAGGAATTGGTTTATAAGATTCTTGACATGCAGGCATCAAATCCCCAGCCAGCAGACGGAGAGGGGACACAAAGGCAGAAACGTACACGACTGAAACCCGAATTGATAGCAGGAGCAGGTACCGAGGAGGGGAGTGCATTGAATCGAGTGAGAAAGCCTACGAAAATGACGGCACAAAAAAATGTACGTACTGCAACCAAACCGCAACAGGAAAAGGATGAAGCAGGAAAACCGGAAGAGAAAACAGCAGTGGAACACTTGGATATAGCCGGTATGGAGGTCCCCTCCATACCGAGTATTCCCGAGGTGGTGGCTCCCACAATAGCAATAAAGAAGGATACACCAGAAGTGGAGGAGGCGAAACCGGAGGCTCCAAAGAGTCATATGATGGAGATTAAACTAGAAGATGTGATGCCGGTGCAGAAGAAGAGAGGCAGAGGTCGCCCCAAGAAAGAAGACATAGAGGCTGCAGAAGAAGCGAAACGTCGATATGTGCAGCAGCAGGAAGAAGACGCAAAAGCCGAGGCGGCATTGTTGCAGAAAGTGGCCGAGACGGCAACAAATAAAAAAGCAGAGTCCCAACAGGTTGCACAACAAGAGGATGCTCCAAAAGCAGAACAACCAGTCAAACAGAGTCAGCAAGCTCCCCAAGGGACACGCAATCTGCCTCCTCAGCCTCAGCCGGCGAGAGTGGCATACGAACCCGAGGAGAAGAACAAAAACAACAAGAAAAACAAAGACAAGAAACAGCAGATGCCATTTCCGGTGCAGTCTATGTTTTCGCAAAAGCCCATGAGCCGTATAGAGTTTCCATTCGAAGCAGAAGGAGCAGTGGAGATGGAAGGTGTGTTGGAGGTTATGCCAGAAGGTTTTGGGTTCCTGCGTTCGAGCGACTACAACTACCTGCCGAGTCCAGATGACGTGTTTGTGGCACAGCAGCAGGTAAGAGGACATGGCCTTAAGAGTGGAGACACAGTGCGATGCACCATACGCCCGGCACGTAACGGCGAGAAATATTTCCCAATGGTAAAGGTATTGGAAATTAATGGACTTAAACCAGATAAGGTAAGAGACCGCATACCGTTCGAGTCGCTGACGCCACTGTTTCCGGACAACAAGTTCAAACTCACAGGACATCCGCAGGAGACGCTTTCCACTCGCATAATAGATATGTTCACACCTATAGGAAAAGGTCAGAGGGGACTGATAGTGGCACAGCCTAAGACAGGAAAAACAACACTTCTCAAAGAGGTTGCCAATGCTATAGCATACAATCACCCCGAGGTTTATCTTATAGTGTTGCTTATCGATGAGCGTCCGGAAGAGGTTACCGATATGCAGAGGAGTGTGAAAGCCGAGGTAATAGCAAGTACCTTTGACGAACCGGCAGAACGCCATGTGAGGATAGCCAACATAGTGCTCGAGAAGGCTAAGAGGATGACAGAGTGTGGGCACGACGTGATGATAGTGCTTGATTCCATTACGCGATTGGCGAGAGCCTATAACACGGTGCAGCCAGCAAGCGGTAAGGTTCTTTCGGGAGGAGTGGAAGCCAATGCACTTCAGAAACCCAAACGATTCTTTGGAGCCGCCCGTAACATAGAAAATGGAGGTTCTCTGACAATCATAGCCACCGCACTCACCGAGACCGGTAGTAAGATGGATGATGTGATATTCGAGGAATTTAAAGGCACAGGTAATATGGAGTTGCAATTGGATCGCAAATTGGCCAACAAACGCATATACCCTGCCATAGATTTGGTGAGTTCAAGTACGAGAAGGGACGATCTCTTGGTACCACAGGGACTGCTCAACAGGACTTTGATCTTGCGCAATCAGTTCACTGACTTGAATCCGGTGGAGGCGATGGAGTTCCTGCAGAAAAATATGCTTAGAACTCGCAACAATGAAGAGTTCCTTATGACAATGGATAAGTAGAAGAAAATACGATGAAACGAGGATTTGGCAGCGATAACCATTCGGGAATCAGTCCAGAAATACTGGAATCTATAATAGATGCAAATAGAGACCATGCACTTGCTTATGGTGACGACGAATGGTGTAAACGTGCAGAAGAACTATTCAAAAAAGAATTTGGGGAGTCGGCGAAAGTCTATTTTGTTTTTAATGGTACGGGAGCCAATGTTTTGAGTATAGACTTGATGTGTAGAAGTCACGAGGCAGTGGTGTGTGCAGAAACGGCACATATCAATGTTGATGAGTGTGGGGCACCACAGCGAATAACTGGTTGCCGTTTGCTCACAGTGAAGACGGTTGACGGTAAATTAACTCCCGAAGGGGTAAAGACGCAATTGCACGGTTTCGGCTTTGAACATCACTCACAGCCTAAAGCGATAAGCATATCGCAACCCACCGAGTTGGGAACATTATACACTAAAGACGAGATAAAGGCGTTGGCGGAATTGGCGCATTCCTATGGTATGTATCTGCACATTGACGGAGCAAGATTGGCTAATGCAGCAGTGGCAATGGAATGCAGTTTCAAGGAGTTGACTACAGATTTGGGAGTTGACGTCGTCTCATTTGGAGGCACCAAGAACGGACTGCTTATGGGGGAAAGTTGTGTTGTGTTGAACGACAGGCTCGGCGAGGCTGCGAAGTACCGTAGAAAGCAGATGGGACAATTGTGCAGCAAGATGCGCTTTATGGCGGCTCAGTTTATTGGATATTTGGAGAAAGGCACATGGCGTCGTAATGCGGTTCATTCCAATGCAATGGCACAGAAATTATACCAGGAGGTACGTAAAGTAAAAGGCGTGGATGTCCTCTACAAGGTAGAGGCGAACAGCGTTTTTGCCAAGCTACCGAGAAAGGTGTGGCAGGGGTTGCAGAAAGATTATTTCTTCTATGATTGGAACGAAGACAACGATGAGGTGCGGTGGATGTGCTCGTTTGACACTACGGAAGATGACATAATGGCATTTGTGGCGGCATTGAAACGGAGGATGGCAGCTATTGCAGAATAGGTATTGCTACTTATTTAGGATAATGCGAAAAACCGTGCCTTGACCCACTACTGAATACTTAAGGAAGATTTTGCCACGGTGGTATTCGTTGATGATACGTTTGGCAAGACTTAGTCCTAATCCCCAGCCCCGCTGTTTAGTGGAGAATCCACTCTCGAAGATGTGTTTCTGAATGTTTTGAGGAATACCTTTACCTGTGTCGGATACGTCAATATAGATATGTTTAGCGTCATCAGACACTATTATGGAGAAAATTCCTTCACCTTCCATTGCGTCGATGGCGTTTTTGCAGAGGTTTTCTATTACCCACTCAAAGAGGTATCGGTTTAGGGGTACAAGTATATCTTCTTCGGGGAAGTTGGTTTGGAATGTGATTTTCTTTGAGGTCCGGCTCTGCAGATAGTTGATGGCATTCTGTATGGTTTCGCACAATTTCTCCTCATGTAGTTCGGGCTGTGATCCTATTTTAGAAAAACGGTGAGTGATAGTCTCGAGCCGTGCGAGGTCTTTGTGTATTTCGTTGGCATATTCCTTAGAAAAGTTTTTACCCTCAAGGTAATCGGTCCATGCGATGAGTGAGGAGATAGGTGTGCCAAGCTGGTGTGCCGTTTCTTTGGCCATACCGACCCATATACGGTTTTGTTCCATAGAACGGGCAGTGCGGAAAAGATAGTAACTTATAAGGATGAGAGAGAAAAGAATAAATACATATAGCAAGGGAACCCAATTGAGAGCTTTTAGCAGAGGAGTGCTCTCGTAAAACACAAAGGCTTTGCCTGCCCAGGAGAGAGAAATTGTGATAGGGGTATTGTTACGCTCCATTGTGTGGAGCTTTGCTTGGAGTTTCTTGGGTGTGTTGAATTCGTTCTCGTTGAGGTTACCGTAAGTTATGACGTGCTGTAGAGTGGTGTCTGTGATAATAACGGGGACGAATACAGAGTTGTTTGTAATTTCGTTGAGAAAAGACTGAGTGAGGCCGTTAAGTACGTTTCGCAATTCGCTGTATATGTGACTCTCTTTGTAATATAGGGTCATGGGCATACCCCATATATCGTAGTGGAAAGGTGGATTTTGGGAGAATTCCTCAAGCAGAGAACCTTCGAGAGGCTGGCCGCTGAGTTCCTGTGGCACTGTGATGATGCCGTCTTTGTCAGTGATTATGATGTCGGTGTGGCTACTGTCTACGATATAGTTTACATAGCGCAAACTGAAGTTAAGGTCAGGGCTGTTATCTGATGTGTTAAAACTTTGGAGAATGTCAGTGTACATCTGCATCTTACGGTGTTCGTCGGATGCCACTTGCCGGAAAAATTCATCAGAATAACTTATAAGCTGGGCTTTTTGGGTGATGGCTTGAGCCCAGATTTGAACCTTCTGCTTCTCGCTGTGTCTTATTTGATTGGAAAGATTGTTTATTTCCCATAGCGCAAATACCGAGAGGGCTATGGTAATGATTAGCAGTGTCCACCGAAGGCGTGGGCTACGAGAGAGTGATGTGCGGGTTTTATTCAAAGCGAATTGTTTTAGCAGGTTTTATGGTGGAAATATATGCTGTCGGTAAAAGTAATGCAAACAGGCATGATATTATTGTTCCTGCAGCAATGACAATGAATATTGTAGGGTTCAGATCTATCGGAACATAACCGACAGAGTAACTTTCCGGGTCGAGGTGCAATATGTGAAAGTGTTGCTGAATAAGGCCTAAGACGAGAGCTATGGCAGAGCCGATTACGATGCCGAGCCCTACTATCTGCGCTGATTTTATGAGGAAAATCTGCTGTATGGACCAATTTTGAGAACCGAGCGTTTTGAGGATGCCAATCATAGAGGTCTTCTCGAAAATCATTATCAGCAAAGCTGAGATGATTGATACGATGCATACAAGAGCCATGATGACGATAATAAGCACAATGTTTGAGTTTAGTAGGCCCAGCCACGCAAAGAGTGTTTGGTTCTTGTCGATGATAGACACTGCCTCAAGATCATAACCTATGACTTCGTGAACATCGTTGGTGATGGAGGAGAGTTTGTTGAAGTCTTTTACCAGAATTTCGCAACCGCCGGCCATCTGGGGTTCCCATTCATTGAGTCGAACCACTTGTCGAAGGTCGCCAACGATGTAGTGTTCGTCGAATTCGTTAAGATCAGTGTTATAGATGCCACTTATTTTAAAGGCTCTGGCTCTATAGTTGTCTCCTGACCAAAAATAAGTACGAAGTTTGTCGCCTACACCGAGACCCAGTTTTCGAGCAATAGTGTGGGAAATTATCACCTCGTTAGATGCGGTAGAGTCGGTGAAAGAAGGCAGTACCCCCTCCACCATATTGGATGAGAAAAATGAGGTGTCGTAGTCGTGACTAATGCCTTTGAATAGTATGCCGTGGATTTGGTTGGCAGTTTTTACCATACCGCCTTTCTCGGCGAAAAACTGCACTTTGCGCACACCTATGATTTGCCGAATCTTGGCGACTTCGGCACAAGTGGTGTCAAACGGTTCGTCTTGGTATATAGAGTTTCCAGATGCAAGGTTACGTACTATAATATGGCTGCCAAAGCCAACAACTTTCTCGCTTATCGTCTTTTGGAAACCGCGAAGAATGCTTACGCTCATTATCATTACAAGAACCCCTAAAGCGATGCTTGCAACTGCTATTTTTACCAAAGGGGCAGCAAAACTGCCTCTCCGTTTGGAGAGAAATCTCTTTGCTATGAACCGCTCAAATCGCACAGCGTTAGAAACTTGTGGCTATGGCAAGGAAATCAACGGCTTTTAGGCATGCGCCGCCAATAAGTCCCCCATCAACATCTGCTTGTGCAAATATCTCTTTTGCATTGGAGGGTTTGCAGCTGCCACCATAGAGTATGGATGTATTGTCGGCAACCTCTTTGCCATATTTTTCGGCAATGAGGTTACGAATGAACGCATGGATTTCCTGAGCTTGCTCGGGAGTGGCGGTTTTGCCTGTTCCAATGGCCCATACGGGTTCGTAGGCAATCACTATGTTGGAGAACTGTTCGGCGGATAGGTGGAAAAGACCTTCTACAATCTGTTGTTTCACCACGTCAAACTGTTTTTCGCTTTCCCGTTCGGCAAGTACCTCTCCGCAGCATACTATAGGTTTGATGTCATGCTTAAGAAGTTGGTCCACTTTTGCGGCAACCATAGCATTGCTCTCCCCGTGGTATTGTCTGCGCTCAGAGTGACCGACAATACAATAGTCAAGGTCCATAGAGTCGAGCATTGCTGCACTTATTTCGCCAGTGTAGGCACCTTCTTTGTGGCTGCTTACATCTTGTGCGCCTACCATAAAATAGGAGTCGTTGGCATAGTCTGAGGTCATCTCCAGGTAGGGGAATGGAGGACAAAGGATAAGAAGGGTGTTTCTATCGAGTTCGGTTGTCTCGAGTTTCTCAACTATCTCATTGATCAGGTCGTCGGCCTGTTCGAATGTCTTGTTCATTTTCCAGTTGCCTGCTACTATGTGTTTTCTCATCGTTTTGTAATTTATATTAATATTTAATGATTAGTCAGTTGCTTGCTGATATTGGCCAAAGATGGCTTTTACTCTATTTCCAATCGTTTAATCTCTCCTCGTTTTACGGCTTTGTCGAGTTCTTCTCCACGTTTTTCTGCTTCTTGTATCAGTTTCCTTTGAAACTGTATTTTTTTCTGCCATAACAGTTGGTATAATTGCAGGTCTTCTTTTGAGGCAATCGCCGAACGGTAGTTATAGTCGGCAAGTTGGTTATTGTAGAGCCTGCGGACGTAGGAGTATTTTTTTGTTGCGGCAAGTACATCCTTTTCCAGTGCATCGGAAGTAATAACTTCTTCGATTATGGAGAGACATTGCTGTTGAATCTGCAGTAGGAAATGTTGTCGGGAGATGTAATCTCTGCCACCTTGTGGGGTGTTGAAGTCAGGGGTGCGAGGGTAGTAGTTTTTGAGGTGTTGGTATCCTTCTCTGAGGATTTTTAGGTTCGCGTGCTCTATGGTGTATTCATTGGAATTTAGAGTGTCGCGGAGGAATATGCTGTGTAGATAGTGCTGTTGGACTTCCTCAAAAATAGACATCTTGGTGAGAAACTCGCGATAACCATCCATCGAACAGTAGTCGGGGTTAAGGTTGGTACCCTGATCCACAAGGCGGAAAGCAGCCGTGATGTCGCTGTATCGGCGACCGAGTGAGTATATATAGTCGCTGCGCTGATTTGTGGCCTGGAGCCGAGGATAGTTGTCTATATAGGTTTGCTGTGTGGTGTTAAGCTCAAGCATCTTTACTATATACTCCTCTGCACCTTGCAGTGTGGTAAACTGGGGCATAAGGTTTATGCTTGCCATCATGTTCTTGTAGGCGCTACTTTGAGCAGGCTTAGTGTATTGTGCAAGGATAGAACCGGAGGAGGCAGAAATCTGCTGATTAATGTCAACGGCGGCAATGTAGGCATCTTGAATGTCCACCACTTCGCGGAGACGCGCAACATAATTGGCGTATTCCTCATAGTTGGTAAAGTTGGCAGCGATGGCAGGCACTTGATATATGCGGCAGTAATTTTTGTAAATATCTATTTGCTCTTTGCCGCAACGGAGTTTGAGGGTGTTCTTGAAATTGTCGATATGTGCCTGATATCCACTAATGGAGAGAACACTGTCTCGCAAGTGTTTTTGAAACTGCAGTAGCTGTTCGAGTTCGTTGGTATTGCCGTTGTTGCTGCGGTTGAATATGGCAAGGTAGCTGTAGAAGATGTTTTTTACAAGGCGAGCCCGCTCTTTGTCAGCTATACCTTCGGGGTTGCATTGCCGTGATATGAGCAAGTGCTGTTCCCGTATCTGCTGCCTCAGAAGCGAATCAGAATCCTGTGCCGTAGCTGAAGAGACTACGGCACAGGCTGTGATTATGAATAATATTATTTTAGAAAAGAGCTTCATGGTAAGAGGTTAAACAGTATAGCTGTTGCCATCGAAACAATGGAGGCAAACCTGTTCTCTTGGAAGTCCGATGGCCTCAATAACCGTAGAAAGGGAGTTGAACTTAAGTGTGTCTACGCCTACGCGTTGCCTTATCATCTCTACCATACGGGCATATTCCTGAGAAGTGTCGTCGCGGTATGCCTCAAGGTTTTTGATTGTGCCGCCTTCGAGTTCTTCAATACAACGGCGCGTGATGAGCTCCATATCGGTTTTGCTTGCGCTGAAGTTGAGGAACTGGCATCCGTGAACCAGAGGAGGACAGCTAATACGTACGTGAACGCGCTTTACTCCACAATCATAGAGCATTTTTACCTGGTCTCTTAATTGTGTGCCACGCACTATAGAATCATCACAGAATACAACTTCTTTGCCTTCCAGCACTTTCTTGGAAGGTATCAGTTTCATCTTGGCAACAAGAGCCCTGGCCTCCTGGTTGACGGGCATAAAGGAGCGAGCCCAAGTGGGAGTATATTTAAGGATGCCGCGTTTGTAGGGTATGCCCTTACCGGTGCTGTAGCCGAGAGCCATGCCGATACCGCTGTCGGGGATAGCACTCACATAGTCTGCTTCTACATCATCGCTCTTGCCCATGCGATAACCCATCTCATATCTGACTTCCTCAACATTGATTCCTTCATATTCAACACAGGGGTAACCGTAATAAATCCAGAGGAACGAGCATATCTGCATTTTTTGCTCGGGCTCTTTTATCTGTTCTAGACCGTCTGGTGTTATCTTTACAATTTCGCCGGCACCAAGAAATCTGGTTGTGGTGTAGTCTAGGTTTACATACGAATGGCTCTCGCTTGCCACGGCATAACTACCACCCTTTCTTCCTATGACGAGAGGGGTGCGGCCGAGGAAATCTCTTGCCGCAATGATGCCATCTTGAGTGAGGATTAGCATGCTTACACTGCCTTTGACCTTGTGGAAAACGTTTTCAATACCCTCTTTGAAGGTGGCTCCTTGGGTGACGAGGAGAGCAACCAACTCGGTTGGGTTGGTGGTGCCCATACTTAGTTCGGTAAATTGCTGGCCGGCATTTAGGCACTCTTTCTCTAATTCTTCGACGTTGTTAATTTTTGACACTGTTACAATGGCAAATCTCCCCAGGTGAGAGTTTACAACGATTGGCTGTGCGTCGGTGTCGCTGATAACGCCGATGCCAACGTTCCCAAGCATTTCGTGGAGGTCTCCGTCAAATTTGCTACGGAAGGAGGTGTGCTGGATGTTGTGGATGTTTCGGTGAAATTTGCCAGACTCTTCTACGGTACTCAGTCCCGCGCGTTTGGTGCCAAGATGGCTGTGATAGTCTGTACCGTAAAACAAGTCCGTAATACATGGTTTGTTGCTTACAATGCCGAATAGTCCGCTCATAATTAATTGTTTTTTAAGATGATAATTATATCATATGAATTGAATTAAAAATGCAAAGATACTATATATAATCTTTATATATAGAATTTTGGGGCGTTTTTTTTCAACAATTTATAAACTGTCTAATTTTTGGCCTTGCGCCTCATCAACATCGTTACGTAGAATACCAATACAGCGGCACCGGTCATGGCTAAAGCCCAAAATGTACCGACTTCGGGCAGATGCTCTGGGTCGATGTCACAGACTCCTTTACCGTTAAGGAAGTAGATGACAACAATAATGGCGTTGTTAAGGCAGTGGGCGGCGATATTGACCCATATACTGTCGCCGTAGTGGAAGAGGTATCCAAGCACTACTCCCATTATTACCCTTGGAACAAAACCATAAATGTCGCCGTGGACTAGTGAGAATATGAGAGCTGTAACAATGATTGCCACATGGCTGTTGCGGAACCATTTGCCAAGGCTCTGCTGCAGTGCTCCGCGGAAAAATACCTCTTCGCATATTGCCGGAACCACAGCCATCACTATTAGGTTGCTCACAAATCCCCATACCGTGGTGTCGCTCATCCATCCTTCCATCAGTTGCTTGCTCATGTCGGTTATCATTCTCAGTTTTCCTTCCAACATGCCGAGATTCCAACTGTCGTTCCACTGGGCCACGATATCTATTACGGGTAGCAGTAAAACCATGATAACGAGAGCCGTTAAGATATTGAGCCATTGGCGTCCTTGGACGGCCACTTTCAAATGGGAGAGAGGCTGCCCTTCGAAAAGCCAGACATATAATACAGCTGTTCCCAAAAACATTATCAGCTGGCTCACGGCTTGCATTGTCTTGCTTTCGGCATCTGCCCCGGTGAGCATTCCTGCCGCAGTAAAGGCTATTACCAGTCCGCCAATTAGCATCCACAGACCGAACAGGCAAAGTACTTTCGCCCACGGCTTCATATTTCTCAAAGACTCTAACATAGTTTTCTTGTTTGTGTGACCCTGGAGGGATTCAAACCCACGACCTTCGGAACCGGAATCCGACGCTCTATTCAGCTAAGCTACAGGGCCAAGTGTTTTTGCTTTCTATAAAAGCATTATATATAACGCAACTGTTATGTGTTTTATTGTATTGTAGTGGCTCTTTTTTTGTTGTTAGAGTTGCGTGGGTATGATTTTCAGCAGGTTGGCAACCGAAGAAAAACTTTTCTCTGCCATCTCTCCCCAGAAGTCGGCATATTGTCTGCTGTGATCCTCGGTGTCGCCCGGAGTGTCACTCACAATACGCAGGGCCATAAACGGAACTCCTTTCAGATGGCATACTTGTGCTATTGCTGCACTTTCCATATCTACGGCTAAGGCATCGGGGAAGTGGTTCTTGATGATTGTTTTCTCATCGTCGTTGGTTATGAACCGGTCTCCGGTGCATATAAGTCCTTTATGAATATTTGTAGAAGGTTGTATGTTGCTAAGCAGTGAGGGATTGCAGTTGAACCGGGGCGGAAGTCCTTGTACCTGACCTATGGCGTTGCCTTCGCCGCACCACACGTCGTGATAACAGACTTCCTCGGCGACAACTATGTCCATTACTTTTACGGCGGTGTCCAGACCACCGGCCACTCCGCTGCTTATTATACAGTCGGGATGGTGGTGCTCGATGAGTTCAAGTGTCTTTATCGCGGCGTTCACTTTACCGATTCCACCTTTCTCTAATATGACGGTGTGGCCTCCAATCGTGTCGCCTAATTGCTTGAGACGCTTATACTCGCTGTCCATGGCCACTATAACTGCAATCTTCATATCCTATATATATGTTACAATTTTATCGATTATCTCGTTGACTCCTATTGCTGCCATGCAACGGTAGTCGCTCCATTTGCATGGCTTCTGTCCGAATGCCGAGCAGGGACGGCAGGGGATGTCTTTGCCGATGGCCCGGCTGATGTCTTGGTTCTGTGGGTAGAAGCCGAGGTTTGTATGGGTGGCGCCCCATAGGCTTATCACCGGTACTCCCAAGCATGTGGCTATATGCAAATTGGCAGAGTCCATTGTAAGTAATACTTGGCAGCGTGTCATATCGGAAAGTTGCTCGTCGAATGGTTTTGCTCCTTCAAGATGTATTTTTTTTTCGTCGATCTGTTCGAGTGCTTTGTGCAATATTTGGTCTATGTGGCTTCGCTCGTTGGCACCGTAGAAGAGTCTGATGTCTACGTCGCGGAGAGTGAGCTCTTTTATCACCGATGCGATACGGTCGTCGCCCCATTCCTTTCCTTTGTGGGCGGCAAATGGGGCAATGCCTACCGAAGGATGTTCGTTGCTGTCGAGGCGTTCGTTGGCTTTGATCTCGGGCAGTTGCAATGGTTGGTTGCCGAGTATCTTTGCTAGTGCGTCACTGTAGCGTTGCTGTATGGGAGTCAGGGGAATGTTGCTGCGGTGGGCAATCAGAGACCGTCTTCCTTTCCTGTCTTTTTTTACAATGGCAACCTTTACGCCGGAAAGGACGAACATCAGGTCGCAGACAAGCGTGCGCAATACCCGATGGAGGTCCACCACGTAGTCGGGGTGGCATGTGTGGAGTTGACGGAACAGCGTTGTCGCTTTCTGTCTTTTTTTTGTGGGGAGGTATTCGATGTTCTCCACTCCCGAAAACAGAGGTGCCAATAATGGCGGTCCGGCAAAGGTGAAGAGGGTGTCGGGATGGCTTAGGGCGTAGCATTTTAGTACGGGCCACACCATTGCCGCGTCACCCAAAGCCGAGAGCCGCACGACGAGTATATGTCTCTTGTGTTTCACCATTATTATAACGTAAGGCGGGTGTTTTTATTGTCTGTAAAGAAAAAAGTATTTCCTTAAACTCAACTTAATAGTTCCTTAATGTTTCCTTAATATATACCACATGTATCATTATATAAAAAGAGCAAGCCCCTGGGGTAGGAGAGGGGCTTGCTCTTTTCTGTCTGTATTGGGTTATCTTACAACCTCTATCACACCTTTGCGTTCTACGTGGCCACGGAAGCCGTCGCCGTCGAAGCGGTAGTAGTAGGTGCCCGCCGGTGTGCGTTCTTTCTCGGGATCCCAGAAGTCTTCAATCTCGTCGATGTTGTTGACTTCGTATATCTTGGCACCCCAACGGTTGTATATGGTGAGACGGTTGAGGGGGTAGCATTCCTGCTCGAGGAGACCTACCACTTGGAAGATGTCGTTGATGCCGTCGCCATTGGGCGTCACGACGCTCGGGAACTGCAGGAACTCGGAGCAGTCGAATATGGCTTCGAGATTGTAGTGGACTATGGAGTCGCAGCCCCAGCGGTTCTCGAGAGTGAAGAGGTCGTCGTAAACGGGAGTCGGGTATTCCCGTCCGTTGTATGACCACGGCAGTTCTTTTACGAAGCAGGTGTCGTAGACGTAGGAGTGGTTGGTGTCGTGAACGAGGAGGGTCATTGTCACCGTGGAGTCGCAGCCTAAATACGTGTGGAGCAGTGCAGAGAAGGTACCCGACTGGTGGTATGCCATGCCGTTCCAGATGAATGGCTCGGCATTCTCGCAGATGTGGGCTGTGGTGTCGTGTACCGTGATGGAATGGTTAATTGTGAGGTCGAGGTGGATGGTTGAGTCGCAACCTGCGCGGTTGGCGTTATGTATTGTCACTTGAGGATCGGTGGTGGAGGTGGTGTAGGACTGCCCGTTGTGGCCCCAGCGGAAGACGTCGCAACCAGTCTGGATGTCGGTGCCTTCGGTGCTGTAGCGGATGGTGAGGTGGAGGATAGCGGTAGAGTCACATCCGGCAGCGTTGGTAAGGCCAGTCACTTGAGGAGCGTTGGTGCTCTCGGTGTAGGTGGCGCCGTTGGCCGGCCAGGTGTATGTGTCGCAGTGGTTTTGCTCGTCGATGCCGGTGGATTGGTAGTTCACTGTGATGGTTACATTGTCGGTGAGTGAGCAGTCGTTCTGGTCGGTAACCTGGAACTGATAGGTGGTGGTGGCAGATGGGGTCACAGTTTGGGCCGAGTCGGTGGAGCCGTTGTTCCAGCGGAAACGGTAGGGGCGGGTGCCTTGCTGCACGGTAGCCCATATATTAACGCTCTCGTGGTTACAGATGGTCTGGTCTGGACTCATGGTTAGAATCATACCTTCGGGCTCTGTAATCACAATGGAGGTGTCGTGAGTGCAGCTGTTGCGGTCAGTGACAGTTACAGAGTATGTGCCAGCCTGCAGGTTCTGCAGGTCTTGGGTTGTGGCGTTGTTGTTCCAGAGGTAAGTGTAAACCGGAGTGCCGCCATTGACGGAGAGGTCGATGGCTCCTGTGCCGTCGAGTTTGCAGCGCAGGTTGGTTCCGACGATGCCAAGGGTCAAAGCAGGAGGCTCGGTGATGTTGATAGGCATAGTGGCTTCGCAGCCGTGGTTATCTACCACGCGGGCAGTGTAGTCTCCCATGATTTGGCTTGCAAATACGCCAGAGGTGTTCTGTTGGGCATCAAGGTAGTAGGTATATGGGGAGGTTCCGCCCGAGCCATAGACCGTCACTGAGGCTGTGCTTGTGCCGAAGCACCGCACGTTCTGGTGGGCGTTGGTGTTCTCGCTTATGGTAAGCAGTGTGGGTTGGGTGATGATAACGGTGTCTTTAATGAAACATCCGTTGGCATCGGTAGCGGTGATATAGTAAGTGCCGGCAGTGGCGTTGGGGACAGTTCCAGTGCTTTGGGCTATGCCACCGTTGATGACGTAGGAGAAGCCCTCGGCACCACCCGAAGCCACCACGGTGAACGATCCGTTGTTCTCGCCGTTACAGTTCACGTCTTGGTGAGCGGTCTCTTGTATGGAGATGGGCGAGAGCTCGGTAATGACGATAGTGGTGTCGTGTGTGCATCCGTGAGAGTCGCTTGCGGTAACTGGATAGGTGCCAGCATGGAGACCTGTGAAGATACCGGTGCTGTTGGTCGTTGTGCCCATGGTATAGGTGTAGGCGGGTGAGCCTTGTGTTGCTTCCACCTGGAATCGTCCTGTCGCTTCACCCGAGCAAGCAATGTCAATGTGGGTGGCGTCAATTTCGTCGATAAGCAATTTTGTAGGTTCGTCAACTGTTACTACGTCGGATATAGGACATCCATTTGCGTCCACTATATTAATAGTATAGGTACCGGCGGCGAGGCCGTTGAATATTCCGGTGTTATTGCTTGCGCCGGTTGCTGTAAGTGTGTATGTGAATGGGGAGGTTCCGTGAGACGCGGTTACGGTGAGGGAACCGTTGCTCTCGCCGAAGCAGTTGGCAGGAGTGCTCGAGTGGACTACCTGCAGTGGATCGGGCTCGGTGAGTGTGATGTCCACGGTATTGGTGCAGGTCAGCGAGTCGGTGACGGTAACGGTATAGGGACCAGCCGCAAGGCCTGTGAATATGCCAGTGTTGTTGTCGGTGCCGTTGAGGGTGTAGGTGTAAGCTCCAGTGCCGCCATGGGCTATGGCGCCCAGTTGGCCGGTGCTGTTGCCATTACAGTCGATGTTTTGGTGTGCGGCGGTGTTTTCTTCTATGGTAAGTTGTGCGCGGTCTGCGACGGTGGCGCTAACGGTTATGGAGCATCCTTGTGCGTCGGTGATGGTGAGGGAGTATTCGCCCGGCATGAGGTTGTCGATGCCGGTGGAGCTTGTGCTGCCGTTGCTCCATTGGTAGGAGGCGTAGGGTTGGGTCCCTCCCACCACAGAGTCTATGACGATGCTACCGGTAGCAGTCTGATAGCAGGTTACGGGAGTCGGGGTAAGTGTCGAGACGAGGTCGCCGCTTTCGCTGATGGTGGCGTTCTTCACGAGGGTGCAGCCGTTGGCGTCGCTGATGGTCACGGAGTAGTCGCCGGCGGTCTGGCCTGTGAGGTTCTGTGTGGTTGCGCCGGTGTTCCAGCTGAAGGTGTACGGTGTGGTGCCGCCCTGTATGTTGGAGAGGGTCACCGTGCCGTTGTGCCCGCCGTTGCAAGCCACGTTAGTGTTGTCGATGTCGGCAGTGAGAGGATCGGGGATGGTGAGGTGTACGGTCTGGGTGGATATGTTGCCGCAGAGGTCTTCAACGGTAACAATCACATCGGTCTCGGCGGTGATGATGTCGTTGGCCGGCGGGTCTTGCGTCTGGGTCTTCACCTGGCAGTTGTCGCTGATGTTAAGCATCGTGAGGAGGTCGGGAACCTTGTATTCGCAGTTGTTGTTTGTGAGCAGTGCCGGAGTCTCGGTGAGGTTGTCGATGTTCGGCAGCTCTGTGTCAACAGCATGCCATGAGGTATTGGCGGTGTCCATGCATCCGTTTTGGTCTGTCACGATCACTTCGACGGAGAAGTCTCCGCAGGTGTTAGTGCCGGGAATCGTGGCGTTTTGGTCCGTGCCAGTGTAGTCGCCAGTCCAAGCATAGGTAAACGGAGAGGTGCCACCGGTAACGGTTGGGGTGACCGTATAGTTGGAGGAAGTCGGAATCGGGCAGTCGTCGGCAATAGTGCTGAGGGTCACTTCAGGCTTGGGGAGTGTGGTTACCGTAATGGTTACTATACTGTCGCATCCGTCGGTTGTCTGCAGGTTTTGTGTTTGAGTGCCCGCCGCGGTGAAGTGTGAGTTGTAGAAGTCGAAGGGATAGGTGATTGGGCATACGGCAGTATCCTTCTGGGTGGTCAGTTCGGGTAGTATCTCGAGGATGAGAGTTGTGATGGAGTCGCAGCCCATCGCGGAGGTGAGGGTGTCGTTGTAGGAGCCCGAGGAGGTGTAGGTGTGGCCGCGCCAGTCGTAGGATTGGCAGCCTTGGGCTGTTACTGTGTCGTATTTTGCACCGGATACGACAAGGATAAGTGTGTCGCGGTTGGGACATCCGTGGGCTGTAAGTCCCTGCTCGACGTAGGTGCCGGACGTGTCGTAGGTTTCGCCGCTTATGTTCCAGTAGTAAGGCTCACACTGAGGACCGACGTGTGTGGTGCTACCCTCGGAGTCGTACATGGTAACCGTCACGATGTTGTTGTAGTGGCTTATGCAGCCGTACTCGTCGCGGAGGTAAAGGTCGCATCCGGTGGTTCCGACGAAGTCGTTCGGCGGTGTGATTTCCATATATACACCAGATTTAGAGGAGGGCCAGCCGCAATCGACCCAAGCGGAGTCGATATCGACGGAGTAGTCCCAAGAGTCGGGGAGGAGTTCGGGATTAAGACCCAGCTCCCAATGGAATATGTGACCATCGTCTATTCCCCATCCGTCAACTACCTCAATGCACCATGTGCCGTTCAAGTGACATCCAATCATATTGCTAAATGATTCCATTGGATGGTAGATTTGCGACATGTCAGAGAAGTGGGAAGAGTCGACAGAAGAAGTATTGTCGTGGCCAACGTTAGCGGTTTCATAGACATATCCATAGGTGCCGCCTGCATATTGGTAACCGAGGGCGGGGTTTGTGTTGTTGGACCAGATGTAATTCCAGCCAGTACCAATGGTTCCTGGAGTGTCGCAGTCGGAAGAATATCCGGAACCTGAAATGCCGAAGTCGTATGATGTATTGGTGGAGCCGCCTGGCCAGGAGTCATATCCAGATGGAATTTCACTGCGGCAGTCAGATGCTCCGTTACCCGACTGAGGGAGAATTACCGATCTATGGTTGTCGGGGCAGGTAAGAGCTATATAGATGTCTCCAATGAAAGAGTGTTCAATATTGAGAAGTACGTAAAGAAGGTCATTTTCGTCTCGGATGGTGGCTGTTTCAGGAAAGTCGGAGAAAGTAACGCAAGAGCGGAAGAAGCAACTGCCGTTGCAGGGGACTCCGTCGGGAAGCCATACGGTATCGGTTACGCCCAAGGTGGTAGCGGAACCTCCGTATGGGCGTACAACATCGACCGAGCCGATACCGTCTGATGACACATATATATTAAAAGGTTCTCCTTTACAGAGGTCGAAGCTTGGGCGTGTGGCCACTTGGAAAGCACCAGCTACGCGGATTCTTATGGGTATAGAGGTGCTGCACTGAGTGCCTTTTCTAATTGTTAGGGTCATATTGTAACCCATGGCGCGGTCGTAGGTGTAGGTAAATGTTTGGTTTGTTCCAATCTCGAGGAGTCCGCCGGTGGAGCTGGCGAGACGCCAGTTGTAGGTGTAGCCGGTGCAGTTGGCGATGGGCTGGACACGGAAGGTGGCAGCCTCGTCCTTACATACATTAATATAATAATAGCCGTCGGCTTCCATCTGTATGGGGCGCGGTTCGCCCTGCTTGAAGATGTAGAAGGCCGAGGGGTCGCAGCAGGTGAGGTTGTTGGCGACGACGGTCCAGTGGATGGTGACGCTGGCTGAGCATGTGCCGTTGGAGGCGGTGATGGTAAAGGTCCCGCTGCCGGCGGCTGTTGGAGTGCCCGAGAAGGAACCGTCGGATGAGTTGAGAGTCATCCAGGCGGGCATTCCTGTGGCAGTGAAGGTGGCGCCTGGTGTTGTGCCTTCGGGCGGATAGCCGTACATGGTTACGCCAACATAGCCGCTAATGTTTTGAGAGGAGGAGGCGTAGCCAAAGTCAAAGATGTTGACGTAGGCGGGTACTCGGGATGAGTAGCAGTCGTAGTCGGCGTTATAGGTGGCGACGTAGTATGTTGTGGAGTGTTGGGCGTTGGTGGTGTAAGAATCTCCAGAGGCGATGGGGGTTGTTGCATCGACTGCGTCGAACCATTGTAGTGTGCCGCCTCCGGGAGTGGAGGCAGTAAGTGTTACTTGTCCTCCTTCGCAGAGTGATACGCTCTGGGCGGAAGGAATAAGGGCCGGGCAGATGACTTGGAGGACGTAGGAGGCTTTGGCCGGGCAGGTCTGGCCGTCCATCTGGACCATGGCTTCGATGGTGGTTTCGCCCATGGTGTAGGTGGTTATGTTGCCCATATCGTCAACCGTGGCAACGCTTTCGTCGCTGGATGTGAAGGAGAGTGCTCCACTGCTGGTGTTGTCGAGCGGAAGCATGGGGCAGTTGTTGCCGAGGTAGCACATGGCCATAGAGTTCTCGAATTCGAAGGTGGGGCGGATGCTGCATGCGTCGATGCATATCTTGGTATTTGGCCGGTATGTGAGGGAATAAGTATAGCCTTGGTAATTGTTGATGTTGGCTGGTACTGCGTCGTAGTCGTCAGAGTATGCGTAGATGGTGGTTGTGCCTGAGGTTGTGGTATAGTAGAAGTTGGAATATGTGTAGCTGGGAGCTCCGCAGTCAACGGCGATAACGAGATTGCCTACACCGGTGTAGAGAAAATCGACGGGGAACATATTCCATCCAGCTGCGATGTTCCAAGTGCCGGTATAGACGTGCTCAAGTTGAGATACGGGTACCCAGTCGGTTGAGCTGGCAAATGTGGCGCGGTCCACTTCTCCCATATAGATGTCCACCTGTCGAGGAGTGGAGTTGGAAGCGGCGGCTTGGAAACCGATGGAGTGAATCATGCCGATGCCTACTTCAGCGGTTGTGTAAATCATCTGTTCGTAGGAGTTTTTCCATCCTGTCATAAGTGGTGCGGATTCTGTAGTTGAGGTTCCCGTACCTATGACGAGGCAACCGTCGTTAACGTTGAGGATATAGGAGACAAATTTTGCGCAGGTACTACCGCTCACCGGAATGTAAGCGGATATAACAGTGGAGCCTTCGATAGGAGGGTTGGCGATAGATACTTGTCCCGTGGTGGCATTGACAGTTGCAACTGCAGTGTTGGAGGATGAGAATGATGGGGTGCCAGCGGGTGTAAGGTTGTTTACAAGAGTAGGTAGGTTGAGAGGATTGCCGACAGTGTAGTTGCAGGAGGTCACTGCACTTCCGTTGAGTTGGAATTCGAAAGTGCCAGTACGTTGGACGGAACAGCAGTTGCTATAGGTAAATTTCGTGTTGGCGCGGTTGGAGTATTGGGTGCCAGTGTTGGAACCGGGATGTTCTGCATAATCAGTATAACTGTCGTTTTGGCGGTAGAGTACAGGGTAGTTTACTCCGGAAACGGTAGAATAGCGCCATACGCAGCTGGAGTTGTAGGTACTTGTGGTTTTTGCTACGACTACTACCAGGTTGCCTTCTCCGGTATAGCTGAACGGGGTGTTGAGGGTAAATGTCTGCCAGCTGCCTGCAGCAACATTTCCGAGCGTTACATTGGTTCCGCTATATACCAGCTGCAGGGAGCCGGCGCCTGTCCAGTCCGAAGTCGTACTGTGGTCGGAGGTGGCACGCTCGCCCATATAAATTTTCAAAGTGGTGGCAGTTAACGTTGTGGAGTTTGATGCGTCGCTCTGGTATGCAATTTTTGTGATGTTGCACCCAGCTGCTGCCGACATTTCCGCCTGTGTGTAAATGGCTTCGTTCCACGAGTTTTTGTAGTAATCGTTGAACGGAGTATTATACGACGACGATGTTCCCGTGCCGCAAGTGATGGTTGTTTGGGCGTTCAGTGTTCCTCTGAGACCCGACACGAGTGTTATCAGGACTACTGAGAGGAGGCTGACTTTTGTTAAATTACGATAAATCATACTATTATGGTCCATATATCGCTGTTTTAGTTTTCGTAATGTGTTTGCTATTTCAATGTATTGTGCTGTATATTAATATGTTGTGCGCATTTTGCGCCTTTTTTAATACTATAAAAAGACGCCCCAAAGATACGAACATTTTTTATAACTACCAAATTTTTTTGCAACTTTTTTTATATTTTTTTTCAAATTTATATTAGAGAGCCCCTGAAAAAATTATTACAAAGGGTGCAATTTTTTCCGTTGTCGTTGTACTTATTATATATGGGTACTATTTATATATGTTTTCTTATGGATTTGGATTTTTCGTTTTTCAGGTAGGACTCTCCTCCATATCCCCTCCATATCAACTCCATGTTTTATGTCTGTAGCAAAGTAAGGGTAAAGTAAGGGTAAAGCAAGGGTAAAGCAATGTTAATTGAAACACGAATCAAATATTAACCAACCTTTAACCAAAGTGGAGGTAAAAAAAAGAAAAAATGTTGTCCGGGATGCAATATATTGTCGGAAGTTGCGTTAATATAAATGTTTTTGAGAATATAAGGAGATGAAACGCTGGTTTACAACGCTTGCCGCTACGCTGTTCTTTATCGCCGCCACGGGGTTGGTGATAATACAGATATGGCAGATACAGAGGAGCGTGGCAATCAGCGACTCGCTGTTCAACACGTCGGTGACGAATGCGATGGACGAGGTGATAGTGGCGATGGAGAACGACAAGCCGGATTTTGTGACGGATATAGACTTTCCGCAGCTGGATTCGACGATAGACCAGGCGCTGCTATCGACGGGACTGGACGTGAAGCCGGCGCTGGGGGTGTGCCCTACCGATTTCAGCGAGTATTACTACCTGTCGGCGCCGGGGCTGGAGCGGAAGATGGAGGACTCGCCGTACAAGTATTCGTTCTCGCTGCCCGACGACCCGGTGGAGTATTACCTGATATTGCATTTCTCGGACAGGGCGCTGTTCCTGCTGAAGAACTCCAACATATTCATTTATATGTCGATACTGCTGATTGTGATAATCAGCATCTCGTATGTGATCACGGCGCGGACGCTGCAGAACCAGAGAAAGGTAGAGGCGATGAGGCAGAATTTCATAAACAATATGACGCACGAGCTGAAGACGCCGATCACGACGATAAGGCTGGAAAGTTCGTTCCTGCAGGAGTGCCGCGACCTCGACAGCGAGCAGCAGCAGCAACACCTGCAGGTGATACACTCGGAGAACGAGCGGATGCTGCAGCTGGTGGAGAGTGTGTTGAGGAATTCGCGGATGGCGAGGAAGAAGTTTACGCTGAGATACAGCGAGGTTGACGTGAACCAGCTGGTTGAGAAGGAGATGAGAAGAGCCGAGGTGAGGGTGGAGAAGGCAGGAGGAAGCCAGAGCCTGGAACTCGGGAGCGGACTGCCGGCGGTGGTGGCGGATGTGGAGCACCTGACCAATGCGGTGAGCAACTTGATTGACAATGCAATAAAATATTCGCCCGAACATCCTACGATAACGGCGAGGACGCGAGTGGACGGGAAGTGGGTGTGCATAAGCATCAGCGACAAAGGATTGGGAATCTCGAAGGAGGACCTGAAGCACATCACGGAGACGTTCTACAGGGTGGGGACGGGCGACAGACACGACGTGAAAGGATTCGGAATCGGCCTGTCGTATGTGCAGCAGGTGGTGAAGGCGCACCACGGGAAGTTGGAGATAGGGTCGAAGCTGGGCGAGGGTTCCACGTTTACGATAAAGTTGCCGGTAGCGGCTATTAACAATAAATAAAGAATACACGATGACAGCAAAAGAAATATACAGCCTGTTCGAGAGGCAGGTGGAAGACTACCACAAGAAGGACGACATCGACGCGGCGACAAAGAATCCCTACGGGGACGGTAGCTACGAGTCTCTGCTGTGGGAGAAAAACTGGATAGACACGGTGCAGTGGCACCTCGAGGACCTGATAAGGCCAGCGGACATAGACCCGGTGGAGGCGTTGGGGCTGAAGAGGAGGATTGACGCGCTGAACCAGCAGAGGACACAGCTGGTGGAGAAGATTGACGACCACTATGTGGAAGAGTTCGCAGGGGTAAAACCCCAGGCGGACGCGACGCTGAACACGGAGACTCCCGGCTGGGCAATAGACCGCCTGTCGATACTGGCGCTGAAAATCTATCATTTCACCATAGAGGCCGACCGGGCGCAGGCGGGCGACGAGCATCTGGAACGATGCCGGCAGAAATTGGCCGTGCTGCTGAGCCAGCGAAGCGACCTCACGGAGGCTATAGACTTGTTGCTGAACGATATACGAGAGGGAAGGAAGAAGATGAAGACCTATAGGCAGATGAAGATGTACAACGACCCGAGCCTCAATCCCGAACTGTACAAAAAATAGCAGCCGGCAAAACGTAAAATTGCTAAAAATCAGCCATAAAGAGGACTGCAAAAAAGGCGTAAAAGGCGAGAGGGGAGAAAAAAAAGTGGTATTGTAATCTGCTGTAAATCAGCGGAGAGTGAAAAAAGTGGAGTAAAAAAAGAAAAAAAAGGTTGCAGAAAAGAAAAATCTTTGTACCTTTGCACCCTCAAAAATTAAAAAGAATAGAAACAAAATAAACACATTACACACTATGACCAAAGCAGAGATCGTTGCCGAGATAGCACAGAAGACCGGCATAGAGAAAGGTGCGATACAGATCACCGTAGAAGAATTCATGAGCGTTGTGAAAAGCAGCCTCGCAGAAGGAGAAAATGTGTATCTGAGAGGATTTGGCTCGTTTGTAAATAAAGAGAGAGCAGAGAAGACTGGCCGTAACATCAGCGCCCAGCAGACCATCATAATCCCGAGGCACAAAATCCCCGCTTTCAAACCCGCGAAAGTGTTCATGGACGAGGTGAAGGCCAATGTGAAGCCCGAAGACAACAAATAAGAAATAAGTATAACAAATAAATAATAGAAACTATGCCTAACGGAAAGAAACACAAGAGGCACAAGATGTCGACCCACAAGCGCAAAAAACGTCTGCGCAAGAATCGTCATAAGAAGAGATAGTCGCTGACCGCACGAAAATTGACGTGTGGGAGGCAATGACTAAACTCTTTCTTAACGATCAGACTTAGAAAGGGAGACACTGCGTCCAGAGCTAATTCTAAAGACAAATTGCACCGCTCCGAAAGGGGAAGTGTAGTTTGTCTTTTTATACCTACGCAAGAGAAAGAGAAGTGAACAAAGAACTAATCATAGCGGCGAGAACCGAGAAGATCCAGATAGCCCTCACCGAGGACAAGCAGCTGGTGGAACTCCACACGGAGAACCTCAGCAGCCAATATACGGTCGGGGACATATATGTTGGCAAGGTGAAGAAGTTGATGGCGGGATTGAATGCCGCCTTCGTGGAGCTGGGTGACGAGAAGGACGGATTTATGCACTATCTGGATTTGGGCCCCAACTACCTGTCGGTGTCGAAGTACCTGAGACAGGCGGTGAACGGGGACCAGTCGATGAGGACGCTGCAAAATTTCAAGATAGAGCCCATCCTCGAGAAGAAGGGCAACATGAACGGGACTCTTAGGACAGGACAGTTGGTGATAGTGCAGGTGAGCAAAGAGCCTATAAGCACCAAGGGACCAAAACTGACCGGGGATATCTCGCTGGCGGGACATTTCCTGGTGCTCACGCCGTTCCAGAACAACATAAGCATCAGCGCAAAGATAAAGAACGGGGAAGAGAAGAACCGCCTGAAGAGGCTGATGCAGAGCATAAAACCCGCCAACTTCGGGGTGATAGTGAGGACTAACGCCCAAGGGAAGTCGGTGCAGGAGCTGGACACCGACCTGAGAGACCTCATGGGGAAGTGGGCCCAGATGACCGAGAAACTGAAGCGAATCAACGGTCCGCAGAAGGTTTTGAGCGAACTGGGAGCCACAACATCGGCTATAAGGGAGTTGCTTACCGACGACTTGAGCGCGATATATGTTGACGAGGAACAGGTTTGCAACGACATCAAGCAGTATATCAAGACGATAGCGCCTGAGAAGGAGAGCATTGTGAGGCACTACAAGATGGCGACGCCCATCTTCGACCAGTTCGGCATCAGCCGCGACATCAGGAGAGCCTTCGGAAAGATAGTGACCATAAGGTCGGGAGTATATCTGTACATCGAGCACACCGAGGCGATGCACGTGATAGACGTGAACAGCGGCAACCACATAAAGAGCGGCACCGGCCAAGAGGACACGGCGTTGCAGGTGAACATAGAAAGTGCCAAAGAGATAGCGCGCCAGCTGAGGCTCAGGGATATGGGCGGAATAGTGATTGTGGATTTTGTGGACATGGCGAAAGGGGAGCACCGCAACAAGCTGTTGGAGGTGATGAGAGAGGAGATGAAGAAAGACAAGGCGAGACATACCATACTGCCGCTGAGCAAGTTCGGCCTGATGCAGATAACGAGGCAGAGGGTAAGGCCGGCGCTGGAAGTGAACGTGCAGGAGAAATGTCCTCTCTGCAACGGAGAAGGGACGATAAAGCAGAGCATAGTGGTGGTGGACGACATAGAGTCGGACATCAGGCACTTCATAGAGGAGCATCCGAAGGTGAGAAAGGTGCACCTCACAGCTCATTCCTATATTGCGGCTTATCTGGCAAAAGGCGTTTTTTCGCGGAGGATGAAGTGGCAGCTGAAATATAAGCGCTTAATCGCGATACATCCTCAGGAGACCATGCCGCTGCTGGAATACAGGGTAGGGGAGTCGGTGGCGCCGGAGCAGATTCAGGCGGCAGTGGAGACCATTCCCACCGAGACGAAGCAGTCGCAGCAGAAAAGTGAAAAGAAACAGCAAGTTGACTCTTGACGCAATGAGAAAACTTGTCTTGTTGTTTGCCGTTATGATTTTTGCCTTTGCGGTGCAGGGGCAAGGGCTTGACGTGAGTCATCATCAGGGCACGATAAACTGGCGCAAGGTAAAGGCTTCGGGCAAGGTGAGCTTTGTGTATATAAAAGCCACCGAAGGGGCTTCGTTCAAGGACGACTGCTATACCAAGAACCTGGACAGCGCGAGGGCGGCAGGAATACTGGCCGGCTCGTACCACATGTACAGTCCACGCACCACGGCTTACCAGCAGATGGCCAACATCAGGAAAACGATCAAGAAGAAGAAACAGGACTTGGTGCCGGTGCTCGACATAGAGGAGAAGCATTCGAAAGGGCTTTATATGACGAGGGTGGACAAGCTGCTGGAACTGATGGAGAAGGAATATGGGGTGAAACCGGTGATATACACTTCGGAGAAGGTCTATTTCACTCATTTCTCGGGCAAGAAATATCGGCCTTACCATTTCTTTATAGCAAATTACCGGCGGAAGCCGCGCTGCCGCTACACTTTGTGGCAATATACCGAGAAGGGGACAGTGTCAGGCGTGAAAGGGGCGGTGGACAGGAGCAAGTTTGCTTCGAGCCACAGTCTGGTGGACATAAAGATGCCGAAGAAGAAAAAGAGTTAGCAGATAGGAGGCAAGTAGGAGGCACATAGGAGGCAAGTTCGAGAGAACTGTGCCGGAGGAATATATTTTTTTTTGTTGAAAAAAATTATATAAAATGTATTCCATATAAAAAACATTTTGTATATTTGCATTTTGTATTATTGTGCCCTAAATGGGTGCAAATGATTGATTGTTAGGTAAAACAAGTATAAAATGGAATATAAAATGGAAAAAAGAGTATCAAAAGTAGGGCTGGATTTCGCGCAAGTGGACCACGCAAGAGAAGTGGCGGGAAGGATAGCCCAGCAGGTGCAGGATTTTGTAGAAGGGTACACGACAGTGGCGGTAGAGCGCACCATCTGCCGTTTGTTGGGAATCGACGGTATAGACAGTAACGAGGTGCCGTTGCCCAACGTGGTGGTGGATTCCCTGAAAGGAAAAGGATTGTTGGGCGAGGGCGTGATGTATTTCATGGGCAATGCGGTGCTGGAAACCGGCAAGAGCCCGCAGGAGATAGCACAGGATATTGCCGACGGAAAGATCGACATCACCCAGTTGCCGATGCACCCGGAGGAGAAGATAAGGACTGCGTTGGACAAGTATATCAACGAGACGGTGGCCAAGATACGCGCCCGTCGCCAGAGAAGGGAAGAGTATATAGCGACCATAGGCGAGGGAAGCAAGCCGTACCTCTACATCATCGTTGCCACGGGTAATATATACGAAGATGTGGTGCAGGCACAGGCTGGTGCCCGACAGGGAGCCGACATCATAGCTGTGATACGTACCACGGGCCAGAGCTTGCTCGACTACGTTCCTTACGGTGCGACCACCGAGGGATTCGGTGGCACATACGCCACTCAGGAGAACTTCCGCATAATGAGGAAAGCTCTCGACGAGGTGGGCGAGGAGGTGGGCCGTTACATAAGGCTGTGCAACTACTGCTCGGGATTGTGTATGCCTGAGATCGCCGCAATGGGAGCGCTGGAAGGATTGGACGTGATGCTCAACGATGCGCTTTACGGAATATTGTTCCGCGATATCAATATGCAGCGTACGCTGATTGACCAGTACATGTCGAGAATCATCAACGGCTTTGCCGGAGTTATCATCAATACCGGAGAGGACAACTACCTCACCACCGCCGACGCCTACGAAGAGGCCCACACGGTACTCGCGAGCGACTTTATCAACGAGCAGCTGGCCTTCGCCGCCGGTCTGCCCGAGGAGCAGATGGGACTGGGACACGCCTTCGAGATGGATCCGATGCTTACCAACGGTTTTCTCTACGAGTTGGCGCAGGCTCAGATGCTGAGGGAGATATTCCCCAACGCCCCGCTGAAATATATGCCGCCTACCAAGTTTATGACCGGCAACATATTCCGCGGACACCTGCAGGACGCCCTCTTCAACGTCATCGGACAATGGACACACCAGGGACTGCAGCTGCTCGGAATGCCGACCGAGGCAATCCACACGCCGTTTATGAGCGACCGATATCTCTCGATAGAGAACGCGAAATACATATTCAACAATATGCGCGATATCGGAGAGGAGGTGGAGTTCAAGGATAACGGAATTATCAAGAACCGCGCCAAAGAGGTTCTCGGCAAGGCCACGCAGTTGCTGGAGAACATGGAGAACGAAGGATTGTTCCAGGCTCTTGAGAAAGGCATATTCGCCGACGTGAAGAGGCCGAAGAACGGAGGTAAGGGTCTTGACGGAGTCACGCTGAAAGGCCAGCACTATTTCAACCCGTTCATTGAACTGCTGAAAGGCAAGAAATGAGATTAAATAGAAAATGTAGTAATTTGAAAAACAAAACACATTAAAGATATGAGCGAAGGATTGTATTCAATGGAGGCAAAGGATTACGACAAAACCTTAGACCTCACCAAGATAAAGCCCTACGGCGACACAATGAACGACGGGAAAGTGCAGCTGAGCTTCACCCTGCCGGTCCCCGCCGGTCCCGAAGCGGAAGAAGCCGCCAAGCAGTTGCTGAAGAAGATGGGATTCAATAATCCTATGGTCGTGTTCCAGCAGCAGCTCACCGAGGGTTTCTGCTTCATGAACTGCTACGGCAGCCTCACCCACACCGTGGACTACTCCTCCATTCACGTGCCCAAAG
The DNA here is from genome assembly GCA_017439185.1 of Bacteroidales bacterium. Lineage (GTDB taxonomy): Bacteria > Bacteroidota > Bacteroidia > Bacteroidales > P3 > Colimorpha. The sequence goes on along the minus strand of JAFRTM010000014.1, from coordinate 119,396 downwards.
TGGAGAGCGACAAGATGGACATGCACGAGTGCGACGAGTACATAAGGCAGAACATCGGCCGCAAGATAGTGATAGTGGGAGCTTCCACTGGAACCGACGCCCACACCGTGGGAATCGACGCCATCATGAACATGAAAGGCTATGCCGGCCACTACGGGCTGGAGCGCTACGACATGATTGACGCCTACAACCTGGGAAGCCAGGTACCCAACGAAGAGTTTATAGCCAAAGGCATCGAACTCCATGCCGACGCACTCATCGTGAGCCAGACCGTCACACAGAAAGATGTCCACATCAAGAACCTCACCGAGCTGGTGGAGATGCTCGAGGCCGAAGGCCTGCGCGACAAGGTGATACTCATTTGTGGCGGCCCGCGTATCAGTCACGAACTTGCCAAAGAGCTAGGCTACGATGCCGGCTTCGGCCCCAACACCTATGCCGACGACGAGGCCTCCTACATAGCCCAGGAGATGGTGAAGCGCGGATGGAAATAGTCATTAAACGTGATACAAAATACTAAAAAATAAAAACAATGGAAAAAGAACAGATTAAACCCTTTATCGCCAAAAGAGCAGCCAAAGAGCTGAAAGACGGCGATGTAGTCAACCTTGGTATCGGTTTGCCGACACTTATTCCGAACTTCCTTCCCGAAGGCGTGCACGTGGTGCTGCAGTCCGAGAACGGAATGATAGGAATGGGCCCCACCCCTGAAGAGGGAAAAGAAGACCCTTGGTTCATCAACGCAGGCGGTGGATATATCACCCATGTTCCCGGAGCCTCGACCTTTGACTCTGCTACCTCGTTCGGCATCATTCGTGGTGGCCACGTCGACGTCAGCGTCCTCGGTGCCATGCAGGTCGATGAAGAAGGCGACCTCGCCAACTGGATGATCCCCGGCAAGAAAACCCCGGGAATGGGAGGCGCTATGGACCTCCTTGTAGGAGCCAAGAAGGTTATCCTCGCCATGGAGCACACCGCCAAGGGCAACCCCAAGATCCTCAAGAAATGCACCCTTCCCCTCACCGCCAAAGGCCAGGTGAACATGATCATCACCGAGATGGGCGTGATGGAAATCACCAAAGAAGGAATCGTGCTGACCGAGATCAACCCCGAGTTCACCGTTGAACAGGTTCAGGCTGCCACCGAGGCAACTCTCATCGTGTCACCCAACCTCAAAAACATGGAATAAAAAGACAGACGGCTGGCGCACTTCCCTTGAGGGCGCCAGCCGCTCTCTTATGCGAGACCTCCACTCGAACAAAACATTAATCAACCATTAAGGAAATATTAATCAACCTTTAAGGAACCTTTAACAGGAATCAATACCCGAAACACATGAAGCGATTACTCTCCATCCTGGCACTTCTATCACTTCTGACCCCTGCGCTGATGGCCCAGTATCCCCATTTCCGCGAGTGGGGCTTCTACGGCACAGCCTCTTACACTATGATGACCAGCTTCACCAGCTACAAAATAGGCCATCCCACGGTAACACTCAACGGAGTGCAGCTGACCGGCGGATTCCAGATAAGGCGCCAGACGTGTGTTGAATTGGGAGTGGCCTTCCTTGCCCACAACCGCAACACCTTCACCCAGGTTCCTATCACCATCGGTCTCCGTACCCATTACCTCGACCGTCGCATAACACCATTTACCGAACTCTATGTCGGTTACGCCATCCCTCTCAAAAAAACAGGCCCCACTACCAATGAAGCAACAACGATGAAGGTCAACACTATGGGAGTGACAGCTGGACTCAATATTGGCGCACGCTACACCGTGACGCGCCGTTTCTGTCTCAACCTCTACGTGGGCTGGAATCTCTACATGAACAACTATTACACCATCTACGACGCCAACAAACTACCTATTGCAGAGGGCAGTTGGCTCGCACACAACTTCCGCTTCGGACTCGGCGCAATGTTCTAATAAACACCCAACAAGCAAAACATACCAAAGATGAAAAAAATACTCGTTGCAACAATACTCACGATAGGCGCATTCCTGGCTGTGGCTCAGAAAAACCAGCCCACCCAGGCTCCTCTCCTCGAAGAATGGAACGACATCGACATCTTCGAGCAGAACAAGATCTACCCACGAGTCAACGTAGTAGCCTACGACAACGAGAACGATATAGAAAAGAACGGCTGGCGAAACTCGGCATACTATGTCCCACTCGCCGGCAAATGGGCCTGCAACATTACCAAAGGGATATCCCATAGGCCCGATATGGAACAGAAAAAACTCAACCTCAACTCCTGGGGACGTGCCCTGGTTCCGGGCGACCCGTGGCTCCTGTCCAACCAGCCGGTGTCGGCCCCGTCGATTGCCAACGTGCTCGACATGCCGGAGAAGGACAACTACATTGCAACCTATTACCGCGAGTTCACCCCCGATAACTCGTGGAAAAGCTACGAGGCCTACCTCCAACTTCAGGCAGCCTCGGCTTACTATATCTGGATCAACAAACAGTTTGTGGGCTATAGCGAGGACTCTCGGGCCCTCAGCGAGTTCAATATCACCAAACACCTCAACTACGGCAAGGTCAACTCCATTGCAATACAGGTTATCGCCACCTCCGACGGAACCCTCCTCGAGCAGAACCGGTCCCATTCGCTGCTCGGCATCACCAACGAAGTGGCCATAGTGCTCAAATCGCACGTGAACATCAGCGACTACACCATCCTGACCGACATAGACCCCAAGACCAAGACCGGAGAGATAAAGCTCACCACCTCGGTGGCCAACAAGGCACGCAAGGGACTTTATTACCTCGAGGTCGAGATATGGACTCCCCAAGGTAAGCAGTTGGAGAAAATGGCCAAATGGGTGGCCTTCGACAACCGTGCCGAAGTGGACGTTACCCTTCAGCGTGACCTCGCCAACCTGCAGGCTTGGACCGCCGACAATCCCAATCTCTACACTCTCGTAATCCGTCTGCGCGACAACAAGATGAATCTCATTGAGACCACCGGCCGTCGCTTCGGCTTCCGCACCGTGCAGCTCGACCGTGGGCAGCTGCTCGTAAACGGCACCGCTGTAAAATTGCGCGGCGTGGCCTATGGCAACTACGACCCTGCCACGGCCACTCACCCCTCTCTCGTCAAGATGCGCAAAGATCTCTCTTTGATGAAGCGCTACAATATCAACGCAATACTCACCACCGTCTATTCCCCGGCCTCGCAGGACTTCTACGACCTATGCGACGAGTTGGGCTTCTACGTCGTGTGCGAAGCCAACATCAGCCCCTATTCCACTCAGAAAAAGGCTATAGCGGTTGATGGCGACTATGAGAACCTTTTTGTGAGCAGGGTGCAGAATATGTACGAACCTCTCAAGAACAACGCTTCCATCATAGCGTGGTCGCTGGGCCGGTGTCAAGACAACGGAGTCTGTATGGAGCGTGCCTATGCCGCTCTTAAGCAGAAAGACAAACAGCGTCCTGTGATTTTCCCCGGTGCAGGCTATGCCGAGAATACCGACATCGTGGCACTCTTCGATACGGATCCGGAGACGCTCAAGACCCACGCCGTAAAAAAACAGTCGCGTCCTCTGCTGCTCTACTCTTTCGGCTCCCTCAAGGGCAACAACTTCGGTTCTATGGAGAGGGTATGGCGCTACGTGGCGGACAATAGCCGTTTTATCGGCGGTTTCATTGACGGGTGGACCTCCACCGCTATGCACAACCCGCTCAGCGATGCCGAAGAGACTACTCCGAGTCTCGTCAGTGCCGACGGGCAGGTGCCTTATATGCAAGAAATCGCCAACCTTTACCGCACCTTCGACGTAAGGCTTATAAAGACTACTCCCGACGCCTGTGAGTTTTCCATCTCAAGTCTCGACCCGTCGCAGTCGCTCGGCAATTATGTGTTGGAGTATAATATGTTTTCCAACCTCAAACCGCATATCGTCGGCGGCGAGATTGACCTCGATATGAGTGGCGGAGGTTCCAAGACTTTCAAGCTCAAGATGCCGGTGCTCAACCTCTACATCGGCGAGGAACTCTTCGTGAGGTTCTCCATCAAGCAGCGTGTCAAGACTGCGGCACTCCAGCAGGGAACGGTGTTGGCTTCTACCGAGATGTCGTTGCCGACCAAGACCCTTGCCCGCCTTCCTTACCAGCCGGACGGCTCCCTCTCGGTCAGCGAGCAGCCTTCGGGCAAACTGCAAATCAATGGTCCCGACTTCTCCATCCTTTTTGACCTGAACAACGCAGATATCAACTCGTTCAAATACCATAACAACGAACTGCTCAAGGCTCCTCTGCGTATGGCATTTTCCCGCGCGGCAACCGACAACGACCGCGAGGACCGCAACGGGCAACGCTCATGGATGCACCTTTCGGAACAGTCGCTGCAGCGTCAGGTGGTGGCGGTGAACTACAGGCTCAACAACCCATCGGAGCTGGTCCTTGACATTATGGTACGTTACAATGACCTCGCCGGATTGCCCCTTTTCGATATCAAACAGACTATGGCCATCCTCTCTTCTGCCGACATTCTCATCGACAATGAGGTGATAATAGACCAGTCGGTGAAAAATGTGGCCCGCGTGGGCTATTGCTTGAAGATTCCCACTTCTGTCGATTCGGTCTCCTGGTTCGGTATGGGGCACGAGACTTATATCGACCGTTGCTCCTTCGGCGACATAGGCACTCATAAGGCTGCCGTATCGAAACTCCATTATCGTTACGACAGACCCCAGGAGTCGGGCAACCACACCAATGTGCGTTGGCTCGCGCTCAAAGCCGCTAACCAAGGGCTCTTCATCGATATGATTGACACTACCTTCAATTTCTCGGTGGCTCCATACACGGTTGACCAGCTGTCGTCGGCTCAGTCGTACAGCTCGCTGAAGGCAAATCCTTACAACGTGCTGCATGTCGATTTCCGCGAGGCGGGCGTTGGAAGCACCCTTTCGGGTTATAACATCATAGACAATGCTCTTATAAAAGAGAAGAAACTTACATTCCATCTCCATCTGCGCCCATTCCTCTATAGCGAAGCCAATCCTGAAGACTTCCGCCGTATCGCCTATCCTCAGGTGGTGTCGGGTGTGTTGCAGATGCCTGCCATCGACAAAGACCGCGACCGTTTCAACGCTCCGATGAACATCACCATCACATCCCCGGTGGAGGGCGGCACGACTCACTATACTACCGACGGATCTGAACCTAACGAATCCTCGCCGGTCTATACCAAACCGTTCGTCATCGATGCCTCTTCTATCGTTCAGGCCCGCACTTACAAGCAGGGCTTTACTCCCTCGTTTGTAGCTCGGCAGCATTATTCCTACGACTACATCATAGCGGCTTCCTTCGACCACAAGCCCAACACTCCATACAACCGCGACTATCTCACGGCTCTCTACGATGGCGAGACTGGCTCTCCCAACGACCTCTCCAACGGCTGGATCGGTTTCTCGGGTTCCGACCTCTCGGTGCTGCTGGAACTCTCCAAGGAGATATCCCTCGAGGATGTGGAACTCCGTTTTGCCCACAATCCCGATGCCTGGACTTTCGCCCCCTCCGAGGTCAAGGTCTCTGTGTCGGCTGACGGCACCAAGTTCTCAGCTCCGCATAACGCCAAGATTACCTACGACCCAACCTCCGAGGCGATGAACGCTTCCCAACTGGTCAATATCCGGGTGGTGTGCGACGAACCTAACGTACGCTACGTTAAGGTGGAAGCCAAGAATATGGGCAAGATTCCTACCTGGCACAAAGCCCGCGGCCTCCGTTCGTGGCTTATGGCTGACGAGATCAAGCTCAACGAGTCTCTTCAACGGCATTAATCAGTGTACATCTATGCAGCAAGACCCGTTCTATTCCCGTACAACCCTCCTGTTAGGCGATGAGGCTCAGGATCTGCTCCAACGAGCCAGCGTCCTCGTCGTGGGATTGGGCGGAGTAGGGGGCTATGCTGCCGAGATGCTCTGCCGTGCAGGCGTGGGCAACCTTACCATCGTCGATTCCGACACGGTGTCCCACTCCAACCTCAACCGCCAGCTCATCGCTCTCAACTCCACGGTGGGACATTCCAAGGTGGACCTCTTCTGTCAGCGTTTCCGCGACATCAACCCTTCGGTCAATATCACTCCGCTCAATACATTCCTCCGAGACGACGAGATGATCTCCCTCCTCGAGGACAACCATTTCGACTATGTCGTCGATGCCATCGACACACTCTCTCCCAAGGTCTTCTTGCTCTATCACTCCACTCGCCTCCATATTCCTGTAGTGTCGGCCATGGGAAGCGGAGGAAAACTCGACCCTGCGCTCGTTCAGGTGACCGACATCGCCAAGACCTACAACTGCCCGCTTGCCACTATGGTCCGCAAACATCTCCACAAACTCGGACTCTACACCGGCTTCAAAGCCGTCTTCTCCCCCGAGAAGGTAAGTCCGTCGGTTATGTACGAAGACCCCTCGCAGAACCACCGCACCACCATAGGTACCATATCTTATATGCCGGCTCTCTTCGGATGCCATTGTGCCTCGGTGGTAATCCGCGACTTGATAGACAATAATGCAAAGTAATATAAAACACGTCTCAACCATATCTCAACCATATATATGACCATGACAAAACATATTCAAGATTCAGTCCGTTTCATAAGCTTCTCGCTCCTCCTTCTCCCGCTCTTCTTGCTCTCTTCTTGCAAAGTGGACTTTTCGCCGAATGCCGAATGGAAAGAGACTCCTGCCGTATGGTGCGTCCTCGACCAGGACGACGACACCACTTGGGTCAGGGTTCAGCGCTCCTACCTCTCCAACGACAACCTCTACAACTATACCCAGGTGACCGATTCTATCAACTATCCCCAAGGCGCCATTCAGGTCATCATCGAGAAGTGGGCTGCCGACCGCGGCACCGACTCGGTCCTTTCTATCAAGGGAGAGGCTCCGATCGACTCCAAGACTCTCGAATATACCGAGAACTTCAACAAGGATACCGGACTTTTCGCTTCGGGCTCCCAACCGCTCTACTGCTTCCCCTCCAAAGGCTGGCTCGTCAACGGCTATGTCTATAAACTTGTGATTCTCAAAACCCCGTCTCTCGATACGCTTGCCTGGGCCACCACCTCCCTCATAGGCCAAAAATATGGTGATTACCGTCCCGACGATCGTGAACTTACCGCACTGATACAACCCAATATTACTAACCCGTCGTACCGTATGTTCCACTTCTATGGCAATCCCAAGCTCAGCGAAATCAAGTGGAACACCATAGCCCGTGGTCGTCTCTATCAGCCCGTTATCCGCTTCTTCTATTATCATCAGGCTCTCGACAACAACAACGAATACTACAACGACACCACACAACTCTATTTCGTTGATGTCAAGGCTCCCTACACCCGCCGCACTTCCTCCACATTCGAAGAGTCTTCCAAAATCTACGAGTCCACTTTCCTCGCTTCCGTCAAGGACCAGATAACCCAGAAAGACTTCAGTTCCAAAAAGGGTTTCTGCGACACCGTCGATATATTCCTCACTGTATGCAACGAGGACCTCAATGCCTATATGGCTTCCACCCAGCCCACTTCCTCTATCGTGCAAGACCGTGTGATCTATACCAATATCAACGGGGGAGTCGGTATCTTTGCTTCCCGCCGCACCCATTTCTGCTTCCGCATCCCAACCGACCTGCAGACCGGCCCCAATACTTACCACGACAAACTCAAACAGCTCAACGTGGGATTCTAACTTCCGCCAGCCTTCTCTTGCAGTGTTATAAAAAGCTGAGACTTTTGCAATTTGCTTTGTTGAGGTCGTTATTATAAAAAAATAACGGGCAAAAGTTTGTATGTAAAAAAAAATGTGTATCTTTGCATTTTCTTATTGCGAATTAATAATATTGTCAATCAATAAAATATACTCTAAAAATGAACATTACACGTGAGAATTTGAGCGATTTGGAACTCAGAATCAAGGTTGAAATCAACGAAAACGACTATGCTGAAAATGTAACCAAGCAACTCAAGCGCTATCAGCATCAGGCAACTGTACCCGGTTTCCGTAAGGGTATGGCTCCGATGGCTATGATTCAGCGTCTCTATAAGCCTTCCATTATGGCCGACGAGGTCAACAATATTATCGGTCAGAACCTCTACAAATATCTCGACGACGAGAAACTCAACATTCTCGGATCGCCTCTCGCCAACGACGAACTTACCGGTACTATCGACTTTGCCGGTCAGAAGGATTTCGCTTTCTATTTCGACGCAGCCCTCACCCCTGAGGTTAATATTGACTGGACCAAGATTTCTGCTACTCTCACGCAGATCAAGGTTCCCACCAAGGATGTGGATGCACAGGTGGAAGAGATTCAGAAACGCTACGGCAAGTTCGAGACTCCCGAAACGGTTGCCGACGGTGACCACGTCTATGGTAAGGCAGTGGAACTAGACAAGAGCGGCAATCCCAAAGAGGGTGGCGTGAGTGTGTTCCTCTCGTTCGAGACCAAAGAGGTGAAGGACGAGGAAATACGTGCCCAGATCATCGGACTCAAGAAGGACGACAAGGTGGTGTTCAACGCATTCAAGGCTTTCGGTTCTGCTTTCATAGAGAAGAACTTCCACATGGAGAATGCCGCTGCCAAGAAGTTTAAGTCCAATGTGGAGTTTTCGGTGAGCGGTTGCTCGCGCATCACTCCCCATGAGCTAGACGAGGAACTCTTCAACCAGGTGTTCCCCGACCAGAAGATTACTGCCGCCGACAAGTTCCGCAAGGCTGTAGCCAAGGAACTTGAGAAAGTCAACGACGAGCAGAGCCGCATCCTCTTCGTCAATCAGGTGCGCAAGCAGCTCCTCGACAATTTCGACGCTACTATCCCCGAGGCTTTCCTCAAACGCTGGATCCTCTCGCAGGACAAGAAGGAACTCACCGCCGAGGAACTTGACGCCAAGTGGCAGGAGACCTACATCCCCGGCATCAAGTGGGAACTTATCGATGGTGCTCTCAATAAGATTAAGGACATCAACCCCACTCGCAACGAGATAGTGGACTACATAAAAGATATTCTGCGCAAGAATGACAACCATCTCGAGGATGGCGAGTCGGCAGAGGACAAGGAGAAACGCCTCGAGGAGGCCGCCAGCTCCATTGCAAGCGACAACAACAATACTCGTCAGATTGTTGACCGTATAGCTCTCGACAAGACTTTCGACCTCTTCAAGGAGCAGCTCAAACCTGAGGTGGAGAAGATTTCCCTCAAGGAGTTCAATGAGCGCGTGAAGGCTGACAAGGAGCAGGAATAACCCTCGGCCTAATCAGGTAGTACTCCCTTGCACTCAAGTAGCACATTGGTTGCACTGTGGTAGTACATAAAAATAGGGGAGGACCTTATATCGGGTTCTCCCTCTTTTTTGTCGTACTTCTTTTAGCGGCTATATTTTCAGAAGGTCTTTGCCCGTCATTATGTTGCATGTCAGCATCGTGGTCATTCCCACTCCGAGCATCCCGTGCAGAATGAGACTTTGTCCTGCGAGAAACATGTTTCCGAACGGCGTTAGCGGTGAAAGCACGCTGCCAAGCAGGTTGTTGGCACTTTTGCGTACTCCGTAGGCACTTCCTTCGGGGGTGCCGGTATAGCATTGGTAGGTGAGGGGAGTGGAGGTGTAGTATTCCTCGATGTTGCCCTCCAGCTCGGGCACATATTTTTTTGCGAGGGCTATGGCCTCTTGGGCTCTGCGCTCTTTGTAGGCGTAGTATTCAGCCGGACGGTGGCCTACGCTGCTCTCCTCCCATTGCCTCAGGTCTTCGTAGTCCAGATGTGCCAGCAAGTCTATGTTTCGAACATATTCTCCTCCGTCGGCAGGCACGTTATAGTTTATCAGCATATTCTCGAAGCGGCTCAGGTCGGGATTCCAGGGGTCTTGGCAGTTCATTATCGAGATGCTGTGGTTTACGTATTTTACGCTCTGGGGTTTCATTATCAGCTGCACGGTGAATATTCCCCTCGAGTTGGGCATATTTCTGAAGCGTCGGCGGTAGATGTTTCGCACCTGGGGACAGTCGGGGAACAGGTCCACCGTCAGGCGTGGGTGCATCGTGGATATGTATTTTGCAGCCTTGTATTCCTCTCCGTTGTCGTCCGTTATCTTGGCGATGTTGCCCTCGCCGTCGTCTTCCATCTTCACAATCTTTCTGCCGGTGACCAGTTCGCCGCCAAGGCTTCTCAGGTTCTCCACCAGCCGGTCTATAAGGACCTGTCCTCCGCCTTGCAGTCGGTAGGAGCCTTGTATGAACGAGTTGAGCGACTGCAGGAACGAGTAGAGCGGGAGTTCGTCGGTAAGGTCGGTGGTCAGGGTGTGGGCACACAGTAGGTTTCTCAGCTCGGGCGAGTCGAGTCGCTCTTCGAAATATTTCTTGGCGGGAATGCCCATCAGCTCGTTGCCGAGCGAGTTGTTCTCTATCGACACCGTCTTGTAGAGCCCTGCGTTGAGGGTTTGCACGTGCCGTGCCATCTCGCTCAGGTGCTTCAAGTCTTTAGGGAAGCAGCTTCCCAAAACTTTGGTAAAACGTTCGTAGCCGCTGCACAGGGTGTATTCTTTTCCGTGGGTGATCACGTGGAGCCAGTCGCTGTCCATTCTTACCCACGGCAGGTCCTCAATCCCGAACTGCCTCATCAGCGGGTTCATTATCTCGCCTTTTCCCACTCCGCCCACGTAGTGGAAGCCGGTGTCCAGCTGGACTCCTTTGCGTTTGAACGGCTGGAAAGCTCCGCCGGCGGTGCGGTTTTTCTCCACAACCACCACCTTGTAGCCCTCTTTGGCAAGGGTTATGCCGCAGGTCAGTCCGGCATAGCCTCCGCCGATGATTGCCACGTCGTAAGTCTGGCTCATTGCATCACCTCCATCGTTGCGTCGAGGTTCATCTTGGCGCTTCCGTCGTTACAGTCTTTTATCTTGGCTTTCAGCCTCAGCCCTTGCTCGTCGGCGATGGTCTCCATCTCTATGTCGAGAGTTTCGCCGGGCTTTATCAGCGAGAGGAACCGGCAGCTCTTTACGGCAGCGTAGCGCAGCTCTTTGCCGAGCATCGTGCCGGCGCATTCCCTTATCATCCTCAGGCTCATCACCCCTGGCGTTATGGGATTGCCGGGGAAATGCCCTTCATAGACAGGGTGGCTCGTCAGCATTTTTACCCTCATCGTCTGTCCGTTGGCTTCGGCTATCTCGTACAGTCGTCCGTTTTCTTTCATTGGTTGGTCTCCTTAGTTTGCGTTTTCTTCGGTTTCGAACACCTTCCATTTCTCTTGCCATTCTTTGTAGAGAGGCGGGCGGCTGTATTGCAGCTCGCCGGTCGCGGTGTCCACAAAGTGGTGCGACGATGTAGCCTCGGTCATCAGGGCTCCGTCGCTTTTGCGGTAGAAGCGGTATTCCAGCTCAATCCTGGCCGCGCGGCAGGGCTTGTAGGTAACCTCCACCACTACCGTGTCGTCGTAGGTGAACGATTTGATGTATTTTATGTCGAGGTGGGTCACTGGCGTGATGTATCCCGAGCCGCCGGCCTGGAAGTTCCTCATAGCATATTTCGCCAGGAATACCTCGCGGGCTTCCTCCATATATGCCACATAGTTTCCGTGCCACACCACGCTCATCGGGTCGAGATCGTGGAAGGGTACGTGTTTTTCGTATGTCGCTTTGAGTATCGCCATCTGTTTTTCTTTTCGGTTGTTTTTCTTTTTCAGGTGGCCAGTTTCATGGTACAGCACACCACTTGGCGTCCCTCTACCTGGCTTTCGGCCTTTATCATGGTGATGTTGCCGATTTCCGACACCACCGCCATCGTAGTCTCCACCCGTTCGCCCACCTGTGGCATCGGGTAACTCATCTGGCACTGTTTGATGTCGCCGATGTAACCCAGCGATACCTCTTCGCCTTTCATCTTTCGGCGGTAGCCTACGTAGGAGGCTGCCGACTGGGCTATATGCTCCAGTATGCCTTCGCACGCCAGCGCTCCGTCGTCGACGAAGATGTTGTCCGCCGCCACCGCTATCGAAGTGTGGCACCCCTCGTCCCCTCTGTAGTCGAAGGTCTCAACCATCTTTATCGGGGGACGCTGGGGTATCAGCTCTTCTATTGCGAACTCTTTATTGTCTGCTGTAGACATAGTCGTAGAGGTCGGCAAAGGTTTTGATAGTGGGAAGGTCGGCGGTCTTGATTTCCACTCCGAACTCCTCTTCCACCAGTCCTACCATATCCACCAGGCTCAGGCTATCGAGGTGCATCGTCTCTTTGATGTTGGCCTCGGGCACTATCACCTCTTCTTCCACTTCGAATTCAGATGCCAGTATCGACACCATCTTCTTGATCATTTCGTCTTTGTTCATTGTCTTTATTTTTTTAGTTAGATTAGTTTTTATTTTTAACTTTTAACTTACAACTTTCAACTCACAACTTTAGTTTTCCTCCTCTTCGCCGGTAGCCTCCCAGTTGTCTTCGCGGTTCTTGATGACCAGTGTCGAGTTGGTGCCGCCGAAGCCGAACGAGTTGCTCAGGAATATGTCGAAGTTCTGGTTGTCCAGTCTCTTCGCCGGTATGTTGAGCTTGCAAGTGTCCTCGTCGCCCTGCTCAAAGTTGAGGTTGGCGCCGATGAAGTGGCTCTTCATCATCAGGATGGAGTAGATGATCTCGCTGGCGCCGGCCATCCACATCTCGTGGCCTGTCTGGCCTTTGGTGGAAGTCACCGGAGGCATCTCCTTGCCGAACACCGAGTAGATGGCCTTGGCCTCGTTGGTGTCGCCCACATGGGTCGAAGTGGCGTGTGCGTTGATGTAACCGATCTGGTCTTTCCTTATCATGGCCTGTTTCAGTGCCATCTGCAGCGATTTCTTTGGCCCTTCCACGTTAGGAGCCGAGATATGGTCGCCGTTGGCCGAGAAACCGTAGCCCAGCACCTCGGCGATGATCGGGGCACCTCTTCTCTTGGCGCTCTCCTCGCTCTCGATAATCACTGTAGCGGCTCCGCCTCCCGGCACCAGACCGTCGCGGTTGATGTCGAACGGCCTCGACGCCTTCTCCGGCTCGTCTTCCCTCTTCGAGAAAGCTCCGATACCGTCGAAACTGCCTATCGAGAAGGGGTTGACCTCCTGGGCTCCGCCGCACACTATGCAGTCCTGCAGGCCCATCTTTATCAGCAGCGAGCCCAGTCCAATGGCGTGGCTTCCGCTGGCACAGGCGGCGCTCACCGTCATGTTAATGCCCCTCAGCTTGAACAGGCATCCCAGGTTCATCGTCACCGTCGAGTTCATGCTCTGGAATATCGCGCCCGAGCCCACCAAATGGGTGCTCTTCTTGTTCCTCATCGTGTCCACGCTCTTCACCACCGCGTCGGCGCTCGAGTCGTTGCCGTAGAGCAGTCCCACGTCGTGGTGCTCCATATATTCCTCGTCAATCATTGCCATGTTCAGCGCATCCACCGTAGCCATATAGGCATACTGGGCCTCTTCGGGCATGAACACCCTGTGAGCCCTGTCCACCTTGCCCTTCAGCTCCGGCATCGGCACGTGGGCGGTCAGTCCGCTCTGGAATCCCATCTCCTTGCGCTCGGGGGCAAACACGATTCCGCTCTTCCCGTCGTACAGCGACTGGCGTACCTCTTTCAGGCTCGTGCCCAGGCACGACCATATTCCCATACCGGTAATCACTACTTTACGATCTTTTTCTTCCATATTCAATGTTTTGTATTTTGTTTCTATTTTATTGACTTTTAATTGTTTACCGCAGAACTTGCGTCTCCGAAAGAAAGTGCAAAAGTACGCAAAATATTTTACACCTTATATATTCGCACGCGAATTATCGACAAACGGCACGTTTTTATCGACGAACGGCATTTTTTCTCCCTCTACCGATAGATGGTTTTGAAGGCAAAAATCAGGACAAAATTCTTAAAATTTAACGATTTTTAACTTTCTGTCTTCACTCAGGCCGTTCTCGAATTTGCCCTTACTTTGCCCTTAACTTACCCTTACTTTGCCACGGGCCAAAATCGGCTCCTAAGTGTTAAAAATTTTAACAGCCGTTTTTGCCGTTATACATTAAGGTCACATTAATGGTTGATTAATGTTTTGACCTACTTTTATAGGACCTGAAATTATATCTCACGTCGGTTCCCCCTCCTCTCTTATGAAGAGAGAGGAGGGAACCAGAGTGAAATTATAAATAATCTCTAAGTTTTTTCCCTCTGTCCTGTCACCGTCCGGCTTCCCGTTTTTCCTCACTCGGAAGCACCCAAGGCAATAAAAACGCAACTGTTAAAAATTCATAAAATCCGGAAATGTCGCAAGCGAAAAATTGCTATTATAAAAATTTTGCGTATCTTTGTAATCGGTTAAATTGTGCCCGAAAAGTGCGAATACAAGAATAATTGGTTGTATATCAATGTTCTGTTGCTGTGTTTGGCATAAGCCGTCGGTTACGATTGACCCCAAAGAATCGAAAACAGATGAAAAAAGAGGCAAAAATGATATATAAGGCATCAATGCGGGCAATATGGAAAGTCTCCATATTGTTGGCGGTGCTGTCGGTGTGCAACCTGGCAATGGGACAAAGCGGTAACTGCAACCCCTACACCGTGAGCATGGGCACCGAAAACACCAGTTACGTGGCACCTGTGAACACCGATTACAATTACTCGTTCACCGAGATCCTATACACCGCCGACGAAATCGGTTCTGGCGAAGGCACCATTGAGAAGATTGAGTTCCATTATGCCAGCACTACAGGCATGAACGGCAAGGACAACGTTACCATATATATGGCCAACACGGTCAAAAGCTCCTTCAATAACGACACCGACTGGGTCGTCACAGGCCTGACCCAAGTCTATAACGGCACATTGGATTGCTCCCATCAGGGCTGGAACGACTTCTCGCTCACCGCCCCCTTCGCCTACACTGGCGGCAACCTTCTGGTGGTCATCGACGACAACTCTAACAGTGAAGGTGGCGGCTACAGTCGCACATTCTACCGTACGGCAACTTCTGGCAACATGGTGCTACGCACACAGAGTGGCACCAGGCACTATTCCCTCTCCGGCTCCTATCCCGTCTCGAGCCAGACGGGGGCCATGGACACCGACCGTCCCAACACCCGTTTCTGCATAAGGCAGAACTGTACCCATCGTGCCGGCGTTATCGAGTTTTCCGGTTCGGGAGCCTACAGCTATGTGGTTGGCAGCGGCGATTTCACGGAGCCCTCGCTGGTCAACGCGCTGGTAAACCCCACGACCTTTAACCTCCTGCCCGGAACCGTTACCTACAGCTCCTCGGACGAGTCCATAGCCACTGTCGAGTCCAACGGCCAGGTCTCCTTCACCGGCACCTATGGCCTGGTGACCATCACGGCGACCTCCACCGTCGCCGGCTATTGCAACGAGTCGGCTTCCTATACCATCAACGTCAACGACGGCTGCCCCGTTATCGGCACTTCCGAAACCACAACTTCCTCGGCTCCCCTCTATGGCTATTTCGAGAATTCCTATGCCCAGATGCTCTACACTGCCGCCGAGCTGGGCGGTGCCGGTCACATAACCCAGATAGCCTTCAACGCGGCGTCGGCCAACGCGATTGCCCGCCGCATCGACATCTATATCGGCGAGACCGATCAGAACACCTTCAACAGCTCCGGCAACTGGGTCGACTATAGTGAGCTCACACGGGTCTATTCCAACACTTCCTGGACCATAAATGCCGGATGGAACACTATCCCGGTTGACTTCACATATTCCGGCACCCGCAACCTGGTGATCGCTGTGGATTGCGGCTCGGCCAGCTATAGCGCCACCAGTTTCTACGGCACCAACACCACGGGCAACAGCGTCATATATGCCTATTCCACCACTTACGATGCAGTGCCGGCCACGATAGACTCCTACCAGGGCACCACCAGCACCACGACGTTACGGCCCGACACAAAGATTTGTATAGACCATTGTACGATAGCCTCCACCTGCCAGTTCAGCAACAGCTCGGCGATGTGTTATCTCGGTTCCAGTTGCGGCCTTACGGCGACCACCAATTCCACCGGAGCCATACAATATTCCTCCTCCGACCCCACGATAGCTTCAGTCGATGAGAACACGGGAGCCGTGACCTCTCTGGCTACCGGCTCGGTTACCATCACGGCCACAGTGCCTGTGGACGGCAATTATTGTCCCACCCAGGCTTCATACGACCTGCAGATAATATGCCCCTCGCAGGTTCCGACGGCCACAAGCGTGTCGGTATGCGCCGGACAGCAGGTTGACCTGACGGCCACGGTGTCGGACGAAGGCCAATTGCAATGGTTCGACGCGGTGGACGCCACTACTCCGGTGGCGACGGGCAACACCTATTCGCCTACAGTGACGGCCACCACCACCTATTATGTCGGCAATTACAATTCCACCTACGACTGCCTCTCGTCGCGGGTGCCGTCGGTCGCCCACGTCTATGACGTCAATTACGATCCTTCCACACAGAACATATCCGGCTATGTGGGTGTGGAGATGTACGGAGCGGCTCCCGAAGGGGACCACTCGGGTACCACGTTTGCCTCTACGGATATTCCTGCGTGGCTTACGCTGAATTCCGACGGCTCGTTCAGCGGCACACCGACAGCTACCGGTAGCGGCTCGTTCACCATCACCGCCACCAATGGCAGCTGCACCAAGACGGTCACCATACAGTGGACCGTTACGGCCAACGACCTCGAATGCTGCGACCCCGAAGCTTTCTATGTCTTCCAGTCGGGCAAGACTTCGCCCCTCCGCAAGGCAAGCGACGGCTACTACTATGCCGACGTCTGCTATAACGAACCGGTGACCCTTAGCGTCTCGCCCCTTGCCAACTGCTCGGGCTACACCTACACCTGGAGCCTCTCGTCCAGCACCGGCGGCCTCATCACCGAACAGACAGGCGACAGCTTTACCCACACCTATGACCAAGCGATGGGCCACAACCTCACGCTCAGTATAGCGAAGGGGAATCCTGGCGAATGCAGCGTGACGTTGCCGGTCAGGGTAAGGGTGGCAGGCGCTTTCCGCGTTACCTCCAACCCGCAGTTTAATATCTGCAAGGGAGAGCCGTTCAGCATATATGTCTCCCCTGACGGCATCGGTGCTATCGATGTGGTAAGACCCCAGGGAAGTGCCGCTACGGTGCTCGGGGTTACCGACACGGTGCTGCTGCCCGACGGCGAGCCTTGCAGCGGAACCTGCTTCTACAGTTCCTCGGTGACTTTCACCGACTTCGCCGCCGAGGACACCATAAGAGACGCCAACGACCTGCTCTATGTAATGCTCAATATCGAGCACTCATGGGTGGGTGACATATATATTGCCCTCACCTGTCCTGACGGTCAGCGCTCGGTAATACTGCCCCAGTCGGGTAGTGGAGAATCGACATGCCACAACGCAATACCGTCGGGTTATGACAACTGGGCAACAACGGACGACCGGTTTATATATTTTGGTGTGCCAGACGACAACTATTCCTCCAACTGTGACCCGTCTTTGGCCGCTAACGCACCCGGAATGGGCTGGAACTATATATGGTCCAACAACACCACACGCGGTTATACCTATGCCGGCGGCACTTACGGATATGTTTACGAGTATGTCAACGTGGGTAACATCTCGAGGAAATCCATTGACTCCTCCAGCTATTCTACGATGTCACAGATTTACCATCCCCACGAGTCGTTCGACAACCTCATAGGGTGCCACCTGAACGGTACGTGGACAATAGAAGTGGTTGACGGATGGAGCGTGGACAACGGATATATCTTCAGCTGGGAGTTGGGACTCAACGAGGAGCTGCTGCCCGACAACTGGACCTACACGGTGGACCTCGACTCGTCGTGGGTGGACTGCAACTGGTCTTCGACCAAGGCTGGAGTCTATATGGAGATAACTCCGCCGACCGACTTTACCGGCACCGCCTCCTGCGACCTCTACCTGAGAGACGAATACGGTTGCACGACAAAATATGACGACATAGTGTCCGTTACGATGCACGATGCGGTGGGGCATACCGAACAACCCACGCCGAGCTGCAACCCCTACACCTGGGCACGTACCGGCCAGACCTACACCGAGAGCGACACCATCGTGGACTTGAGACTTACGGAGTATGGCTGTCCCGACCGCGACACTTTGATTCTTGTGGTAAAGCAGGCGACGCACGACACCATATATGAGCAGCAGTGCCAGAGTTTCACCTGGACCAACGGCAACGGCCAGACCTATACCGAGAGCACCACGGTGGACTGGACCACCACGTCGTCGAGCGGGTGCGACAGCACCGTTACCTTGGTGCTGCTGATTCAGCAGTCGTTGAATATTACCAAGGACACGGCGGTTTGTCCCGGTGCATATCCTTTCGATTTCTACAACGCCAGTTTCACAGCGGCAGGCACCCAGACCCAGACCTTTACGACAGCGGAGGGGTGCGACAGCACAGTCACGCTGACGGTGACCGACCAGCCGTTGCCGGTGGTGACGGTGGACAGTATTCATAATGTCTCGTGCAATTCCACTGGCGACGGGGCTGTGTATATTACGGTAACCGGCAGCGCGTCGGGCAATTTTACCTACGACTGGAACAGCGGAGCCTACACCCAGGAGGACATAGAAAACCTGGCTGGAGGAACATATAATCTCACAGTTACGGAACAGGGCGGATGTACTGCCACTGCCACTGCCACGGTGGGAGAACCGGGCGCCCTGTCGGTCACGATAACGACACCGACCACCGGGACTTGTCCGTTGGCTTCGGGTGAACATTATGACTTTTCGGCCAACGTAACAGGAGGCGAAGCTCCCTATACTTACCACTGGAGTGGAGATGTCAGCGGTTCCAATGCTGCGGTTTACGGAGTGAGCAACGGAAAGTGCCAGACGTTCTCGCTGGCGGCGGAGGTGACTGACCAGAACGGATGTACAGCTTCGGCTACAGCTACGTTTGCCTCGCAGGACGGTGTGAATCCTACGTTCAACAACGACCTCACGGTGACTTCCGCTTTGCCTACGGACAAGGACTGCAAATATCTGGTGCCCGACCTAGTGACCCTGATGGACGCACACGACAACTGCGCTATAGACCGAGTGGAACAGAGTGTGCCGGCATTCGACACCATTACCGGCCAGACCGTTGTGGTGGTGACGGCATTTGACAAGTGCGGCAACTTCCTGGAGCGCCAGGTGACGCTCTCGGTGCCTCACCCGATAACTTTCACATACGTTTTCGACTCGGTGACCTGCCACGGAGGCGACGATGCCACGGTGACCGTAGATGTGAGTTCGGTGTCGGGCGGCACGGCTCCCTATTCGTTTGCACTTGGCGGAGACACCAACACCACGGGAGTGTTCCCCAACCTCTCGGCTGATGACTATTATATCACCGCCATAGACGATAACGGATGTACGGGGCAGATGATGCTGACCATCTATGAGCCCGAAGGACTCAGGCTCACTATGGCCAACGACACCACTATATGCCGTTACAACTCGGCGAGTGTGTGGGTGACAGCGGAAGGGGGAATGGGACCATATACCTATTCTTGGAGTAACGGCAACAGCAACAATACGCAGAATGTTACGCCGATGAACACGACGGTATATGTCGCGACGGTGAGCGATGCGAACCTGTGCAGCGAGAAGGACAGTGTGACCGTCAGGGTGGCAACTGAGACCACGGGAGTTGACACCCAAGTGGCTTGCGACGGATTTGAATGGAGTTTGAACCACTTGTGGTACACCTCCAGCACGACCACCTCGTCGGCGGTTATCCCTAACGGCAATGCGGCAGGATGCGACTCGGTGGTGTATCTGCACCTTACCCTCAACCACAGCAACAGTGCGGTGTTAGAGACGGAGGCTTGCGACTCCTTCACATGGACAGACGGCAACGGCCAGACCTATACATCGTCGATAAGCAACAATAGCGTGCAATATCATTCCACCAATGTGTCAGGGTGCGACTCTGTGACCACGCTCCACCTTACCATCAAGCACAGTTCGCAGAGCGTTGACGTCATTGAGGCATGCGACTCGGTGCGCTGGGCAAACGGCAACGGGGTTGTGTACTATGCTTCGACCGACGAGCCTGCGGTCACCTTCCCCAATGCGAACACGGTGGGGTGCGACTCGGTGATGACGCTCCACTTGACCATAAACTATAGCACAATAGGAATTGACGAGGAGAGCGGGTGCGGCAGTTATTTCTGGCCGGTGACCAACCAGACCTACACCGCCTCGACCGACGAGCCTTTCTCCACAATACCGGGAGGAAACTCTGTAGGCTGTGACTCAACGGTGGCGCTGCATCTTACCATAAGTGAAAGCACACAGGGTTTTGACGAGCAGGAGGCTTGCAACAGCTATGTATGGCCCCACACTCCCGACACCACTTATACGGTTTCCACCGATGAACCTACGGTGGTGTTGCCGAACGGCAATGCCGGCGGGTGCGACTCGACGGTGACGCTCCACCTCACTGTTATTCATAACGACACGATTGTCGATGACACGGTGATAGTCTGTCAAGGCGAGACCTACACCTGGAACGGAACGGTATATGACACTTCGGGGACTTATACCTACATAGTGTCGAGGGTTGCCGGATGCGACAGTGTGGCGATTCTCCCGTTTGTGGTCAACGACACTAACCATGTGTATGTCTATGACACATGCTCGTACAACGACCTGCCGTGGACGTATAACGACCGAAGCTACGACTATGCCATAAAGGACGACCTCTTTGAGTTGAAGAACATATACGGATGCGACTCGACGGTGCACTATTTCCTGGAGACGGTGTGGAAGTGTGAGAAGTTCCTGCAGTTCCCGACGGTGGTGACACCCAACGGCGACGGCATCAACGACCGGTTTGTCATTATCAATCTTGTGGAGCAGAACTGCTATCCGAAGAACAAACTCAGTATATACAACCGATGGGGCTTCCTCCTCTACGAGAAGACCGACATCAAGTCCGACGAGGACTTCTGGGACCCGCAGGATATGCCGGCAGGCACCTACTTCTACCGTTTCGACGGCATAGGCTTCGACGCGAAAGTGGAGCGTAGGGGTTCGTTCGAAATACTGAAGGAGAATAAGTAGGCAAGTAGTAGGCACATAGGAGTCAAATAGGACATTGGTAGGACTTTGCTCCAAGGTTGCTCCGTGTTTGCTCCATGTTTAGATATTGACGTTTCAAAAAAATATTCACCTTCGTGTAATAAATTTCCGAAAACGCACGTCTAATATAGGCAAAAATATAAAAGAAATAATGCCTATGAAAACAGGAAGATTATTTGCAATGGTAGTCGTGGGAGTGTTGGCGTTTGCGGCGTGGAGCTGCAAGCCGGAGAATGAGGAAGTGGAAAATGTGACGGTGAACCCGTCGGAGGCACGGATAGAGGTTGGTGGCACCTATCAGTTGATGGCGGTGGTGATGCCGCTTGATGCGCCGAAGGAATTTCAGTGGACAAGCAGCAATTCGTTGGTGGCGACGGTTAGCGGCACCGGTCTGGTGACTGCAGTGGCGATAGGAGAGTGCAATATAACGGTGACGGCGGGCGACAAGAGCGATGTGTGCAGGGTGACGGTGGTCGAAAGGGGAGGGGGAGCTGATGACCCACAAGGTCCCGACAATCCTAATGGCCCAGATAATCCTGAAGGTGGCAGTGTGGATACAATAGGCTTCGATGCCAATGGTGCGTCTATCGCGGTATTTTCTGTGGCAGACGGCCGTACTGTGCGTTTTTCACGCGGTAACTTGCAGTACCAGGCGAGTACCGATACCTGGCGTTTTGCCGAAAGGCAGTATGACTATATAGGCAATGGCAATAGTAATATCTCGTCATCCTACAACGGTTGGATAGATCTCTTCGGCTGGGGAACCTCTGGATGGAAGAATTCTGGAGCCACAGCTTATGAGCCTTGGAGCACAAGTACCGAATATGGCGATTATTTCCCAGGTGGCGATAATGTAGCTAACCTCACCGATGCCTATGCCAACGCGGATTGGGGTGTATATAATGCCATATCAAATGGAGGCAATCAGGCAGGAATGTGGCGAACCTTGACTAAGGCGGAATGGGAATACCTTCTATATGACCGCGACGTCCCTTATCGTCATGTTAAGGCTACGTTAAATGGAACAGATGGACTGATAGTGTTTCCCGACGACTTCACTATGCCGGCAGGAATAACATTCTTTAGTATAAACATAACCACAATGCTTGGAATTGGAGCAAATACGATAAACCTTACCCAGTGGAATGCGTTGAAGGAAGCCGGTTGCATATTTCTGCCTGCAGCAGGCCTCCGCATCGGCACTGATGTTAGTTATGCAGGTACGAGTGCCTACTATTGGACGTCTTCATGTTACATGTATTATGCTGCGTGGTATCTATTCGTTTCTTGTGGGTTTCAGATGTATGATCTTGGGCGTAGTAAAGGATTGTCTGTCCGCCTTGTACAAGATGTAGATTAAAACAATAAAAATATAAAGCTATGAAAACAGGAAGATTATTTGCAATGGTAGTCGTGGGAGTGTTGGCGTTTGGGGCGTGGAGCTGCAAGCCGGAGAATGAGGAAGTGGAAAATGTGACGGTGAACCCGTCGGAGGCACGGATAGAGGTTGGTGGCACCTATCAGTTGACGGCGGTGGTGATGCCGCTTGATGCGCCGAAGGAATTTCAGTGGACAAGCAGCAATCAGTCGGTGGCGACGGTTAGCGGCACCGGTCTGGTGACTGCAGTGGCGATAGGCGAGTGCAATATAACGGTGACGGCGGGCGACAAGAACGATGTGTGCAAGGTGACGGTGGTCGAAAGGGGAGGCAATCAATCACTCGATGGCTTCAACAGCGACGGAGCATCCAATGCTTTGTTCTCCGTGGGAGAATCCTCCAGGGTGCGGTTCTCGCGCGGCAACCTGCAGTATCAAGCCTCTACAGGTACCTGGCGCTTTGCCATGACCCAATATGATTTCGTGACCGACAACAACAATATCTCGGAGTCATATAGTGGTTGGATAGACCTTTTCGGCTGGGGCACAAGTGGGCGGAACTCGGGAGCCAGCAACTACCAGCCATGGTGTTCGGGTGTTATGTCTGGAGATTATGGCCCAGGCGAGAATAATCTCACGGGAACGTATGCCAATGCTGACTGGGGAGTGAATAACGCCATCTCCAACGGAGGCAACCGGGCAGGAATGTGGCGGACATTGACGAAAGATGAGTGGAACTATCTGCTGTTTAGCCGTAATACTGACAACACGCTGGGTTCCGATGCGGTAAGATTTGTAAAGGCGACCATAAATGCCCGCGCAGGACTTGTGATATTCCCTGACAACTACACACATCCGTCGAGTCTTGCCGCTCCTACGGGAATGAATGAGAGCAATTCCAGCTATAGTGCAAACGCTTACACTTATGAGCAGTGGTCGCTGTTGCAGGATGCCGGCTGTGTCTTTCTGCCTGCTGTGGGTTACCGATTAGGCACAGAAGTGACCAGTATTGCTGCTGAAGGGGCCTATTGGTCATCTACATATACCAATTCAACTGGCGCATGGGGACTGGCCATTGATGATTCCTACAGAACGGATATTATAGGATTTGTACGTAATCGTGGGCAGTCGGTGCGACTGGTTATGGATGCTGATTAAAATAATATAAAGATTATAAATATAAAAATGAGAAGCGTATTTGCAATGGTGGCCGTTGGGCTATTGGCCATGATGGTGTGGAGTTGTAAGCCCGATGCTGTGGAAGTGGAAAACGTGAAAATGAATTCGTCGGAAGCGGTGATTGTGGTAGGGAATACTTATAAACTTTCTGCCGTGGTGACGCCAGATGCTGCGCCGCAAGATTTGGTATGGAAAAGCAACAACACGTCGGTTGCTACGGTCAGTGGTAATGGCTTGGTAACGGCCGTGGCGGTGGGGGATTGTATAATTACAGTGTTTGCAGGTAGCAGGAGTGACATGTGCAGAGTGACGGTAGTCGAAAGAAGTAGCGACCCGGATAATCCAGACGATCCACAAGATCCAGATGACCCAGACGATCCGGACGATCCTCAAGACCCCGACAATCCTGATGATCCTGACAATCCAGGCGGTGGCGACAGTGCTGACGGATTCGACCTAAACGGGGCATCCAACGCGGTGTTTACGGTGGCCGCAAGTCATACTGTGCGTTTTTCTCGAGGGAATTTGCAATATCAGGCTTCTTCCGGCACATGGCGTTTTGCTGAACATCAATATGACTATATTGGTGCTGACAATGCCAATATTTCTTCCGAATATAGCGGTTGGATAGACCTCTTCGGTTGGGGGACGAGTGGTTGTTACTTTGGAAGGCCCGCTTATCAACCATGGTCCTCAAGTACAACAAATAGCGATTACTATCCAGGTAGTAACTTGACTGGCGAGTATGCCAATTGCGATTGGGGTGTATATAATCCTATATCTAACGGAGGTAATCAGGCGGGAATGTGGCGTACTTTGACGAAAGCGGAGTGGAATTATCTGTTGTTCAGCCGTAATACGGTTAGTACGTTGGGTTACGATTCTGTAAGATTTGTGAAAGTGACAGTAAATGGAACAGCAGGACTTGTGATATTCCCTGACAACTACACTCATCCGGCGAGTATTACCGCTCCGACAGGCGTGAATGATATAAGATTGGGTTTCAGTACAAATGTCTATACTTTAGAACAATGGGCAATGTTGCAGAATGCTGGCTGCATGTTCCTTCCGGCGTCTGGCTACCGTCAAGGCACTTCCGTGCGCAACGCAGGGACTGCCGCACACTATTGGTCTTCCACCTATACCACATCTAATGGGGCGTGGTACTTGTATTTCCTCAACAACGATTTGTATGTGACATATAACTACAGATACATGGGACAGTCGGTGCGATTGGTTATGGATGCTGATTAGAACGTTGCTTACCGCTTCCCAGCCAGAGCTATATTATTGATAGATGGTCAGATAGTAGTCTATTGGTTTTGCTCCCCTATTGCTCCCGTATTGTTCCCGTTTTGGGTGTGGCTGACATTGATATATGTTATAAGGGTATCAGATGAGTGCATGACAAACGACAAGCCCCTCGCCAACGGCGAGGGGCTTGTCGTTTATTGGAGGTGTAAGAGTTTTACACCATTTGCTCTATGTTCCAGACGAAGGCTTTGACGCCGACCTCCTTGTTGCGGAGGTCGAGCTTGCGCACGGTGGTCAGGATGGGTTCAACCTTCTCGTCGGGGACGACGCAGAGAACCGCATTGTTCATCTCGGGCCATGTGTGGGTGCCGCGGTGGGGCTGGCCGTCGACGGTGCCGCGTCCTTGCACGTTCTCCCAGAAGGTGAAGCCACGTACTTCAAGGGTGTCGAGCATATATTCCACGCGTTCGGTATTGGCCTGATTAAATACTATCATTACTGATTTCATTGTTCTTCAGATGTGTTAATTGGGTTAGTAGAGGATTTTTGTTGACTGTTCTCGGCGGCGTTGTCGAGGTCGATGTTCATAAATACGAACTTCTTGCGGAGTTTGGCCTGCTTCTCGATGTCGCCCTTACGCTCCATGATGCCGTAGAGTACGGGTACCACGATAAGGGTTACGAGGGTGGAGATGAGCAGACCGCCGATAACGACGATACCCATAGTGGTCCACATCTCAGAGCCTTCGGAGGTGGAGGTGGCCATAGGAATCATACCGAGGATGGTGGTGAGTGCGGTCATCATAACGGGACGCATACGACTCTCGCCAGACAGCGCAATGGCTTCGTAGAGCGGATAGCCGCGCTCGCGCATCAGGTTGATATAGTCCACCAATACTATACCGTTCTTTACCACTATACCGATAAGCAATATCACACCGAGTGCGCCAATCATGTCAAGATTGGTGTGGGTCACTAGCAAGGCGGCAATTACTCCGGTGAGGGCGAACGGTATGGACATCATAATGATGAACGGCTTGGAGAAACTCTCAAACTGGGAGGCCATTACGATATAGACCAGTATCAGAATGAGTGCACCCAGAAGCCCCATGTCTCCGAAAGTGTCCTGCTGGTCCTCATAGGAACCTCCAAGGTGTATGTGTATATCCTGAGGGGCCCCCATTTCGTCGATTTGGGCTTGAACTCCTTCGGCAAGGTCTTTCAGGGAGGTTTTGTAGGGCATTACTGTAATGGTGAGGTAACGTTGGCGGTTTTTGCGTTCGATGTTGGGCGGACACCAATATTCCTCAATCTTGGCGAGTTCATTGAGCTTCACTATTTGACCGGTAGCGGTCGTAATGGAGAGCTCTTCGATGTCGGTGATGGAGTTGCGGTATTCCTCTTTCAGACGGCACACGATGTCGTATTCCTCACCGTCCTCCTTGAGGTAGCCGCACGTCATGCCGTTGATGCGGTAGCGGACGTAGGCCGCCACAGTGGCGTCGTTGAGGCCATGGAGAGCCAGCTTCTGCTTGTCAAAAGTGATCTTCAACTCGGCACGGTCTTCGTCGCGACTGATCTTGGTGTCGCGCGCTCCTTTCACATTGTCGTCGATGCGTTTCTTCAGCTCATGGGCAAAGATGTTGGTCTCGTCGAAGTCGTAACCGAAGATTTCCACGCTCAACTCGTTGGACATCCCTCCTCCCGAATTACCACGGGTCACCTGATAGGTGATGATTTCGGGGTATTTGGCCAGTTTAAGTCGCACGGCTTCTTGCATCTGGTCGAGCGTCCATTTGCGCTCGTACTTCTTGGTGGTTCGCACCGTGATGCTTATCTTGTTGTTGGTGGTGGAATTGAAGAGGGCGGCAAAGCCTGCGTCGTCGTTGGAGCCAGCACTGGTCGAATAGACAAGCAGGTCGTCGCCGAGGGTGTCGCGCAGGTCTTGCTCTATCTGACGGGCGGTTTTGAGGGTCTCCTCGATTCGCGTGCCGCGTTGAAGCTCCACGGCAATGCTCATACGTCCGTTGTCCTGCTCCTTCATAAAGTCCATACCGATCATACCGACAGCAAACGGTATCATGGAGGCAACGAACAGAGCAAAGAAGAATATCAGTGTGATTGCCTTGTGTTTCAGACACCAGCGCAGCAGGTTGGCGTAGGCATGTTCTGTCTTGCTGAAGAGTCGGCCGAAGGTCTTGTCGAAGGTGAGTTTGCGTTTCGCCCGTTTCTGCAGGTAGGCCTCTTCCTCGGCTTTGTTGACAAAGAATTTCTTCTCCTTCAGCATCTTGCTTGCCAGCATCGGTATCAGCGTGATTGCCGTGGTGGTGGAGACGCATACCACGATGGTCACAATCCAGCCCAACTGCTTGAACATGATACCTGCCATTCCGCTCAGCATGGTAAGCGGCACAAACACTGCCACGATGACCAAGGTGGTGGCTATTACCGATATCCACACCTCGTTGGTGGCGTAGATGGCTGCTTCTCGTGGATTCTCGCCGCGTTCTATATGTTTGGAAATGTTCTCCAATACCACGATGGCGTCGTCCACCACCATTCCGATGGCGATGGTCAGCGAGGCCATAGACACGATGTTGAGGGAACTGTCGGTGACGAGCAGGTAGATGAACGAGGTGACCAGCGAGATAGGTATGGTAAGACCTATGATGATGGTGCTGCGCCATTCTCCCAGGAAGATGAACACCACCAGCACTACGAAGAGGAGGGCGTAGAAGATGGACTCCGACAGTCCGTTGATGGAATTCTGTATTCCGTCGCTTCCGTCATAAATGAGGGTGGTCTCGATGTCGGGAGGCAGGTGTTTCTGGATTTCGGCCATCTTTTTCCTTACCTCGCGTGCAATGGCTACGGTGTTGGCTCCAGTTTGTTTTGTGATGATGAGACGAGCACCGTCGCGGCCGTTGATCTTCTCGTCGAGGGAGAGGTCTTTGATGGTGTCTTTGACTGTTGCCAGGTCGCGGACGAATATCTGTTTGCCGGTCGGCGTGGTGGCGACCACTATGTCGTTGATGTCCGAACTCTCCACATATTCTCCTTTAACGCGCATCTGGTATTGCTCCTTGCCCATCTTCACCGTGCCGCTCGCCAAATCGAGGTTGTTGGTGCTTATGGCGTTGCCGACGGCCTCCACGCTGAGGTTATAGGCATCGAGCTGCTTGGCGTCGAGGTCTATGTAAATGTATCGTTCGGGGGCTCCGCTGACGGTGATGTTGCCGATGCCGTCAATGCGTTTGAGTTCGTTGGTGACTTGGTCGTCGATAATTTTGTCCAGTCCGGGATAACTCTCGTTGGCGGTAAATCCATACTGAATGATGGGGAACGACGAAGAGTTGATCTTCAATATCATTGGACGGCTCACGCCGCTGGGCAGGTTGTCATAGATAAGGTCGATGTATGACCTTATGTCGTTCATACTCTCATCGAGATTGGACCCCCATTCAAATTCCAGTGTGATAACCGAAATGTTGTCTCTCGAACTAGAGGTGATGTTTTTCAGACCGTCAACCGAGTTCAGGGAGTTTTCTATTATCTTGGTGATATTGGTCTCGATTTCCGAACCGTTGGCACCAGCATAGGTGGTCATCACGGTGATGTAGGGCGGGTCCACTTCGGGCATCTGGTCGATGGGCAGACGCGAGAGAGAGAAAAGTCCGAGTATGATGACGGCAACAAAGACCAAGCCGGTGGTTATGGGCTTGTTGATAGCTGTTTTGTAGATTGCCATATTCTCTGTTTTAAGGTTTTGTGCTACTGTTAGTCTTCAATCTTTAAGTTACTTGACAATTTCCAGTTTGCACTGGTCCACCAGTCTCGCCTGGCCGGTCACTATCAGCTCATCGCCCTCTTTTATGTCATCGGGGATAGTGGGAATAATCTCTATACGGTCGTCGAAACGCTGACCGAGCGTCACAGGCACACGGTGTGCTATGCCGTTTTTGTTGGTGAACACGTAGCGGTCGTTGGCTCCGGTGAGTTTCAGCACGCTCTGGTAGGGCACCACGATGGCGTCAACCTCGCCTACGGCCAGTGTGGTCTTCACATACATTCCCGGACGTATCTTTTCTTTTGCGTTGGGGATGTTAAGCTTGGCCTGGAATGTGTGGGAGGCGCGGTCTATGGTGGGATATACGATTTCTATAGTGGCTGGGAATACCTCGTCGGGGTATATTTCGCTCACCACATCTACCTTCATACCTTTCGTGACCATAGGATAGTAACTTTCGGGTATGTTGATGATGGCTTTCAGGTGGTTTATCTGAGTGAGGGTCAGTATCGGAGCCCCGGTGTACATCTCGCCGTCCTCGAAATTCTTTGCACTGATTACGCCTGAAAATTTAGCTCTGACAAATGTGTTCTGGCTTTGGAATTTCTCGGCTTCCACCAACTGGTCGTATCCGGCTTTGGTTTGGTCGTACACTTGTTGCGAGATGCTTCCGCTCGCTTTCAGTGCCTCCACCCGGTCGAGCTCTACTTTTGTGCTGTTGAGGTTTATGCGTGTAGTGTTCAGCTGGGTCTGGTCCATCCTGACAAGCATCTGGCCGGCACTCACGCGGCTTCCGACCTCTACATAGATGTGTTCGATATGGCCTGTGATTGAAGGCGACACGTTCATCGTCTCATAGCCTTCCAGGGTGGTCGAGAGTTCTATGCTCTTTGCGATTTTCTCGCTCTGGAGTACCTGTACTTTTACCTTTTCAGGGGCTTTCTCTACCTCCTGTTTGACTTCTTTCTTTCCGTTGCAGGACATCAGCACTATCGTCGCCAATGCCAGCACGCTTACTTTCGTTAATCTGTTCATATAGTGTAGTGTTTTTATTCTTGAAATTTCATTTTAATCTTCTTCCGCTTCGCCCATAAGGTTTTCCAGCGACACCTGTGCGCTCAACACGCTCATCACGGCCTGTATATAATTGCTCTGTGCTGTGATGATGTCGGTGGATGCCGTTGTTATGTCAAGGTTCGAGGCGTGTCCATATTTGAACTTCTCCGATGTGTTCTTCATCACCCTCATCGTAACATCGAGGTTCTTCTTCTGAATATTATAGGTTTCCAGGGCAGTCACCAGGTCGTAGCACAGCTGTTTGTACTGCACCTGCAGGCCGTCTTCAGCCTGTTTTTTTGTGTTTTCCATCTGTTGCAGGGCGATTTTTGCCTTCTTTATGCTTGCCGCACGCGTACCTGATTTCCATATAGGCAGCTTTACGCTGGCTCCTATCACGTTCGGCGGGGTCATATTCATTCCTTCGTCTTTGCCGAAATAGGTCTTGTAGCTATATTGGTAGTATGCCGATAGGGTAGGGGTGAAGTCCAGCCAAGCCAGCGTCACCTGGTTCTTTGCAAGCTTCTCGCTTTGAACGAGTGTCTGGTAGTCGTAGTTGCGCTCCATGTCAAACCCTCCCATCGTCAGTTGGGCAGCCTCGTCAACATTCAGGATGTCGTCCAATGGAGTGGTTAGAGATATTTTGGTGTTTACGTCGGCTCCCAGTTGCAAGAGCAGCGAGTTGTACAGCATCTGCAGGCTCCTCTTGTTCGAGTTTATGGTGCTTTTCAGGCTGGCTACCTGTACGCTTACTTTGTCGGCACTTATCTGCTCGCTGGCGCCGGCGTCAACGGCAGACTGGGTGGTCTCTTCTATAGACTCAAGATTTGCAAGGCTTGAGTCCAGCAACTTCACAACGTCTTCCATCACCAAGATGCTCACATAAACACTCTTCACGTTTGCACGAGTGTTCTGCTCTGTCTGTCTGCGTGTGATATCGCTCATCTCTTCGCTTATCTTGCCGATAACACTTCCCATAATCTGCTGAGCCGTCAAAGCTACGCTTGCAGTAACTCCGAATGTTCCGTTTGGGTTCAGCGGTATTCCAATCTCTGTGGGCCCCATATGCATCACCATCTCATATCCGCACATGTTCTGGTAGTCGAACGATGCGCTTACCTGCGGGAACATAGTCGTGATGGTCTCCCATTTCGCCGCCTCAGCCTTTTTAACATCCAGCGATGCGTTCTGCATGGCATAATTATGCTCTACGGCATAGTCTTGTGCTTCTCTGAGCGATAGGTTCAGCGTCCCCTGGGCCCAGGCTCCTGCTGTAAGGGTCACCATTAGTCCCAATGCTGCTATTCCTCTTTTTAGTTTCATATTACTTATTATATATATTCCTTATATTATTATCTTACAAAATCTCAGTTCCCCATTGAAAGTTCATCTCTCATCGCTTTCTCCTTCTGCTCATATTCAACCACCTTCTCAAGCGACAATATTCCGCGGATTGTCGAGAACACAACCTCCCGGATCATCTTTACACTTGTCTCGTAGCCTATCTTCTTGTCTTTCAAAATGGCAGTGACATACCAAATTACGCTTCGTGCCAGGATTTCCTTGTCCACACCCTTACGCAAACTCCCCGACTCCTCCATCTTCGTCAGTTCTGCAACTATGTCCGACTCGCACTCGTCTCCTCCGGGCATGAACAATCGGTCCATTATATCCGGATACATCACATTCGCTTCCTCCATGAGTTTCGAGTACTCGTAGTTATAGTTTTCAAAGTGCTTGATGGCAAAAAGCATTACCAGCAACGGGTCGTCGCCAGTCTTTCTTAACCGCTCCTTATATTGTTGTTTGCGGCCATCCAACTCCGCTTTTACATTTTCCAACACCGCCTCGACCAATACCTCTTTATTGGCAAAGTTCTCATACAGCGTACGCTTGCTTATACGTAATTTCTGACTGATATCGTCCATCGTGATTCTCCGACATCCCTCTTGCCTCATCATCTCCTTCGCAACCTCTATAACGGTCTCTTGATTCAGTGCCATAAACTTTTTTTTATATTTTGATTCTAATTATTTCTCGGTTAAATTACATGTAATTAGTTAACTAACTATACGTTTTATGTTATTAAGGTTCCCCGTTTGAGTTTGCAAAAGTACTAATAAAACTCGAATCGTTTTATCGGTTTTCTAAAATATAATGTTAAAAATTATTAAAAGGCGCAATGGAGTGTTGTCTGTCTTATCTTATTGCTTCATTTTCAGGATAGTATGCTGAAATATGATCATGTCGTACCCCCCAAGCCTGATCAGCCTGCGGGATATCAGACTAAACACGAATGAAACACGAATGAAACACGAATCAACCATTAATGAACCATGGAGCAACCATGGAGCAACTATGGAGCAACGTCTTGCTCGAATGAGCAAAACTACGGACATATCGGTCGCTATGTTTTTTTACCGAATCTCTATATTATGCTCCTGACCGTCGTCGACGAGTTGCATGGAGTAAGGTGTGGTTGCCGATGCGTGGTAGTGGAAGTGGTAAGTGGCAGAGCCGAAACGGTAAGTGATGGAGAATTGCTGCCAGTCGGAAGGTATGTGCGGTGCAATGGTAAGGGCCGAGCCGTTGAGTGTGAATCCGAGAATGTTCTCGATGGCAGTCTTGTATGCCCACGATGCCGAACCGGTGTACCATGTCCAGCCTCCACGGCCGGGGTGTTGCGGGTTCGAGTATATGTCGGCTGCGATACAATAAGGTTCAACCTTATATTTGAGCACATCTGCAAGTGACTGTGTTCGGTGTATTGGATTGATGATAGAGTAGAGGTAGTAAGCGATGTCATTGTTGCCTGCTTGCAGCTGAGCCTGTATCCACCACATCGCGCCATGGGTGTATTGTCCACCGTTCTCGCGTACTCCCGGAGGATAGTTGATGATGTATCCTGGCGAAGGCTGTGAGTGCTGGAAGGGCGGGGTGAGAAGTTGTATGATTTCGTGCTCGCGGTTGACAAGTCTGTTGTTTGTCTCGCGAATGATGGATTCTCTCTGTTCCGGTGTGGCCACCGAGGCAAGGATGCTCCACGCTTGGCATATCAGGTCTATTTGGCATTCCGTGTTGTTACGTGACCCCACAGGATCGCCGTTGTCGAAATATGCTCTCAGGAACCAGGCTCCGTCCCAGGCATTCTCGCGTAGGGCGACGAGCAGGCGCTCTCTGAAATCGGAAATCTCCTGTGTGTACGAAAGGTCGGCCGACGGCATAAGCTCGGTAAGTCGGCACATCTTGGGCAGCAGGTCAACCAGAAACATGGCGACCCATACGCTTTCTCCCTTTCCTTCGACACCAATGGCAGACATGCCGTCGTTCCAGTCTCCGCAACCCATGAGCGGCAGTCCATGAACTCCTATACGGTGGATCGAACGGTTAATGGCTCTCCGGAGATGCTCATAAAGTGTGGCATACTCGAAATTGGGATCGTCGGGAGTCGCCGGCACTGCATAGTTGAGTCCTCTCTCCGCCACGCCGGCAGGCAGTTGCTCGGCTTGGCAGAATGGTACAAGTTCCGAGAGAATTCCCGTGTCGCCTGTAACTTGCACATATTGGTTCGTGACATACACAAGCCAGAGGTAGTCGTCCGAGAACGTCGTCCGTGCTCCCAGGTGCATGCTCTCGTGCCACCAGTGCAGCACATCGCCCTCGGCAAACTGGTGGGCGGCATGGTCAAGAATCTGACGGCGGGCATATTCGGGATTGCTGTATAACAGGCTCATCACGTCTTGCAGTTGGTCGCGGAAACCGGTAGCTCCTCCAACCTGGTAGAATCCTGCACGTGCATAAAGTCTCGAAGAGCACACTTGGTAGAGGTACCATCGGTTCAGCATGTAGTTGAACGACTTGTCGGGAGTGTCCACTTGTATTGCCGAGAGTTGCCTGTTCCAATAGTTTACCACTTGTGAGTATGCCTCATTGATATAGTCTATTGTGTACTCTGCCAGCGGTATGGTATCTGAAACATTGTCGGCGGCCATCACGAATGAGATCTCCTTGTCTGACGATGCCGGCACTTCTATCGTGAGGCCCAACGTCTTGCGGTTTGGATAGTCCAGGGAAATGTCCGTAAGCGGTTGGGTGGCCGACAGAAGCAGTCGGGTGTCGTGGTAGATTGGGTGATACACGTTGCGGATTGCCAGTGTGTTGGATGTCGGATGCCATTCGGAGTGCAGGTATCGCGAGGTCTGCTCCTCACACATTCCGAGTACAAGTTTGTAAACCATCTGCAGTTTGACGCTCTGTGCTTGGTCTTGCAGGTTGGTCAGTTTTATCTGGTAGTATTTCTCCGACTTGTAAATGTTCACAAACAGTCGCACGGCAACCTTTAGTCCGTCGTATTCCGCATCGAAGGCCGAGAATCCCTGTCCGTGGCGTGCTGTGGCGGGCACAAACTGGTGGCCATTGATGAGCAGCATCTCGCTGGCATTGTCGCGCACTATGTCATTGCTCCATCCGGTGAGCTTGAACTGTTGGGCATTATTCACAAACGAGAATCCGGCCATCGTGGAACTGACCACACAGCCGAAGACTCCTGTACGGCTTCCGTCTTCTCTGACTCCTGGATTGGCGATAACGTTCACCCACGGCATCGGTGTGTTGGTGTTGGTCACCACATAGTCTTGTCCGTTATTGTCGAATCCGCCATATTGGTTATAGAAATCAAGGTCGCTCCACACTCTGTATTCTTTCTTGGGTTTCAGCAGCGGGTATTCTATCTTGTGCTGATAGTGCTGGTTCGCGGCCTCCAGCGCCGAGAGCTGCTGCTCGATACGCGGTGTGTTGCCTGTGGCGTCGGGATGTGTTGAGAAGGTGAGGCGGGCAACCGTACGTAGCAAGGTGCGTTCGGCTGGCGTGACCGACGAGCCGTCAAGAACATAAACTCTGCCCATATCGCTGTGTTGGGCCCATAGGTGTTCGGTCGAGGCCATATTGTGGATAAAGTGGGAGAGGGCTTCGTGGTCGGAACCTTTAGCGTCGTTGATGAATACCAGGTCGAGTACAAGTCCGTGTACTTTGTAATATTCAAATGCGCGCAACATCTCTTTCGCAAATCCTGAGCGTTGCATGCTGTCGACCTCCATAAGCAATATCGCCAAGTCTCCACTGATGCCAAACCTCCAGAGCCCACTCTGTGAGAGTGTGTTGTCGGCTATAATCTGTTGGCGGTTGGCTCCGAGAGTTGCCGTCTGGGCCATATATTTGGCTATATTGTTGTATAGGCGCATCTGTGCTCCCTTCAAGAGCGACATGTCATTACGCATATTGTTGAACACGGAGGCTGTCTCAAAGGCGTGTTCAATGTCGGACGGTGACTGGTATTGCTCCACCAGTTGTAGCAGTTGGTCGCGCGATTTGGAATATGCGGTGATAACGTAGGCCTCCACCTGGCGTCCGGCAGGCAGATGTAATCTTCTGCGCATACTCATTATTGGGTCAAGCGTCGTTCCCACCGTTCCCGAAAGTGTCCGTCGGTTCTCTATTATGTCGGCGTGCCTCAGGCTGCCTCCTCTGCCGAGGAACTTGACTCGCGAAGTCTCGTATTCGGCAATCTCGAGGTTCATGATTCCTGCTTCTTCGTTGGTGGCTACCCATAGTTTGTGCAGCATGAAGTGGCGAGTGTTGTGGGAGCCTGGTCGGGAGAATATCAGCGACTCGTGATCGAGGTCGTATTCTGAGAGTATCTTCATGGCGTTGAACACTCTGTGGTTCTCGTCCTCGGCGCAGGTGGACAATACCACTTCTCCGTATGTAGTTATCTCGAGGTCTATGTCGGAATCGCTGTTGTTTGTGAATGTGTAGCGTCTGATTTCGGCACTGCGGTCTTTCAGCACGCTCACTTCTGTCTTGGTCTCTACCGAGTTGTCGTTGCGTAAGTAGCGTATTTTGTCGCTGGCAAATGACACATGGTAGCTTTCGGGCATTATGTCGAGTGGAGCGTAGGTGGCTGTCCACAGGTGGTCGGTTTTAAGGTTGCGGATATAGAGATAGGTGCCGTAGTGGTCTGCGCTGATTTTGCGGTAGCGGTTCAGCATTATGTTGCGGAAACGTGAGAACCCGCTGCCTCGGTCGTTCAGCAATACGGTATATTGTCCGTTGCTGATGACTCCTATTTCCGGCACGTTGGCTATTCCGTCGTAGTCCCGTGCGTCACTCTCGGTCTGCACTTTGCTGTAACGGTAGCGTTTATACTGTGTAACCTTGAGGTCTATGTAAGGTTTCACTTGAGCCTTTTCTTTCAGCAGCGTCTCCATCGAACGCATGGTAGGCTCGAACATAAAGTAGTTCTGGATGCAATGGCCTGCGAGGTAGTTGGCAAGCGATGCCAGGATCATTCCCTGATGGTGGGCATAATGGGCTTTGACCGGCACCTGGTCTTCTTCGTCATAGCTTTCGAAGAATCCCATCCCTTCGTTGTACATGCCGAGCGAGATGAAACGTTCGATATTTTCATATACGGCCTTATCGTTGATGCCGATGGTCATCAGTGAACTGTATGGCGATATGACAATTCGGTCTGGCGTGGTGTTCTGGAATTTCAGATATGGCACCCCGAATGCGTGGTATTTATAGTTTTGTGCGTCGTCGAGTTCGTTGTAGGCGGTCTCCGATATTCCCCACGGCATGGCTTTTGGTGTTTGTATCTCTACCTTGGAATTCTTGATGAATGCTTTTTGTGCCATTATGGCGAAACTGTAGGTCTCGTCCATCAGGGTGTGCTTGAATGTCGGCAGGAAGATGAGCGGCATAAAGTATTCGAACAATGTGCCGTACCATGAGGCAACGCCTTTGTATCCTTTGTATTGCACGAGGGTCTTGTCCAGGCAGAACCAGTGCTTATAGGGCGCATCGCCTTGGGCTATGGTGAGGAAACTGGTCAGTCTTGCCTCGGAGGCAAAGTTGTTGTAGTGGTAGGGTAGGAGGGTGTAGCTGCAGGTGTCGTAACCTATGCTGAATACGTCAAGTTCGGGATTGTAGAGTTTTGAAAAGTCTGTATTGTCAATCATTCGACAGACTGTAGCTATCAGCGAGTCGCACTTTTCGTTGTCGTTGTGTGCCGTGAGATATCCTTTCACCACATACAGGCAGGCTACAAAGTTGCCGCTGTCGCAGGTGGAGATGAAGAAGTTCGGCAGTGCCTTGAGTGAGTGGACGTCGTACCAGTTATACAGGTGCCCGTTCCATTTCTCGAGTATTGAGACGGTGCTCAATATGTGCGACAGTCGGTTTTGTGCCTCCCTGTGGGTGATGAATCCCAGTTCGGCGGCACTTATCACGGCGGTCATTGAATATCCTATATTGGTCGGTGACGTTTTATAGTCGGTCTTTTGCTCTCTGTTGAGTTGGTAGTTGTCGGGAATCAGCCAGTTGGTGTCTTCGGCAAGCATCGTGTCGAAGAAGTTCCACGTGTCTTTGGCCAGCTGCCTCACCTGTCCGGTCTCTTTCTCGTTCAAGGTCTTCTTGTCCTGCACAAATTTCTTTCCCAGCCAGTACATAAGGAACGGGGCTCCAATCCAGGTCAGTACGCAGAAACCTGCGGCTATTGCCGCCCATAACGAGACTTCCGCTCCAAGCCACAACTTGCCGCAGACCACTATTCCGGTAAGCAGAATGGCGCATACATAGTTGAACCAGAATTTGCCGATATAGTCTCCCAATGTTCCTTTGGTGCTTTTGGACGCTTCGTCGCTCGTAATCCAGTTTAACAGGTTTCTGTGGCTGAACCACATGCGGTAGCAGGCTCTGACCACTGCGTCAGTGTACATCCACGCCTCTTTGGGCAGCAGGGCGAACTGTACCAGCGACCGGTCTATTATCACTCTGAAACCGCGCATCAACGTGGCATAGTAGTGGTAACGTTTCCCGAAGTTGGGCACTTTGGTGATTTGTCCCAAGATAAAGAACACTATAGGACTTGCTACGGCCACCAGGGCGGCAAGCACAAACCAGCCGGGTGCTATCTCCATCTGGGGATTCAGCAAGGCAACCACATATCCTGCCACGACGGCCACCATTATCGAAAGGCTCAAAACGCTGCGGCGCAGGTTGTCGAAGATCTTCCAGCGGCCTATTGTGTTTACCTGGTTCTTTACTCTCTCTCCCTTCTCGTTGCGCACCCGGTTGCCGAGCCATGCTATTATCTGCCAGTCTCCCCTGGTCCAGCGGTGGTGGCGCTTGGCGTCGTCTATATAGTTTGACGGGTTGTCGTCGAACAGTTCTACGTCGTTGATCAGTCCGCAACGGATATGGCAACCTTCTATTAGGTCGTGGCTGAGTATCAGGTTTTCGGGGAATGTCCCTTTGAGAACTTGCTGGAATACTTTCAGGTCGTAGATTCCTTTTCCGCAGAACGAACCTTCGTTGAAGATGTCCTGGTATAGCTCAAACGAGGCTGTGGTATAGACGTCGAGGCCGCCCAGCCCGGCAAACAGCTGTGCGTAGCGGCTCTTGTTGGTAACTTCTACATCTACGTTGACTCGCGGCTGCATTATTCCGTAGCCGCTGTCCACTCTCCGCCCGTCGCTGCTCAGCTTGGCCCGGTTCAGCGGATGGGCCATGGCTCCGATCAGCTTTTGGGCGGAATAAAGCACCAGCTCGGTATCGGTATCCAGGGTTATCACAAATTGTATCGGCACTCCCACTCGCTCTCTCCATTCGCTTATCGTCTCGCACCTGAACCGCTTCGCTTTGTCTGCCTCCTCGGTCTCGCCGAGCAGCAGGTCGTTGAAGTGCAGGATGGCTCCTCTTTTGCGCTCGTACCCGAGCCAGCACTTCTCTCCGTCGCTCCATGCCCTTTTGCGATAGACGAAGTTGAATATCGGCGCTCCGTATTTTTCGTTCAGCTCTTTCACTTTGGCAAGGCCGGCTTCCACCACTTCCTCGTCCCACGGCATTGTCTCGTTGGGACTTGCCGCTGCGTCGCCTATCAGCGTATAGTACAGGTTTTGCTGTCTTCTCTCAAGCCGTTGGCCGTCTGATGCCCGGTTGATGTTTGAAAGGTAATAAATCTCCAACTGGTCCAGCAGCTCTTCGGTACGGGCTTTGTTCTTCAGAATCGTCGGCATTATGACCATCGTGGCGTATTCTTTCGGTATCAGTCCGTCTTTGAACTTCATCTTGAAAGTCCCGCGGGGCTTGTGTATTCGGTAGAGCAACTGGTTCAGCAGGTCTATGACCAACTGGCTCATCGGCACAAGCAGCAGCACTGCCATCACGGCCGTCACCCAGCTCCATCCGCTCACCAATGCCGAAACAAGAAGTGCCAGCCCTATCGTCGCCACCGACACTATGCACACATATCCGTGGGCCCGTGCCTCCCACCGCTTGGGCGGAAACAGCAGCCAGCCTACATGCTTTCCCTCTTCGTCGGCTTTTGCCACCAGCTCCTCCACAAAGTCGTGCTCTTTCTTGTCGCATTTTTTGCATCTCCTCACTATCATTGCACGGTAATCGTCCTTCGTCTTGTCCTGCATCTGGTCGTACTTCCCGGCTTTCTCGCCTTTCAGCAGCTTCTCCGAAAAACTCACCGCATCGATAAGCTCGGCTATCGGCAGCTTCGACATCTTCTTCAGCGAGTTGAAGATGTTCATCATTTGCAGGTTCTCCTGGGCGGCTTCGTTCAGCTTTTCGGCGTCGGCTTGGTCTTTGGCCGTCACCGTATAGTGGTAGGCTTTCTTCTCCTCCATCTCTTTGCAGAGCTCCGCCAACTGCCTGATCAGCACATATTTCATAAGCGGCAGCAACGCACACACTTCCACATACGACAGATAGTCTTTCTCCATCACCTGCACCTGCTTTATGTATCTGAACATCAGATTTTTGTCAAGCTGGTAGTGACACTTCTTCAGTACTCCCATCAGCAACTGCTCCAGCACTGCCAGTCGGCGCGCTGGTATGCTCCTGAACTCCCGGCTGCGCAAATCCACCCTCATCACCTTCTCCTGCTCGCTTATCATGTAGTAGTTGTCCAAGACCCACTCGTTGGTACTCCCCACGAGCCTCTGGTTCTTGGTCTCCTCCACCAGCAACATGTAATACCGCGTTATCTCCTTCACACTTCTCTTAAATGTCGTATATGTATTCATATCAGGCTGTTTATTACTATTTTCTGCTATTTTTGTTACAATTATTCCGTTGCAAAATTACGATTTTTTTTTCATATATATAAAATAATATGAATTATTTATAATAACAATTTTTCTATAAATTGTTAATTGCTTAATAATAAATAGTTTAAGATATTAACGCTTCGCCGACTGCCCGACGCTCTCCATCTCCTGACGATGTAGGAGCTCACCTTAACCCCACCTTAATCAATATCGAATGTGCATCGAATGTGCCTCCTATATTTCCATAACCTGGTCTTAGGTAAATTTACCTCAGCCAGGCTCTCGGATTCAGGCTGCTGGTGCCGTTCCACAGCTGGAAACTGAATTCGGCAGTTCCGCTCCCGTCGCCTTTCCACACAGTTCCCAATGTCTGCTTGGCATTCACCGACGCTCCCTCTTTGACGCTCACCGAACCCATGTTTGCATAAACCGTCATATAGTCGCCGTGCCTCATAATCACTCCCTTAGATCCGTTCGGACATGTAAACACCCTGCTCACCTTGCCGCTCGCCACCGCCGTGACGCTGGCTCCGGGCGCACAGTTGAGGTCTATGCCGTTATTCATGTTCACTCCCCCCGAGGCATGGGTGTACCTTCCGTATTCTCTCGCCACCGATTTGTACGATACCGGCCAGGGCAGTCCTCCCTTGTTCTTCGAGAAGGCTGCACTCTCCGCCGATTCGGCAGTATTAGTGGTCGTTTTGGTGCTGCTGCCACTCGGTTTCGTGGTCGTCGCCGGTTTCGTGGTCGATGCCGTGCTGGTGTTCGTCGTCGAGCCGCTCTTTCCCGCCTCGGCCTTCTTCTTCGCCTCGGCCGCTTTGCGCGCCGCTTCGGCCTTCCTTGCCTTGGCGATCTCTTCGTTTATGATTTTCTGTATCTGTTGTTGCAGCTGCTGTCTCTGCTTCTCTTTCTGTCCTATTTGCTTGGTCAACTGCTTCTCCTGCTGCTTCGAGGCCGTCAGCGACTGCTGCTTCTGCTGTTGCTCTTTGGCAAGTAGCGCCTTGTTCCTGTTTTCCTGCTGCAGCAGCGAGTTCTGCTCGGCTCTCTGGCGTTGCAGGTTCTCGGCCGTCGCCAGCAGCTGTGTCTCTTTCGACCTTATCAGGTCGGCCTGGTGTTGGCGGTATCGGCTGTATTCGTTGAAACTCCTGAGCTTCAGATACGAGCGGTTGTAACTCTTGTTGTCCAGCAGCATCGAGTAGTTGTTCACATTGTAGCGCGCCTT
Source organism: Bacteroidales bacterium (assembly GCA_017439185.1). Taxonomy (GTDB): domain Bacteria; phylum Bacteroidota; class Bacteroidia; order Bacteroidales; family P3; genus Colimorpha. The sequence continues at coordinate 78,283 of JAFRTM010000014.1, read as the reverse complement.
GTACATCGCCACCACAACTTTCCCGTATTCCGTTTTCAGGCTGTCTATCCCGGCTCTCATCATGCTGATACTGTCCCGCGTCGTCCCTATCTGCGCGTCAAGTATCTGCATTTGGCTGTTTATGTTCTCTATAAGTTTGGTCCTCTCGGTGATTTTCTTGTTCAGGTCGTTCAGCTGTTTCGTGTTGAGGCGTGTCGTCTTCTTGGCGTCGGAAAGCTGCTTGTTCAGCTGTTTTATCTCCTTTTCGAGTTTTACCTTCTCGTTCTCCAGCTGTTTCTTCGTCTGGCCGTAGGCCGACCCCGCCACAAGGGCAAGCACAAGCGTAATTAATGCGCACGCACGTATCAATTTGTTAGAATAAATATCACATTTACAGCTCATTGTCTTCTTTTATTACAACCTTTTTACCACTACAAAATTACGCCTTTTTCTCCATTGTGCATCGCCAGCCTCTTTTTATTTATTAAACGCCTCGTGTTGATAACCTCTCGCGACCGTTCTCCGCTATTTTCTCAACTCCTATAAAAACAATAGAGGGCAAATCTCATGACTCGCCCTCTATCATCGTTATAAGGCTGTTTACCAATTCAGTATCTTCATAAAATCGTACGCCTCAGGATTCTCTACATATTTCTTCGCTGCCTCATAGTCGGACGGCGTTATGTAGTCCATGATGTCGTGCACGTACGACTGAACTTTGTTGCTTTCCACGTTCACCAGTCTCGGTGGAATCTTCCCCGTCGCCGGGTCTTGGATGTCTTTCAGGAACAGTGGCGACAGATTCCCTTGATTGTCAACATATACCATACATCCTGTATGTCCCTCGTGGAAAAGCCGGTTCACTCCCATTCCAAGCAGTGAGCAATATGTCAAATCGTAGGCAATCGGAGTGTGGCAGCGTATCTCGTAACCGATCTCCACGGGTCTCGTCTTCACTTTCAGCCCTATCTCTTTTGCCTTCTTTTCTACCATATCGTTGAAAATGTGGGCCTTGCTGACCTTGCCCAGTTCCGGGTGCCCGTGCTCGTCATACGAGAAATGGGCTCCGGTCTTCTTCAGCTCCTCGTCGCTCAGACTGTGGAACACTCCTTCCGAGATCATCGCGGCGCCATAGTCAACTCCCATTATCTTTCTTTTTATGATACAGGAAATCACCATGTTGACTATCTTCTCCAGCGTGACTTCGCTCTTGTTGAAAAACTCCGGAATGATAACCATCGGGTAGTGACAGGCTCCGGCTATTCCAAGTGCCAGATGTCCGGCCGACCGCCCCATCGCGCTCACTACAAACCAGTTCCCGCTCGTCCTCGCGTCTTCCATCACCGCTGTGGCCAGCACGCAACCCTGGGCCTTGGCGCTGTTGTAGCCAAAGGTGGGCGTGCTGTTGGGTAACGGCAAGTCGTTATCTATAGTCTTGGGAACGTGTATGTTGGCTATCGGATAGTGGTGCTGCTCCAGGAATTTTGCCACGCGGTTGGCGGTCGAAGCGGTGTCGTCGCCGCCCACCGTCACCAGCAGCTTCACCTCGTTCTCCCTGAAGAAATCTATATTGAATCGTTTCTCGAAATCCTCGTCTGTGGGTTTGAAACGGCTCATCCTCAGTATCGAGCCTCCTTTGTTGAAAATCTCGTCGGCAGTCAGAAAGTCCACGTCTCTCATCTTCGGCGTCGTGGTGAAAAGGGCACTGTAGCCGCCATGAAGACCGATCACCCTGTATCCGTCCCTTAGAAATGTCTTGGCCACAGAGGCAACCACCGTGTTCATTCCGGGCGCTGGACCGCCTCCGGTTAGTATTGCTATTGACTTCATAGTACTTAACGTGTTTTTGTGTTAAACGATTTTGCAAAATTACACATTTTATATTATATATATGTATATTTCCATAAATATTTTTCAACACCCTGTTCATATTGCCCCCGGTTCCCCCTTTTTCCCGTCTCGAATTAATGTTGGCTTTACCATGGCTCAACATTGGCCGTATCCAAAACGGGAACAGTACGGGAGCAATAGGGGAGCAAAACCAATAGACTACTGCATAGCCATCAATCAACAATACAGCCCTGTCCCTTTTCGCCTCAGTTGATTCTCTCTTTCATTCCCATCTTTCCCCGTTTCGTGAAAAAAAATATTGCCATTTCCAAAAAAATGACTATCTTTGCCTTTTGTGTTATACCTTTGTTATTTGGATAACATTTTGAGAACTAATACACTATGAGAAAATTAAGCACAATAATAGGGTTGATTTTACTCCTCTCCGCCTTCGGAACCGGCAATTCTGCCAAGGCTCAGTGGACCGTGGGCGGCGGCTATTCTGTCGTGATGGAGAAGGCTGTGATTTCCAATCCCTCCTATCGCAACAACAAGAAACAGAAAACCACGGTCATTCTCCACGGTGGCCACGTCTTCACGGGCTACAATTTCGCTCTTCCCTACGGTTTTGGCCTCCGTCCTGAACTCGGAATGCAGATGGTTCAGCTGATGGGACGCGAGGTTTCCGATCTGAAAACTGCCGAAGGCAGAAACCTCGCCAACGTTATCGACGCGGGCAACAAAGAGTTTGACCTCACCATCCCGATTCTCGCCAACTACACCTTCGACCCCGGCGACAAACTCCATTTCAGCGTGTTCCTTGGCCCCGAAGTGGGCGTGACTTTCAACGAGTTCCGTACCTTGGACTACAAAATGCAGACCGTCGTCAGCCACCACGCAGTACGTGGCGACCTCTGTGCTTTCAATCTCCAGTTTGTGATGGGCTTCGAGTTCCAGATGCGCCAGTTCGGCCTGCGTATGGGCTACTACCGTGACCTTTTCAGCAGCAACCACAAGATCCATTACCTCAAACGCGATATGCTCCAGGTCGGCGTTACCTACACGTTCGGAAGTCCCACTGAAAGAAAAGGAGGTTCTGAATGAAGCGTTTCAACTTCAAACTCTTTGTCGTTCTGTCGGTCGCCGTCCTTTCCGTCATGCTCTCGTGTAAAAAGGAAGGCCGCTACACCGGCGATAGGATTTCCACCATCTATCGCGAGGAGTCCGGGCAATATACCACTCGCGACACCAGCGACGCATCAGGCCAATCTCTGCAAACGGTCTCCTACGATGGCTACCGCTATACAGGCGAGAAGTGGAATTGGGATCGTGACCGCGTCTCCGAAATCCTGTACTACTATAGTGACGGTACCGTTTATCGCGACGACATCTACACTTATCTTTTCGGCCAGCTCCTGAGCCGCGAAGACAAAATCGGCAACTCGCGCCTGGATTATTATTACAGCGGCAAGCGCCTCGAGTCGGTTGAGCTGACGGTGGGCGGCATGCCCTATGCTACTTTCCAGTATTTCCACCGCGACGGCAAAATCTCCAAAATCGACGCAACATATTACACGACCTCTACAAACAAGTCTTCCGATGCCGACGGAACGGGAATATGGGCCCTTGTCCTGGAAAACACTATGCCGTCCCTGCCGGCTGCCAAAGCGGGCTCATCTACCTATACCCAGTCGCTCAGGCTCTCCTGGGATGGCGAGAATCTCGCATCTGCCGAGTGCTGGGAAGGCGATTGGCACCGCTGGACTGTCAAATACACCTATGGAACAGAACTCAATCCTATGGTCGGATTCTGGGCCAAAGCCAGCGATTACTGGTCGGAACTGCCCTTCCTCGCCTCTCAAAACAACGTCCTCACCGAGACATATACCGGCGCCAGCGGCAAAGTCGAATATTATGAGTATAATTACTCCTATAAAGACGGCAAACTTTCTCGCAAAGAATGCAAAAAGATAAATAATAATGGCAATTATACCTACGAAAGAAGAGTCGTGGACAATTATAATTACGAAAACTAATTATTGTTATATTGCGTTGGGAATCAGTGTTGTATGATGAATATTCGGATGGGTTCAAAAAAAATATTTTCAAAAAAAGTTGTAAAATAAAGAAAATGTGTATCTTTGCACCTCAATTTTGATATAAAAACAGAAAAATATTAACGATATGACTAAAGCAGAAATTGTAACAGCAATCAGCAACAAAACCGGTATCGGAAAAGACGCAGTTTTAACCATCGTAGAAGAGTTGATGGTTACCATTAAGGAGAATATGACAGCAAACGAGGAAGTCTATCTGCGCGGTTTCGGCTCTTTCACCATCAAGACCCGCCAGGCTAAGATCGGACGCAATATAAGCAAGGGCGAACCCGTATTCGTTCCCGCTCACTGCATCCCTTCGTTCAAACCCTGCAAAGAGTTCCTTAACGACGTGAAAAACAGCACGAAGTAATTCGTCGTTCCCTTTGGATCATAGACTCCGGCACTCACTACCGACGTGCCGGAGCCTTTTTTTTATCCTTGCTCGCAAAAGCAAAACCTCCAATCCCCCCCCAAGCGCATTCCCGTCTAAGTTGTTGAAAACTTTTTTATAGTAAAATTATAAAAATATAAAAAAATATCGTATCTTTGTTTGTTTCAAAAGACACATGATTGATTGTCTTTTGATTGTGTAATTTATTGAAAAACATAAAATAACGTATAAAGTTTGTCGTGAAAATGGACTACAACTTTAATGAAATCGAGCCGAAATGGCAAAACTATTGGCGTGAAAACGGCGTTTACAAAGTAACTAACGACACAAGCAAGAAACATTACTATGTGTTGGACATGTTCCCCTATCCCAGCGGAGCCGGTCTTCACGTCGGACATCCTCTCGGATACATAGCAAGCGATATCTACGCACGTTACAAGCGCCTCAACGGCTTCAATGTCCTCCATCCTATGGGATATGACTCCTACGGTCTGCCTGCCGAGCAGTATGCAATCCAGACCGGCCAGCACCCTGCCATTACCACCGAGAAAAACATATGCCGTTATCGTGAGCAGCTCGATAAGATCGGATTCTCGTTCGACTGGGATCGGGAAGTGCGCACCTGCGACCCTCAGTATTACAAGTGGACTCAGTGGACTTTCATCCAGCTCTTTAACCACTATTACGACGAAGAATCCGACAAGGCTATGCCGATCTTCCATCTTGTCGAAAAACTGAAGGCTGAGGGTAAGCCGTTGGTTGACGACAAGTCTTGGAATGAGATGTCGGAGACACAACAGCAGGAATACCTTATGAATTACCGTCTGGCTTACCTCGCCGACACGGCCGTCAACTGGTGCCCTGAATTGGGTACAGTCTTGGCCAACGACGAGGTGGTGAACGGACTCAGCGTGAGAGGCGGCTACCCCGTAGAACGGAAACTTATGCGTCAGTGGAGTCTCCGCATCACGGCCTATTCCCAACGTCTCGTGGACGGATTGGAGAAGGTTGATTACAGCGACTCTTTGAAAGAAATCCAGCGCAATTGGATTGGCCGTAGCGAAGGTGCCGCCGTCTGGTTCCCGATAGACGCTCCTGCGAGCGAGGTGGAAAAACCGGTTGACCTCTTTATGGGTCAGGTCAATCCCAAGCCGGCTACCGCTTTCGAGATCTTTACTACACGACCGGATACTATATACGGTGTAACCTTTATGGTCCTTTGCCCCGAGCATGAGATGATTTCCCAGATAACCACTCCCGAGCAGAAAGCCGAGGTGGAAGCCTATGTGTCCTGGGCCAAGAACCGCAGTGAGCGTGAACGCCAAGCCGAGGTCAAGAAGGTTAGCGGTGTCTTCACCGGCTCCTTCGCCGTCAACCCGCTGACCGAAGAAAAGATACCTATCTGGGTGAGCGACTATGTCCTCGCCGGCTATGGCACTGGTGCCATCATGGCAGTTCCTGCACACGACAGCCGCGACTTCGCCTTCGCCAAACATTTTGGGTTGCCGATTCGTCAGGTCGTGGCTCCCTCGTTGGAAGAGACGAGCGACCCCGACACTTGGACCGAAAGTATGGATGCCAAAGTGGGCGTCAGTGTCAACAGCGGCTTTGTGACGGGCATGAAGGTGAAAGACGCCATGAAGGCGGTTATAGACAAGGTCGAGGAACTCGGCACCGGTCACCGCACCGTGAACTACCGTCTGCGCGACGCCATATTCAGCCGTCAGAGATATTGGGGCGAACCTTTCCCGATATACTATAAAAATGGTATGCCCTATACTCTGCCGGAACACTGCTTGCCTCTCTGTCTGCCTGAAGTGAAGGACTTTAAGCCCACTCCTACGGGCGAACCTCCTCTCGGCCACGCCGACAAGTGGGCTTGGAACGAGAAAAACTGTCAGGTGGTGGAGAATTCCAAGATTGACAACGTGAACGTCTTCCCGCTGGAGTTGAGCACCATGCCGGGCTTTGCTGGCAGCAGCGGCTACTACCTCCGTTATATGGATCCGCGTAACGACAGCGAGTACTTCTCGAAAGAGGCTGTCTCTTATTGGCAAAATGTGGACCTCTACGTCGGTGGCTCTGAACACGGCACGGGTCACATGATGTACGCCCGCTTCTGGAACAAGTTCCTCTTCGATATCGGTATGGCTGTGACCGACGAGCCGTTCAAGAAACTCATTAACCAGGGAATGATCCAGGGCCGTTCCAATTTCGTGTATCGCAGCAAGAACGACAGCAACCTGTTCATATCTAAGAATGTCCCGGGACGCGAGGAAAACACCGTGCCGATCCATGTCGATATCAACATCGTGGACAACGATATTCTCGATATCGCCAAGTTCAAGGAGTGGAGACCTGAGTTCAAGGATGCCCGCTTCGAATTGGAGGACGGGAAATATGTATGTGGATGGGAAATCGAGAAGATGAGCAAGAGTATGTTCAACGTGCAGAACCCTGACGACTTGGTCGAACGCTACGGAGCCGACACGTTGCGCCTCTACGAGATGTTCCTCGGTCCGGTGGAGCAGGCTAAGCCTTGGGACACCAAGGGAATCGAAGGCGTTTTCCGCTTCATAAGAAAGTTGTGGAAACTCTATATCGGCGACAATGACGAGCTGAAGGTGGAAGAGGGCGAGGCTTCTAAAGAAGCTAAGAAGATTATCAACCAGGCCATAAAGAAGGTCTCCGACGACATCGAGCGGTTCTCCTTCAATACTTCGGTGTCAACATTTATGATTACCGTCAACGAGCTGACCGCTGCGAAATGTTCCAAGCGTGAAGTCCTCGAACCGTTGGTGGTCCTTGTGGCTCCGTTTGCTCCTCATATCGCCGAGGAACTCTGGCACCGTATGGGTCATGACGGCACCGTGTGCGACGCCCAATGGCCGGTGTGCGACGAAAGTCTCTTGGTCGAGGATACGTTCACTTATCCGGTGTCCTTTAACGGAAAGATGAGATTCACCATAGAACTGCCTGCCAATGTCTCCCAGGACGAGGCCTTCGCCGCGGTCAAGGCTCACGAGGTAGGTCAGAAATGGTTGGACGGTAAAGAACCGAAGAAGGTGATTTTCGTTCCTAAGAAGATTATTAACATTGTGATTTAAGAAGTCCGAATTACAGAATAATATGCTAAGCAGACATTTTTTAAGGGCAAAAGTATTACAGGAAGTATACGCCTACCATTGCAACGAGACAAGCAGCCTCTTGGCCGCCCAGGATGCCTTGATGCACAACATTGAGCGTCTGAACGACTTGGGCTCCATGCAGTTGGCTATGCTTTTGGAGTTGATGTCGGTGGCGGAAAGGGTGACCGACGACGCGATGACTAAGTTCACGGCCACGGAGGCGGAACGTAACCCGGACCGCAGGCTGTTGAACAACGAGTTCCTCCGCCGTATGGCCGACAACTATGAGTTGAAGCGGCTGACCGAGCGGGTCCGCAACCACTGGGGCGACGAACAGCCGATGTTCAGGAAGATCTATTTGCAATTTTTGGATAGCGAAGCCTATAAGAGCTATATGGGCAAAGAGGTCGGGTTCGAGGCCGACAAGGATGTTGCGCTGCAGCTGTTCCGGGTGTTGGTCAACGACGAAGGGTTGCGCTCTACCGTCGTGGAGCAGAGCCTTCTCTGGGAAGACGACTTCGACCAGGTGGCTCAATACATCTTTATGATGCTCAAAACGCTCAACGAGGAGAATATGGACGAGGCTATGCCGTGGCCGAAGGTCTATGACAGCCGCAACCCCGCCGAGGTGGAAGCTGTCGAGTTCGCGAAACTGCTGCTGAAAGAAACCCTCGGCAATAGCGTCCGCAATAACGAGATGATAAAGCAACACCTGAAAGGTTGGGAGTTCGAGCGCGTGGCTTTGATGGATATACTGCTTCTAGATATGGCTATGGCCGAGTTGGAATATTGCCCGTCAATACCGGAGCGTGTGACGGTCGACGAATATATCGAGCTCTCCAAAGAGTTCAGCACCGACAAGAGCAAGCTGTTCATCAACGGCCTGCTCGACAAGGTTATAATTGAGATGCGCTCGGCTGGCCGTATAGAGAAAGATGCCCGTGGATTGTATAACCCAGACTTGTTCGACGACGAAAAAGAAGAATCGCTATGATACGTAATATTGGAATAGTCGTATTGGCATTTCTGCTGCTTGGCTGCGCTGGCAAGAAAAGCGATACCATCGGTACTGATTTGATCCATAACAATCAAACCATTGACGGTAAAGGAAGCGGCGAAGCGATGCCGGTGATAACGTTCGACAAGGATACCCATGATTTCGGCCGTCTCACGGCGGGCGAGAGCGTGTCTTACAGCTTCCATTTCACCAACACGGGAAAATCGGACCTTGTGATCGCCAACTGCGAAGCTTCATGTGGCTGCACCATCGCCGACTATCCCAAGGGAAGAATCTCTCCCGGAAAGGACGGCTACGTGAAGGTGTCGTTCAAGTCGGCGGGCATGAGCGGTATTCAGTATAAGGATGTAACGGTCGCCACCAACGGCAACCCGAGCCGTGTCACATTGCATATCGTGGCCGTAATTGGTGTCAGATATTGAATTATAATATAAAAACATAAACAGATGAACAATTTATTGATTATGCTTCAGGCAGCAGCCGAAGCCGCCCCCGCAAAGAAAGGATTGTTTGCCAATCCTATGATTTGGCTGATATTGATGCTGGTCCTTATGTGGATTCTTATGATGGGTCCTCAGAGAAAGAAGGCCAAAGCGGAGCAGAAATTCAGAGAAGGCCTGCAAAAGGGTGACCGCGTGGTGTTCAGCGGCGGAATCTATGGCAAGGTCCATTCTATCGATGAGCACACGGTTGATGTCGAAGTTGCCAACGGCGTCGTTATGACTGTCGAGAAAAGCATGATTCAGGCTGTCCCCGACGAGAAGAAGGAAGACAAGAAGGACTCCAAGGATGAGAAAAGAAAAGAGATAAAAGAGGATAAACAGAAGTAATCCGTGCCCGTTATGGCCGACCTGCCGCGCAACAAGAAAGAAAAACTCAAGCAGTACAGGACTTTCCTCGTACTGCTGGTGGTTATTGCTGTGGTGTGGTTTTTCAGCAAGATGTCGAGCACGAGCGTCCACATTGAGTCGCTCCCCGTGAAATACGAGGGAATCGACACCGCTCGTTTTGTGGTCACCGACGCCGATTCTGCTGTGCGTATAAGTGTCGAGGGCGACGGATTCTCTGCTCTCTTTCATCATTTCCGGTGGAAAGGACGCTATCTGACTGTAAGTCCCAAACAACTGAAAAAACGTGGTGCCGTTTATAGCTATGTCGTCGATGTCAACGACTACAAGGATGCCATAAGTTCTCAGTATGCTCCGTTTGGACGTTATGAGATCGTGGAATACAAAGAATCTCTGACGGTCAATATGCGTGAACGCCATAAGAAAGGGTTTGTCCCCAAGTTGGAAGGGGTGGAAATCTCGTTCGCTGACCAGTATGGACTTGGTGGCGTGCCGAGGTTGGAACCTGACAGCATTTTTCTTTATGGAAGTGAGGAGTCTTTGGCTAAGATTACCTCGCTGCACACCCGTGCAACGAAACTCGACATCGGAAGGGAATCCGACAAATACGAGCTGGAACTGGATCCCGTGTGGCAGCAATACCCCGACCTGCGGGTCTCTCAGAGCAAGGTGTTGTTGTCGGTTCCGGTGGAGGCTTATACCGAAAAGGAATTTGAGGTAAAGGTCAATTTCGAAAGCCCTGACACTGCGATGAAGGTTAAGTTATACCCCGAACGGGTGACGGTCAGGGTTTGGGTACCTCAGCACGACTATCTTACCGAAGAGGCCGAAGACATGATCGCTGTGGTTCGTTACAATGGTGATCCGAACCTCAATGAACTCCCTGTCGCGATATCTCGCTTCCCCTCCAATGTGAGAATTAAGAAAATCGAGCCCGAGAAGGTTCAATATGTCATAATAAAATGAAAAGGGTAGGACTGACTGGTGGTATCGGGTGCGGCAAAAGCACTGTCGTTGCCGAGATGAGACGGCAAGGGGTCAGTTGTTTTGTCGCCGACGAGGTGGCGGCCCGCTATTATGACGACCCGCTCTTCGTCGCCGAGGTGGCCAAGTCGCTCCGGATGGATGTCTGTTCCCCCGATGGCATGGTGGACAAAAGGGCTATTGCCGATGCGGTGTTCCACGACAAAGAGAAGTTGGCAAGACTAAACTCGTTGGTCCATCCTCGTGTGATGGCCGACTACCACAGGTGGCTCGACAACCATGCCGACGAGGATCTTACCGTGTTCGAGTGCGCCATCCTTTATGAATATGAATTGGATAAGCAGGTCGACGTCGTGGTGACTGTCTATTTGGATGAGGAGGAACGTATGAGGCGGCTTGCTCTGCGCGACCGCGTTTCGCGCCAGGAACTGGAACTGCGCATGCGAAACCAGATCTCTGCCGAGGAAAAGATGCTCCGTGCCGACTATGTGATTCTCAACTACGAGGGTAATCCGCGCGAACGTCAGGTAAAAGAAATATTGAACGAAATAAAACTCATTGACATTCATAAGTAAGCATTGTATGATAAGGAAAGTTGTAGTATTTTTGATGATAGCACTGTTGGCGGCTTCGCCGGCAATGGCTCAGAAACACAAGAAGGCCAAGAAGGTCTCGAAGTCCAAGGTAGAGCTGCGCAAGAGCAACAACGAGGGTGAACGATGGGCCGACTCGGTGATGGCCAAGATGACGTTGGAGGAGATGGTCGGCCAGCTGATGATGATAAGGGTGCCTATCAATATGAGTGCCAAGGGGGAAAACGAGTTCTTCAAGAAGGTAAAGGAAAACAAGGTTGGAGGTGTCTGCTTCTTTGCCGGAACTGCAACCAAGCAGATCGAGTTGACCCAGCGTCTGCAGAAAGAGTCCAAGATACCGCTGATGGTGGCTATCGACGCCGAAAACGGACTGGGAATGAGGCTGAAGGATTGCTACAGCTTCCCCAAGCAGATGCTGATGGGCGCCATGCCGAAAGAATATGACCAACTCATCATGAAGATGGGGGAAGAGATAGGTCGCCAGTGTAAGGCTATTGGTGTCCATGTCAATTTCGCCCCCGATGTGGATCTCAACTCTAACCCCAAAAACCCTGTCATAGGAGCACGCTCGTTTGGCGAAAACAAGGAGCGTGTGGCTCATAAGGGTATTGCATATATGAAAGGCTTACAGAAGGTGAAGGTGATAGCCGTGGCCAAGCATTTCACCGGTCACGGCGACACCGAGACTGACAGCCATCTGGATCTTCCTCTTATCAAGCACACCAAGGCTTATGTCGATTCTATCGACCTCTATCCTTTCAAGGCTATGATTAAGGCCGGCGTTCAGGGTGTTATGACCGCCCACCTCCAGGTCGACTGCTACGACAAACGTCCTAACTGTCCGGTCTCTCTCTCCGAAATCCTCGTCAATCGGCTTCTGTGCAAGGAGCTTGGGTTCAATGGCCTGGTATTTACCGACGGCCTCGATATGAAAGGTGTGACCAAATACTACAAGGATGGTGATGGCGAGCTGGAGGCCATGAAGGCGGGCAACGACGTGCTGCTCCTGCCGCCCGATGTGGAGAAGTCGGTGGCGGCTATCTGTGCGGCGGCGCGTAAGAACAACGAGATAAAGAAACTCGTCGAGGAACATTGCCGCAAAATCCTTGCCGCAAAATACAATAACGGCGTCTGCAAACGTGATTACAGCAAGTTGCGCACTCCTACCGAAGCCGAGCGCCAGCGTTGCGACAGCATTACCTACGAGATGGCGCTCCATGCGGTGACTCTGCTCAAAAACGAGGGCAACCTGCTGCCTCTCGCCGACAATGCGGTCATCGACACCAACCAGATTATGGTGCTTTACTGCTCGCCCTATGCAATGCTCAAAAAGCTGGATGCGGTCAATAAGGCCAAGGTAGTGGTGATGGCTTACCAGGATCTGCCTATGGTGCGCCGGGCGGTGGATTCGCTGCTCCACGGCAAGAGCCAGTTTGTGGGAACTCTCCCCGTTACGGCTGACCGTTTCCGCGAAGGTTTCGGCCTCCAGGTCAACCTGTCCACTCCCTACGACAAGGTCAAGGCCGCTGGCATGGATGTCGCCTGTTTCAAGAAGATCGACTCCATCGCCGAATGGGGCATAACTCAGAAGGCCTATCCGGGGTGCCAGATCCTGGTAGCAAAGGACGGCGAGGTGGTGTATAACCGCTCCTATGGCCGCCAAACCTACGACCTCTCGTCTCCGCTCGTGGACTCCAATACGGTTTACGACATCGCTTCTCTCACCAAGACCACGGCGACGACTCTTGCGGTGATGCGTCTCGTCGACCAGGGCAAGATTCAGCTCGACGACAAACTCTCGCGCTACCTGCCTTATCTCAAGCATTCCAACAAGAAAAACATAACGGTGCGTGAGGCTCTCAGCCATATCGCACGCCTCAAAAGCTACGACAGCTATTGGAAAGAGGCTGCTGGGGAGGACGACCCCTATATGTCGGTGCTCAACCAGATTGCCAAGAGCAAGCTCAACAAGGATAAGAAATACGAATATAGCGACTTGGGATTCATCCTTATGGGCGATATGGTAAAGCAGGTGAGCGGCCAGCCTCTCGATCAGTATGTGGCCCAAAATTTCTATACTCCTATGGGCCTTCACAGCACCACTTTCTGCCCCTTGGACCACGGCGTCAACATCGCACGCATAGCGCCTACCGAGGACGACAAGACTTTCCGCCACGAACTCCTGCGGGGTAAGGTCCACGACCAGAACGCTTACGTCATGGGTGGCGTCAGCGGCCATGCTGGCGTCTTCTCCAACGCCAGCGACTTGGGCAAAATCTACCAGATGCTTCTCGACGGGGGCGAATACCGGGGCACCCGCTATATCAGCAAGGAGACCGTCGACCTCTTCAACACTCGCCACTATGCCGAGCTGGGAAACCGCCGCGCTCTGGGATTCGACAAGCCTATGTTCTCGCCCACCAAGGCGGGCCAGACTGCCGTCGAGGCGAGCCAGAAATCGTTTGGCCACACGGGATTCACCGGTACCATGGTATGGGTCGATCCTGAGTATGGCTTGATTTATGTTTTCCTCTCCAACAGGGTTTACCCCGACGCCTCCACCAACAAGTTGGCTAAACTCAACATCCGTACCGACATTCAGAGCCTGATCTACAAATCTATAAAGAAGAGATAACTATGGGCATCGGCAAATGGATATTGACTGGTCTTGGATGGGCTCTGGGTGGTCCCATAGGTGGCATGATCGGCTATTTTCTGGGCGATGAGCTGTCCAGGGCGTTCAAGTCCAACGACTCGCCCCGTATCGAAGGCTCTCGCACCAACTATCGCCGTGGGCCCTACCACAACACGGGCACTGCCGGCGACCTCCACGCCGCTCTTCTGGTGCTTATCGCTGCGGTGATGAAATCCGACGGGGTGGTCAAACGCAGCGAACTCGACTATGTCAAGCGTTTCCTTCTGGCTAACTACAGCGAGGATGAGGCTCGCGAGATGTTGCTCGTCCTCCGCGAACTGGTCAATAAGGACATCCCTATCGGCGATGTGTGCATTCAGATCAAGCACAATACCGACTACGACACACGTTACCACATGCTCGACTTTCTTGCAGGATTGGCGGAAGCGGATGGCGACTTCGCCGCAAGGGAATATAACGTCTTGCGTCTCATCGCCACGGGGCTCGGCATCAATGCACGCGACTTCGCCTCGATCTATGCGCGCCACTCGTCGGCCAGTCAGCAGTCCAGTGGCGGCTACTCCTACGGCTCGTCGTCTCACTCCTCTTCCTCTTCCTCTTCCTCTTCCCGTATCGCACACGACCCCTACAAGGTTTTGGGCATCGAAAGTTCGGCGACCGACTTGGAGGTCAAGAAGGCTTACCGTCGCCTGGCTATGAAATATCACCCCGACAAGGTCGAAGGACTCGGCGAGGAGGTGAAACGCAACGCCGTGAAACAGTTCCGCGAAATTCAGGAAGCCTACGAAACAATATGCAAATCGCGTCAAATAAAATAGGATAATAATATATAATATAGTATAATTATGAAAAAGGGTCTTAAAATATTTCTCATCATTACAGGTGTGTTTGTGGCGTTGATAGCAGCTGTGCTCATCGCCCTCTCGCCGGTGGCTACCAATTATGTCAACACCCACGGCGAAGAGCTGGTGGGACGTAAACTCTCGGTCGAGAAACTCAAAATAAACCTTCTCACCGGCCATGTGGCTATCCATCATCTCAAACTTTACGAGGACGACGGCACTACTGAATTCGTCACTTTCGACACTCTCGACGTGCGTGCGCGTCTCCTGCGCCTCATCGGCAAGGATGTCTATCTCTCGCATATCACCCTGGTCAACCCTCACGTGCGCCTGGTCCAGGACGGAAAACGCTTCAACTTCACAAGCCTCATCGACCATTTCAAGTCCGACAGCGACGAGGTGGACAACGATAACGACGGCGACTCCAAGTGGGGATTCTATTTCTACAACATAAGGTTGGCGGGCGGTATGCTCTATTACAACGATGTCCAGCGGGGCAGCAAGTGGAAAATCCGCGGTATGGATCTCGAGGTGCCGGGGTTCTGCATCGGCGCCGACGAGCAGACCGACGCGGGTCTCAGCTTCCAGCTCGCCGACGGAGGTCTCCTCCATGTCGAAACTAAATACAATCTTGAATCCAACGACTTCAGCGCCGCGCTCGACCTCACCGATGTCAACCTCGCGGTGGTTGACCCCTATATTGTCGATGTTATCAACGTGAAAGGGGTCAAAGGCACTCTTTCCGCTCACCTCAAAGCGGCTGGCAACATGGATCGTGCCACCGAGATGAATATCACCGGCTCTGTCGAACTCAACGACTTCGACCTTCCCACTTCGCGACGCCAGTCGGTGGGCAAGTGCGACTTCCTCCGTGTCAAGGCCCGTCGGGTCAACCTCAGCGACAACCTCTTCGATATCGACAGCATAGTGGTTCGCGGTCTTGTGTCGCGCTTCGACCGCTTCGAGGACGGCACCAACTTCGGCCGTCTCGTGGCCAAGAAGGAGAAGACCGACCAGGACGAGGCTCCCGAACACGACGAACCGGCAGTCAAGGACGACGAACCTTCCAAGCCTTCCAAACCTCTCCAGGTCATCGTGCGCCACCTGCGCTTCTCCGACGGCGCGTTTGCCTATGCCGACCACACCATGCCTGACGAATTCGAGTTCCCCATCTCCAACATATCCATCGAGAGCGACGAGGTCAACCTGCGTGGCGACAGCAAGGCTCGTCTGCGTGCAAGCCTCCCGGGTGGTGGCCATCTTGACGCCAACTGGCACGGCAACCTCGCCGACTGGAAAAGCCATCAGGACCTCTTCCTTCGCATCAAGGGTCTCGACTGCACCAAGCTCTCTCCCTACACCGTCGCCTATTTCGGTCGCCCCTTCACCGACGGCACGTTCTCCTTCGTCTCTCATAACACGGTCAATAACTCTATCCTCGAAGGCAAGAACCACATCGATATTTACAAGGCCGAGGTGGGCAAGAAACGCCGCGGCGTCGACACCCGTATGCACGTGCCCTTCAAGAGCGCCATTTATGTCCTGAAGGACAAGGACGACAAGATCCTCCTCGATGTTCCCATCAAGGGCAACATCAGCAGCCCCGAGTTCAACTACTCCAAGATAATATGGAAAGCCATCGGCAACGTCTTCGTCAAGATGGTCGCCTCGCCGATCACGGCCATAGGCAAGGCCGCCGGCAAGGACAACATCCCCGAGTTCATAAAACTCGACCCGCAGCAGCGTGACTTCACCTCCGAGCAGTACCACCAGCTCGCAGAACTCGCCAACCTCATACGCGGCAACGACAACGTCATCCTCATCCTCGAACAGCAGGTGCTACCCACCGACGACGAGGAACTCCTCCGCATCATTGAGCGCCGCGACCAGCTGGCTCTCCAATACCTCACCCAGCAGGAGGGTATCGCCGCCGAGCAGGTGAAGGTCTCCACCAAGATGGTGCCTAAACTCAAGAAGCAGGGCTACGTTATCTCCTCCGAGGCTGTCAATGTGGAGGATGGCAACTTCGACTTCGAAAATCTCGACACCGATACCGACGACGAATGAAGAATATAGCAGTAATATTGGCAGGCGGCACAGGCAGCCGTATGGGCTCCGAAACTCCCAAACAGTTTCTCCCTCTCGGCGGCCATTGTGTCCTCTTTCACTCGGTGAAGCCCTTCGAGGACTCTCCCTCCATCGACGAGGTGGCCATCGTCACCCATCGCGACCACAGGGGTAGGGTAGAAGCCCTCGTCGCCGAGGCAGGATGGAAGAAAGTGTCCCACGTCATCGACGGGGGCGATGAACGCTACCTCTCCTCGCTCAACGCCATTATGGCTTTCATCGACTACCCCGACTCCACCAACATCCTCTTCCACGACGCGGCACGTCCCTGCGTGTCTGCCCGGATCGTCGAAGATGTATGCCGTATGCTGCAGCACTACCCGGCCGTGGCTGTAGGCATTCCGGCCACCGACACGCTCTGGGAGATTGCCTTCAACCAGGAGGCTCTCACCGCCACTCCCGAAAACCCCTACGCCGTGCTCCGTGTCCCCGAGCGTCAGCGCTTCTGGCAGGCCCAGACTCCGCAGGCTTTCCGTCTTCCGCTCATCCGCGATGCCTACCAGCGCGCTCTCAACGACCCCTCTTTCCACGCCACCGACGACGCCTCGGTAGTCGCTCGCTACATACCCGAGCAGAAGGTCCACATCCTCCAAGGTTCTCCTTCCAATATCAAAATAACCCATCCCGCCGACCTCCTCTCCGCCGAAGAATTCCTCACAAATAATAATAAGTAATCACTAAAAAACATTAAACATATCCACATATCCACATTAAACATATCCACATATCAACGTACAACATATCAACATTAACAACATGACCACCACACGCACCCTCGTCCGTACCGGACTCCTCGATTTGGCCCTCGTCGCCGTTGCCTGCCTTGTGCCGGCTCTCACACACCTCCTGGCTTTCCCTCTCAGCCGCCTCAATCCCATGATGCTGATATTCGTGGCAGGGGTACTCCTGGTCCCCAATCGCGCCAACGCCTACCTCCTCGCCGCCGTCCTCCCCATTCTCACCTCCCTCGTCAGCGGCATGCCTTCTCCGCTCGGCGCTCTCTGCATATCCCTCGAATATGCCACCCTCATCTCCCTCTTCTTCCTCCTCGCTCCTCGTTGCTCCGGCCGCCTTTCGCTCTTCGGAGCCGCCATCCTCGCGCTCTTCGCAGCCAAAGGAGTATATTACCTCGCCAAATATCTCATCCTTAACCCCGACACACTCTTCTCCACTCCTCTCCTATGGCAAGGAATCAGCACCCTCCTCGCAGCCGCTCTCCTCACTCTCTTCTACCGCAAGTGAACGGCCTAACCTTTATTTCAATATGTCAAAGACCTCTTTCGCAAAGCGAAAAACTCTAATTCACTAGTTTCTCTAGATATTCTAGTTCTACTAGAAACCATTGTCGTATATAGAACCTTTTGAGCTCGTTTTTCGGACACACTTTTTTCGATTTTTTTTCAGTTGGTGGCAATTTTTTTTGTTGGCAACAGTTTTTGGGTCACCGTGAAGTTCCTTCTCTGGGGTCAATCACATACAATGCCCCTCTCTCTTAAAGAGAGGGGGCTTGGTGTTGGAAATGACTGAAGGTTGTAAAGCAAAACATTAATCAAACATTAACCAACCATTAACCAACCATTAACCAACCTTTAACCAACGTCTCCGAAAAACTAGAGCAGAAGAACATGGTTTTTGAAAAAAATGAAAAAAGTGTGTCCGAAAAAATGACTTAAGGGGTTCTATATACAAAGAGCAACTAGGATCAATCATCCGTCCATCGTCAACCCACCTCTGCACAATAAATAGTCGTTTCTCTCGTTATTATACTACAATGTGCATAAAGATGACAACACACACACAACCGATATCGATACTCCTGATGCTGCTGCTGGCATGGACCAGTTCAATGGCACAGGTCAAGATGGACCTCTCCGTGGAGGACTGCGAGACCTCGCGACCCTTGGCAGGCCAGGAGATTCTCCTCTACTGCGACGGCAACACCAGCGTGCTCTCCGCCATCGCCGACAGGACCGGGCGGGTGCTCTTCGACAAGGTGCCCACCGGATGGTGCTACGTCGGCGTAAGCCATTACCGTCCTCTGCTCCTGCGCCTCTCCTCCGACACGGTAATCCAAAGTCTCTGCCTCGTCGCCGATCCCCAGTTCTTTTCCCCGGTGCCACGCCACTGCTACACCTCCCGCCAAGCCAAGGAACAGGCCTTGCGCAGCGAGGCCGAGGCACTCGCGGCTAACCTCGACTATGAAGACGGCGACTGGTGGAGCGTCCCAAACTACCAGCGCCTCGCATGGCTCTACTACCAGGACTTCATATACCCGCTGCCTCAGTGGCGCACCTTCGCCGCCGACAGCGCTCTCTTCTGGCTCAAAAACTGCTACCTCCGCGACCCTCAACGCTGGGGCTACATGTACTACGCCATCTGCCAGGTGGAGCACGCCCTCGGTGCTGAACACGACAACAGGGTGGTCTCACCCGAGGCTTCGGCCTACTGTGCCCTCCCACAGCTCCCCGAGGGGTGGCAGGATGACCCCCATCAGGACTATGTGACCTATTTCGAACCCCCCTATACCCGTTCCTCATCCCTCGCCAAACAGCTCGACCCGATGGGGGAGAAGAGCCTCGTGGGCAAAGGGGCCAGCGTGATGAGGTTCATAGTGACATATCCCGACGGCACCGCCGAAAGCTACCGCCTGGAGAAAGGCAAGGTGGAATACCGCCGCCACCGTTCGGCGGACTCGCTCGAGGATTACGAGGCTCGCACCCTGCCGGCCAAACGTGACGACGTCAAACGACTCCAGGCTCTCGCCGCAGCCTTCTTCGAACGTCTCCAGACGGCAACAACCACCGCCACCGAGGAGACGGAGACCTACCAGCTGGAACGCACCACCGAGCGCGGACACCGACTCTCCGACTGCGCCACTCCCGGTCAGGAACCTCTGCTCGACTCCATAGCCCATATCCTGGCTGCTCTTCGTCGTGCCAACACCGCCACCATCTCTCTCGACATCTACGACCCGTCGGGCAACCGCCCTCTGCGCGGTTCTCTCCTTACTCTCGAAAACGAGAGCTACCGCCAGCACGTCTATTCTCCCGACTCATCCCACATTTCAATACATCTCGTGCCAAAAGGAACCTATGTCATAACCATATCGCACCGCTACTACGCCACTCTCGAGGCTTCCCTGAAAGTCAAGCGTGACAACGACATCGGAAAGGTACGTCTCCGCCATAAAAAATATACCGCAAAAAAACTCCCAAAACATCGGAAAACACCTCAGAATAAGATAGAAAAAGACTGGAAACTCTGTGTTGAGAGAAAAATATTTTTAGATATAAGTGATTGAAAGAGAATAAACTGCGATTATTTTTATAAAAAAATACCGAAAAAGCATTGCCATTAAGAAAAAAAGTAGTACTTTTGCACCCGCTTTTCCGAGGGGAAAGGCTATGATGTATTAAAGACGCGCAAGCGTTATTTACGAAATCACAGATTAAAGAAAAAAGAAAATGGCAAAGAAGAACAAAGACGCAAGAGTGCAGGTGATCCTCGAGTGCACCGAGCAGAAAGCAAGCGGAGTACCGGGTATGAGTCGCTATGTCACAACCAAGAACAAGAAAAACACACCCGAGAGGATAGAGTTGAAAAAGTACAACCCCTATCTGAAGAAAGTAACCGTTCACAAAGAAATTAAATAGTAGGAGGACGAGAAATGGCAAAGAAAGTTGTTGCAACACTTAAGACAAATACAGGAAAAAGCTACGCAAAGGTTATCCGTATGGTTCGTTCCCCCAAGACTAACGCCTATATGTTCAAGGAGGAAGTGATACCTGCCGACAGCGTACAGGAATATCTCAAGAAAAAATAATAATTTTTTTTCATACGCTTTTGTTTTTGCCTCCGTCGGGATGACGGAGGCTTTTTTTTGCCCCAGGTGTTGAAAGTTTGCCCTTTTTTATGGCAGGAAAGGACAATCGGAACAATTCTCCGTACGCGATGATAATTGCCGTACGCACGGTCGCCGCCCTATTATATATATAATGTATTATACATTAAACTATCCCATCTTGCAGATATCGTTGCACTTGCGGCAGCTGGCGAGACTCGGCCACAGAAGTATTGAACCTATTGTTGAAAGAATGTTGACGGGAGTTATGAGTAATTTTTTGTTGATATTAGGGGGGACGGTTATAGTCAGTTAGAAACACCCCTGCCGAAGTGTGTGAGAATGTGCTGAATAACTATCAACAGGGTTGTTACTGTGTTGATAAATAGTAGGTTATATAAAAATATTGAGACAGAACCAATTAAAAAGGATTAGGCCTTTCATCGTTTTCAAAATAAGCAGTTTAACCGATATTAAAGGCTTTTGGAGGGTAAGTCGAATTTTTTTGAAAAAAAATTTGGAAGTTATTGGAAAAAATTGTATAATTGGCCCTGATGTGTTAAAAAGCAAGTAAGGTATTTAGTTTCAGTATATTTTGAGAAAAGGGTAAGAAAAGGGTATTTTGACGGCGCAATGCTCTACAAAAAAAAAATTAAAAATGCAAAAAAAAAAATCACCAGACGAATTTTATTTTTGTTGAATCTTTGCAAAGTCGAAAGATGAATAGCCTAAAACTCCATTTCGACGCTAACCTGAAAGTAATCAAAGAAATTGAATAAGTAAGCAACAATAAAAGAGAACGAAACAGATGGAAAAGAGTTACAAGACAGTGTGGGCAGAGTGTCTGCAAATAATCAAAGACAACCTTCATGGCAACAACGAGGTCTTCAATATGTGGTTCAAACCGATAGTGCCGCTGAACCTGGAGAACAAGGTGTTGACCATTCAGGTGCCGAGCGATTTTTTCAGAGATTGGCTGGAAGAACATTATATAGATATATTAGGTAAAGCTATAAAGACGAAAATCGGCCCTGAAGGTATGTTGCGCTATGCAGTGGTGATGTCGCAGAGCGAACCTCCAACCGTGATAAGCCAGCCCTCTAAAGGGGTAAGTCGCGGTACCTTGGAAAATCCGGCAGTACCCGTGCCTACCAATATCGGCAAGGAAGGCGACGTGCCTAACCCGTTCCTGATCCCTGGTATCAAAAAGGTGAAGGTCCCCTCGCAGCTCAATGAGTCCTATACTCTCGACAACTTCGTGGAAGGCGACTGCAACCGCCTGGCTCGCGCAGCCGGCTATGCCGTGGCTCAGCGCCCGGGCACTACAGCCTTCAACCCTATCCTTATATATGGTAGCGTAGGTCTCGGAAAAACTCACCTCGCCAACGCCATTGGTCTCAAGACAAAGGAGTACAACCCCGACAAGACTGTCCTCTATGTCAGCAGCGAGACCTTTATGCAGCAGTTCGCCACTGCCGGCAAGAACGGCACTACCGCCGACTTTGTCCGCTTCTACCAGATGGTGGACGTCCTGATTATCGACGACATTCAGTTCTGGTGCAACAAAGGCCCCAGAACTCAGGAGGCGTTCTTCCACATCTTTAACCATCTCCATCAGAGCAACAAGCAGATCATCATCACCTGCGACAAGTCGCCCGCCGAGCTGGCTGGTCTCGAACCTCGACTCCTCTCTCGTCTGAAATGGGGACTCCAGGCCGAACTTCAGCAACCCGACGTGGAAACGCGTATGGCTATCCTCAAAAAGAAACTCGAGAGCGAAGGTATCGACATGCCGCACGACGTGATAGAGTATATCGCCTACAACATCAACAGCAACGTCCGTGAGCTGGAAGGTGCCCTGATCTCTCTCATCGCTCAGTCGAGCCTAAACAAGAAGCAGATTACTCTCGAGCTGGCCAAGCAGATGATCGACAAGTTCGTGAAGAGCACTTCGCGCGAAATCACTATCGACTATATCCAGAAAGTGGTGTGCGACTACTTCAACCTGCCGGTGGACAGCATTCAGTCTAAGACCCGCAAACGCGAGATCGTACAGGCTCGTCAGCTAACCATGTATTTCGCCAAGAAACTCACCAAGTCGTCCCTCGCCATCATCGGACTCCAGTGCGGCAACAAGGACCACGCCACAGTGCTCCACGCCTGCAAGACGGTGGCCAACCTCGCCGATACCGACAAGCAGTTCCAGTCTTGGATCTCGGACCTCAGCAAGAAATTCAAAGAATAAGATATTAAAGTAAGCACTGCGAAAGCCCTCAGAGAGACTACAGAAGCACTTTGAGGGCTTTTTTTGACAAACGACACCATGGCTAAAGTTCCCTTCAAACCTGGCACCCTCTTGTACCCGCTGCCGGTCGTAATGGTAAGTTGTGGCTCGCTCGAGGGAGAGAAAAACATCATCACCGTGGCCTGGACGGGCACTATATGCTCTGACCCGCCGATGTGCTACATCTCGGTGCGGAAGGAGCGCCACTCTCATTCCATCATCTCAAAGTCCAAAGAGTTCGTCATAAACCTCACCACCGAGCAACTGGCAAAGGCCACCGACTGGTGCGGTGTCCGCAGCGGTCGCGACTACGACAAGTTTAAGGAGATGCACCTCACCCCGGGGCCTTGCCAGCTGCTGAAGGCTCCGCTCATAGAGGAATGCCCGCTGAACATTGAGTGTCGGGTGGTGGAGGTGAAGGAGTTGGGCAGCCACGACATGTTCATCGCCGAGGTGGTAGCCATAGACGCCGAGGAAACTCTTATAGACAAAGGCACGGGGGCCTTCCAGCTCAACCACGCCTCTCCGTTGGCCTATTCCCACGGCAAATACTACGGCTTGGGCGAGAAGTTGGGCGGATTCGGATTCTCCGTCAAGAAAAAGAAATAAACAATAAAAATATTACTGCTATGAAGATTGTATGCACTGAACCGCTGGGTATAGGCAAACCTCTCTTTGAAAACTTGAAATCACACTACATGCAGCTGGGGCACTCGTTCCAATATTATCTCGACCGTAATGAGGACTCTGCCGAGATGGCTCGTCGCATAGGCGACGCCGAGGTGGCGGTGGTGTCTAACATAAAGCTCCCGCGTGAGGTGCTGGAGAAATGCCCCAACCTGCGTTATCTCTCCATCGCCTTCACCGGCCTCGACCACATTGACCTCGACTATTGCAGGGAACGTGGCATAGAGGTGCAGAACGCAGCTGGCTATTCCACTACCGCGGTCAGCGAGTTGGCTCTGGCTATGATGATCGACGTGATGAGGCAGATCACCGCAACCGACGGCACAATACGCCAAGGGAAGGGTAGGGGAGCTATGCTTGGCCGCGAACTGAGGGGTAAGACTGTTGGCGTTATCGGTACTGGCGCCATCGGCACTGCGGTAATACGCCTTCTCCTCGCCTTCGGGTGCCATGTGGTGGCCTACAACCGTAGCGTACACGACGAGGTGCTTTCGCTGGGCGTGGAATATTTGCCTCTCGAAAAACTGTTGGAGGTGTCGGACATAGTGACTCTCCACGTCCCTGCCACCGCCGAGACAAATGGCATGATCGGGTCGGAACAGCTGAAACGGATGAAACCTACGGCGATATTGGTAAACACGGCGCGTGGACCGGTGTGCGACATAGCGGCTGTGGCCGAAGCTCTCAATACAGGAGTAATTGCTGGTGCAGCATTCGACGTCTATGAGAAAGAACCGCCACTGGAAAGCTCTCATCCTTTGCTGTCAGCCCAAAACTGTCTCTGCACTCCTCATATAGCTTTCGCCACCGAGGAAAGTTTTGCCGAACGCGCCACCATAGTGTTCAACCATGTGGACGAGTGGCTCGCCAGGTCTCGTTAGGATTCTATACTTAGCACTTTGAGCACTCCGTCGGCAACGATGAACTTTATCTCGTAACCGGCAAAAGTGAAGCCGTAAACTCGTGTGGGGTCGTCGTGGTATGCCGGACGTGGATCTTGCTCGAGTGTTTGCAGCAGTGGCTGTCTGAGCGTTTCGGGTATCTTTTCGATAATGTCAGTACACTCCACCCGGAGTCCTCTTTGCCAGTCTTTGCCGGCAAAGCCGCATAGTGCGTCGGGATGGCTGTCGGTATAGGGCAGGTAGGGCTTGATGTCCAGAATCTTGGTGCCGTCCATGAGGTCGGCTCCCGACACCCACAGAAGTGTCCCTTTTTCCTTGCTTTGTTCTGTCCTCAGCAATTTTACCGAGGAGAGCCCTATCGGATTGGGCCTATAGGGGCTACGTGTGGCGAACACTCCCATACGGCTGTTGCCACCAAGCCGCGGGGGACGTACCGTAGGTTGCCATTTCCCTTCGGTGTCGAACTGCCACAACAGCCACAGGTATTCCATGTCTTCTATGCCGTGCAGAGCTTCGACAACTCTGTAGTCGGGCAGAAACTCTATATAGCATTCGATGTCGGTGATACCCGACTGTCTCGGAATGCCGAATTTCGTGGCGAAAGGGGAGTGGAGAACGGCTATGGGCTCTATTTGCATATCGCTTTCAATATATTACCGTCGGCGAGGATCGGCACCTTGCTGGTGGTGTCTTCCTTGAGAGCAAATCTTATGTCTTTGTCGGTTCCTATCTTCTGCAGCCGCTGTACGTGGCTCGCTCTCTGCAGATATCCGTAGGAATCGTCTTTTGCCGCCTCCCACAGGGTTATCGCCATATTAGTAGCGTCGTCGTCGGTGGTGTATAGTCCTGTGTCTATAAGTCTTTTTGCCAAGGCTCCGGCAAACAGGGTGTCTTCCAGACTCACACTTCCTCGCCAGCCGCTGCACCGGAGTGTCAGGTCGTCGGTCGGCTGGTCGCTTAGCAGTTTTACCAGTGCCGAAATATTACAGAAACCTCCGAGAATTACCCGTCGGGCGCTTGCCGACCCGAGGATACACCCGATGCCGTTGGTCGAAGAATAGGCTATACGTTTGCCGTTAAGGTCCATCGCCATATATTCGGTGGGCGAGTTGCCGCATTCGGCTCCTCCTATCTTCTCTCCAAGCCATTCGGCAGCTGTCAGGTATCCTCTGTCTCGGTATCTCTTGAGGGTGGCTTCGTCGCGGTCGGATAGGGGAACGATCTCTTCTGCTCCAGCCTCGAAAGCGGCACATATCGACGTCGTGGCCCTAAGTATGTCTATGACCACCACGGTGGAAGGGATTCCGTCAAGCGGTCCCGTAAGTAAAGTTTCGATAGTGCCCATCTTCTTACCTGACTATTCTTCCACAAAGCAACCCTCTTCGTAATCGTCCATCGTCGAGGTGCTTATCTCTATATCTCCTTCGGTGCTGAAATAGTAGGAGAAATAGGCCGGATTGGCCTTGAAGTATTTGTCGTCTTCAAACTGGCGACGGTCGGAACTCGTCGGCAGGTTCCTCAGCACATAGTCGTTCACCTGTCCCACCAGGAAACACCTCTGGGCCGAGGCGTTGCTCATCTCCATATCGTCGGCGAAGTCGTTGTCGAACTTCATCGTCAGCGGCACTCCTTTGAAGTTGGTCTTCACCTCTTTGGTGGCTTTTACCCATGTGTGCATCAGCTCTGAGTTGGTCTTCGTGGACACCAGCACATATTCCACATACACTATCCACTCTTCCTTGTTCTGTTTCCATTTGTGTATGATGGGGAACAGTATGGCGTCGATGCCGTAGTCGTTCTTGTACGACTTCAGGTCGCCTGTCATCATCTTGGAGGTGCTCCTCGTCTCCTCGGCGGCGATCTGCATTCCCGCCGTAGGCCCTATCACATAGTACCCCAGACGTGCTATAGGCTTCTGTGTGGTTTGGTACATATATTTTGCAGCTAGGTCAAGCTCGTTGTTGTATTTCGTGTCTCCGGGATATTTCACCTCTCTCCGCTCGGCATGGTCAGTCACCGGCGCCACATATATCGTAAGTGGTTTCTCGCTATAAAGGTCTCCATACTGCACCGACTTCTTCGCCCCCTTGCATCCGATCAGTGCTACCATAGTAAGAGTGGCCAGTGCGATAAATGTGAAATATTTTTTCATATCGTTCATTTATTGTTATCGTTGAATAATTAGTTTTTTCCGCTGTACTTTACGCTTTCTCAATATATACCAATTATTCTGGAATGCTATTCGTCATCATCTTCTTCTTGTTGCTGACGGGCAGCTTCTTCTTTCTGTCTCTGCCTCTCGGCTGCCGCTTCTTCTCTTTGTCTCTGGCGCTCGGCGGCTGCGGCCTCTCTCTGTCTCTGACGCTCTGCCGCGGCCTCTTCACGTTGCTGTGCTTTCTCTGCCGCTAGGCGGGCACGCTCCGCTTCTTTCTGGAGGGCTGCTTTCTCTCTGGCTTGCTCTTTTTCCTTGGCGGCTTGGCGTTTGGCTGCCTCTTTCTCCTTGGCAGCCTGTTCTTTTGCTATGGCTTTCTCCTTCTCGGCTTGCTTCTTGGCTTTGGCCTTCTCTTTGGCTGCCTGCTTCTTGGCTTTCTCTTTCTCCTTGGCGGCTTGTTTCTTGGCCTTCTCTTTCTCCTTGGCAGCCTGCTTCTTGGCTTTGGCTCTCTCTTCGGCACTCAGGGTTTTCTCCTCGTCGGTCTTGGCATATTTGCTGCGTTCCAGAGCCTGCACCTCTTTCTCGCTCATCTCGGGGTTCTGATCCACGGTTACCACTATCGAGGCGGGATCGTCGCTGAATTCGTCGCTGACATCGGGAAACACGGGCTCCAGCTCTTCGTCGGCATCGTTGAACATAAACGAGGCTAACGTCTTCTCGTCGGTCTTGCGGCTCGACGGCAGGCTGCTGCAGTCGCTCGCGTAGGCTCCGGCATATTTCGTCTTCAGCGCTTTCACGTATGTGGTCGAGGCGGGGAAAACGCTCATCTCTTTGTTCATCCACTTGTTTCCCTCTTCCTGCAAACCAAGCTTGGCAAGGCACAAACCGTAGTCTGCATAGATTCCTGCCTGCTCGGTCTTGTTCTTCACGTTTTCGTTTATCACCTCTCCTTGGACTTTGGCCAAAGCCAGCAAGTTCCCGTCGCTTTGGTTGCGCTGGTAGAATATCATCCTTTGGGCCTCTTCGGCAATGTGGTTCTCCTCTTTGCATCCTACGGTGCCGACAAGCGCCGTCACCATCGCCACGGCGATTACCAGCTTCCTTCTTCTATTTGTTTTTGTCATATTGCAATTTGTTTCGTCTATAAAAAGTGAAAACGACAACTTGTAAGCCGGGTTCTGTACCGGGATCGCTCCCGGTTTCTATCATTAATCTAGGACTGCCGTCGCCGACAGCCTCTATCAACCTACCCCCCGACAGCGGGCGAGCCAACCCTTAATTGTCGGTATATTTGGTCTTTCAACCCATAAGGTTTTCCCTCTGCGACATCTCTGCCGTAGGCGTGAGCTCTTACCTCGCGGTTTCACCCTTGCCATCCCCAATCTCTCGGAGCTTCGGCGGTTTCGTTTCTGTGGCACTCTCTGTAGTTCAAGGCTTTCGCCTCAAACCCCTTCCCGTTAGGAAGTATGGCGGCTCTGCGTTGCCCGGACTTTCCTCCTGTATTACAGGGTATTATACCCCTCTACAGGCGATAGAACCGTTGCCGTTTTCACGTTGCAAAGATACAACTTTTTTTCTTTTTGTACATTATTTATATAAAAAAATGTGCAGAATAAAAAAATATTGTATATTTGCATTTCTGTTAGTTATCTTGTCGTGTAATATAACTATTTGATTATTATGGTACAAAGAAGCAATAAATTCATCTTCGTCGTAATATTCCTTTTCTTCTCGGTTGCAACTTTCGCCGTGCCGGCTTTCCCGGGTCTTATCGAGTTTCAGCAACCCAACAATGGCGATAAGCTCAACATCTACCTCAAAGGCGACGAAAAGGTCCATTGGGCCGAGTCGGAGGATGGCTACACTCTCCTCTATGACTCGCTCGGCTATCTCTGCTATGCCTATCGTGACGCCTTCGGCGGCATTATGCCGTCTCAATATAGGGCCACTGCTCCTGAGTCGCGTTCTGCCCAGGTCCTTTCTTTCCTCTCCAATACTCCTCGTTATCTCCGCTTCTCTCGCGCTCAAATTGACTCTTATCTCGCCATTTGGAAAGACCTCTCTCACGCCAACGTGCCTTCCCCCAAGGAGGCTCCTATGGTCGGCGAACGTCGTGCTCTCGTGATTCTCTTCCAGACTGAGGATTGCCCGTTTACCCACAGCAAACGCTATATCAATATGCTCTTCAACCAGGAGGGCTACAACGAATATGGGGCCCACGGCAGTGTCCGCGACTTCTATCACCAGGCCTCCAACAACCAGTTCCACCTCACTGTCGATGTGATTGGACCGATTACCGGCGACCGCGAGATGGGCTATTATGGCGGCACCAACGAGGGCCAGTATGTGTTCGCCTCTGAGGTGGTCTCCAAGGCCGAAGGCATGGCCGACTTCTCTCGCTACGACAATGACGGCGACGGCATCGTCGACGGTGTGCACATACTCTTTGCCGGCAATGGTGAAGAGGCTGGCGCTGGCTCCGACCGCATCTGGAGTCATCAATGGTACGTGTGGGACTCCCCGTCCTATAACGGAGTTACTTTCGGACCTTATTCCTGCTCTCCCGAATGCCGTGGAGGTGCTGGCACTCAACTGACCTATATCGGCGTGATCTGCCACGAGTTGGGCCACGTCTTCGGCGCTCCCGACTATTACGACACTGACTACGGCGAGTCGGGTGGCGAATATGGTGGTCTCGGCTCCTACGACATTATGTCTTCGGGCTCCTGGAACGACAACGGCCGCACTCCGGCCCGTCATGGCGCCTACACCATCGCCAATATCTACCATTGGACTTCTGCCGTCGAACTCTCCGACCCGGCTCAGGTGGCGGTGACTCCCTCTGTCGGTACTCTCCAGGTCTATAGGATAAACACCTCTACTTCTGGCGATTATTTCCTCCTCGAAAACCGCCAGAAGCAAGGCTTCGATATGCATATCCCCGGCCACGGGCTCTTAGTCTATCACGTCCACCCCAATGCTTCGGGCGGCAGTGTCTCCAACGCTCGCCACCCCCAGCAACTCTACATCCTCCCCACCTATGCCGACACCGTCTGCCCCGGCTCTTCTCCATCCTCCTATGGCAGCATCGGCTCCGACTCTCCCTTCCCGGGCTCGCGCCATATCGACTCGCTCACCGACAATTCCAAACCTTGGTTCCGTCCTTGGTCGGGCGTGCCTAACAACACTCCCTTGCGCAACATCCAGGAAGCGGCCGACAGCGTCATCTATTTCACTTTCCGCGATGCCGACATCGCTCCCGTCTCTCTCAAAGCCCATTATACTGCCGAACATACCGTCAGCGTGGAATGGCAGGGCTACGGAAACCTCGATGTGGCCATCCTCTATTCCTCTGCCGTTAACCCCTCGTTCTCTGATCCTGACGCCATCTACACTACGGGCGACACTCTCTCTTCGGGCAATATCGTCCTCTACGACGGCCATTCTAAATCTCATACCATTCTTCCCCGCAACCCCAACGCTGTCCCCGATGTCCTCCACTTCCGTCTCTATCTCCGTCTCAACGACTCCACCTACTGCCCCACTTCTCTCTCGGCCATCGCTCTGCCTTATGAATACGACACTCTCGACATCTCCTCGGCACAACTCTCCGACGCTCCCTCGTTCTCTATCTTCCCCAACCCTGCCAACGGCGAAGTGACCGTCAGACTTGACGGAACCGAATCCAACAACGCCACAGTCTCTATTTACGACATCATGGGTCGTCGTCTGGTTTCCCGCAAGCTTGCCGATTCTACAACCATCTCCACCGCCACTCTCCCTCGCGGCACCTACTTCGTTCGCCTCACCTCTCCCCAAGGCTCCGTAACTCGCAAACTCGAGATCATCCACTGATATTAACTCCCTCGAATCAGTATCGAATTTGTGTCGAATATGCCACGAATGAAACACGAATGAAACACGAATGTGAGTCGAATGTGAGTCGAATGTGCCATTGACATGAGTCGTACCTGATAGGGCATCGTTCCAATTCGCCCCATCCCCTATACATTAAATATATATAGCCCGTTGTCTGCTGTCTTGGTGTTTTTCCGGAAATCTATTCTGCAAAAATACTCACGAAAATATTGCTATTTTATTCGTTTTTCGTATCTTTGCAGTTTGTAATTAATCGTAAAAAATATCATAACTATGTATAGGACAAATACTTGTGGCGAATTGACACTGAAAAATGTGGGTGAGAGGGTTACTCTTTGTGGCTGGCTCCAGCGTAGCCGCGACCTCGGCGGTATGACTTTTATCGACCTCCGCGACCGCTATGGCATCACGCAGCTGGCGTTCAATATGGAGACCAACAGCGAACTCTGTGAGCAAGCCAGGAAGCTTGGCCGCGAATATGTTTTGCAGATAACGGGCAGAGTCATTGAGCGTGCCAGCAAAAATACCAAGATTCCTACCGGCGAGATTGAGATTGAGGTCGAGGAACTCAACGTCCTCAACGAGGCCAAGACTCCTCCCTTCACCATCGAGGATCAGAGCGACGGCGGCGACGACCTCCGTATGAAATACCGTTACCTCGACATCCGTCGTGCTCCGGTACGCCGCAACCTCGAACTCCGCCACCGTATGGCTATGCTTGTACGCAACTACCTCAGCGACCGTGACTTCCTCGAGATCGAGACTCCGATGCTTATCAAGAGCACTCCAGAAGGGGCTCGTGACTTCGTGGTCCCCTCTCGTATGAACCCCGGCGAGTTCTACGCACTCCCTCAAAGCCCTCAGCAGTACAAGCAACTCCTGATGGTCGCCGGCATGGACCGCTACTTCCAGATTGTCCGCTGCTTCCGCGACGAGGACCTGCGTGCCGACCGTCAGCCTGAGTTCACTCAGATCGACTGCGAGATGAGCTTCGTCGAGCAGGAGGACGTGCTGGAAATGTTCGAAGGTTTGGCCAAACACCTCTTTAAAGAGGTCAAAGGGCTGGAATTCGGCAAGTTCCCACGCATGAGCTGGCACGACGCTATGCGCCGCTACGGCAGCGACAAGCCGGACATCCGCTTCGGTATGGAGTTCGTGGAAATCAACGACATAGTGAAAGGCAAAGGATTCGGCCTCTTCGACAATGCTCCGCTCGTCGTGGGCATCTGTGCCAAAGGCTGTGCCGAATACACCAGGAAACAGATCGACGCTCTCACCGACTTCGTCAAACGTCCTCAGGTGGGTGCCGGCGGTTTGGTGTGGGTGAAATATAACGCCGACGGCTCTCTCAAGTCGAGCGTGGACAAGTTCTACTCTCAAGAGGACCTGCAGCATATTGCCGAGGCCATGGGTGCCGACAAGGGCGACCTTATGCTCATCCTCTGTGGAGAGGCCATGAAGACTCGCGTCCAGCTCTGTGCACTCCGTCTCGAGATGGGTAACCAGCTGGGTCTCCGCAATCCCGACCAGTACGCTCCTCTCTGGGTGGTGGACTTCCCTCTCCTGGAATGGGACGAGGAAACACAGCGCTACTACGCTATGCATCACCCCTTTACGGCTCCGAAACCCGAGGACGAGGCTCTTCTCGACGACCCGTCAAAGTGGGGCGACATTCGTGCCAACGCCTATGATATCGTGATGAACGGTGTCGAAGTCGGCGGCGGTAGCATTCGTATCCACGACCGCACTCTCCAGAACAAGATGTTCCACACTCTCGGCTTCTCCGACGAGCAGGCCTACCAGCAGTTTGGATTCCTGATGGACGCTTTCAGCTACGGGGCTCCTCCCCATGCAGGTCTCGCTTTTGGTTTCGACCGTCTCTGCTCTCTTTTCGGTGGCGCCGACTCTATCCGCGACTTCATCGCCTTCCCGAAGAACAACAGCGGCCGCGACGTCATGAGCGGCAGCCCTTCCCCAATCTCCGACGCTCAACTCGAAGAACTCCAAATCGCTACCACAGTAAAGCAATAACATTTGAACGTTTTTCGTAAGCCGAGAGCAGAAGAATTTATTCACATGCCGAGGCGGGAAAAACGACTGATGAAATCGAACAACAATAAAGGTCCACGAGAGTTGGTGGGCCAGAACAAAATAGAATTATAAACAGCATTACTATTATTTCGCGTCAATACCGAAAAACCCGGCAAAGTTTTTGGAGATAAGACACCGAGCAATGATAGTGAGGTTTCCGTGCAAACGGAGACATCCCTCAGATTATAGTATGCTCACAGTATGTGAGTTTCTTATGAGGGAAGAGGTCTCCTTGCCGGGTTGCCTTGGTACGCGATAAGAAGCTCACGCTTTTTATCTCTATACCGATTGATAGCAATGCACAACAGCTATCAATATGGCAAACAAGAATCTCAACGCAGCCAAGACCGCTAAGAAAGACGAGTTTTATACCCAACTGGTTGATATCGAGAATGAACTACGACATTATAAAGACCATTTTAAGGGGAAAACAGTTCTATGCAACTGTGATGATCCAAGGGTAAGCAATTTCTTCCATTATTTTAGTTATAACTTTGAGCAACTTGGACTCAAACGTCTGATTACCACTTGCTATAAGAACCAAGACCGAGACCTTTTCAGCCAGCACGACTCGGAGCGTGCCATCTGGCTGGAATACAATGGGGACAAAAACGGCAACCGAGTGCCTGATCCTGAAGAGATAGGAATTAATTACTTACAAGGCGATGGGGACTTCCGTTCGCCAGAGTGTATTGAATTATTAAAGCAAGCCGATATCGTGGTAACAAATCCTCCATTCTCTTTATTTAGGGAATACGTGGCACAGTTGATAGAATACGACAAGAAATTTATTATTATAGGACATCAGAACAACATTTCGTACAAAGAAATTTTCCCACTCATAAAAAACAACAAGATTTGGTTGGGGTATGGTTTTAAAGGAGGTGCAGGTCATTTCATTAGTAATTACGAGGATGTTGCGACTGCAAGTGACCACAAAGTGGGTATGATTCGGGTATCTGGTGTAACGTGGTTCACAAATTTGGAAATACCAAAACGCAACGAGGAGTTGATACTTTACAAACGGTACTCGCCTGAGGAATATCCGAAATACGATAACTACGATGCAATTAATGTCAACAAGACAAGTGACATACCGATTGACTATGATGGTGTTATGGGAGTTCCAATAACATTCCTCGACAAATACAACCCAGAACAATTCGAAATAATAGGGTTAGACCGTTATGTAGAGGATAATCCAAAATATGGACATCGTTTCACAATTGGCAATAAGGAAACATATGCTCGTATTCTCATTCGTCGGAGAGAGAGATTAGTGGCATATAAGTTAGAAGAAAATAATAAATTGGCTATGGCTGCGGAACAGAATAACAATTAATCATTATGGAGATAAAACTACATCAAATCAAGGTCAGAGACCTGGTCAAGGATTACAAGGACAATGCGGAGGATGGCGTCAGAGCCTATGGTGGCCAGCTGGATGTGCGTCCGCCTTATCAGAGGGAGTTCGTCTATAAGGAGAAACAGCGCGACGCTGTTATTGAGACTCTTACACAAGGATTCCCGCTTAATGTGATGTATTGGGCGGTGCGCGAGGATGGTACTTACGAGATTATCGACGGTCAACAGCGAACTATCAGTATCTGCCAGTATATCAATGGCGATTTCGCCTTTATGTTCCGTTATTTCCATAATCTGGCCGACGATGAGCGTGAACAGATTTTGAATTATGAACTGCAGGTGTATTTCTGTGAAGGAACTGACAGCGAGAAGCTTAAGTGGTTTAAGACTATCAATATCGCTGGCGAGGAACTTACCGATCAAGAACTCCGTAACGCAGTGTATGCTGGCAGTTGGGTCAGCGATGCCAAACGGTATTTTTCCAAGAGCGGCTGTGCGGCCTATGGGCTGGGTGGAAAGTATATGAGTGGCGAGGTTAACCGCCAGGCTTACCTGGAGACTGCTATCAGATGGGTCAGTGAAGGTAATATTGAAGCCTATATGGCTAAACATCAGCACGATGCAACAGCTGTGGCTCTATGGAACCATTTCTCTAATGTGATAAACTGGACCAAGGCAACTTTCTATAAATATCGCAAGGAGATGAAAGGTGTGGATTGGGGTACTTTGTACAAAAACTACAAGGACAAAGAGCTCGATCCGACTGCTTTGGAATTGGAAATCACTAAGTTAATGGCCGATAGCGATGTGCAGAGAAAGAAAGGCATCTTCGAGTATGTCCTCGACGGTGACGAACGTCACTTGGACCTGCGTGCATTCGATGGCAATATGAGGCGTGAGGTTTATGAACGCCAGAAAGGGGTCTGTCCGGTCTGTGGTAATCATTTTGAAATCGAGGAGATGGAAGCCGACCATATCACACCCTGGTGCCACGGTGGGCGAACGGTAGCCGACAACTGCCAGATGCTTTGTCGCGAATGCAACCGCCGTAAGAGTGGAAAATAATCTCTTCGGAGACCTCTCCCTTCTACCTCTTCCTCCTCTCGAATTTACCATAGACTTACCATAGAGTTGATACCTATAAGTGTCCTATCAATCAGCTATTTACAGTTATGGGATTTTTGCACCTCCCTTGAAAAATGCTCAAAAAAAATCACATCTGTTATATTGTTGATAGTCAGCGCATAATGCCCGTTATGGTCAATTCTGTAGTTATAAGGCAATAAATCGCATTTTGTTGCGTTATTATTATAAATTGATCCTATTATGAATATATTGGTCACTGGTGGCGCTGGCTACATTGGGAGTCATACTCTTGTGGAACTCTATAAGGCCGGTCATAATGTGTTAGTGGTTGATAATCTGTGCAATTCGAGCCGTGAGTCGCTCCGTCGTGTGGCAAAGATTGTGGGAATAGATGAAGTCCCGTTCCGTGAGGTGGACATCCGCGACCGTGAAAACCTGGATCTGTTATTTGAGGAAAACCATTTTGACGCCTGTATCCATTTCGCTGGTTTGAAGGCAGTTGGTGAGAGTGTCTCAATGCCGTGGGAATATTACGACAACAACATCGGGGGAACTCTGACTCTTCTCGACGTGATGCGTAAGCATGGATGCAAGAAGTTGATATTCAGTAGTTCTGCAACCGTATATGGCGCCGCTACAGAGATGCCGATAAAGGAGACTTGCCCTCGGGGACTCTGTACCAATCCCTACGGCTGGACTAAGAGCATGTTGGAGCAGGTGATGGAGGACATGGCAAAGGCCGACCGGGAATGGCGTATTGTTCTGTTGCGTTATTTCAACCCCGTGGGTGCACATGAGAGCGGCCTTATCGGCGAGGACCCCAACGGAGTGCCTAACAACCTTATGCCCTATATTTCTCAGGTGGCACTCGGCAAGAGGGAATATCTCGGCGTCTTCGGCAATGATTATGAGACTGTTGATGGCACTGGAGTGAGGGATTATATTCATGTGATGGACTTGGCTGCCGGTCACGTGGCGGCTCTCAAGGCTTTGGACATCAAGGATGGTGTGAAAATCTACAACCTCGGCACGGGCAGAGGCTATTCTGTGCTGGAAATGGTGCAGGCCTTTGAACAAGAGAATGGCGTGAAGGTCCCTTATGTGATACAAGGACGTCGTGCCGGCGATGTGGCAATCTGCTACAGCGACCCTTCGTTGGCTCAAAGTGAGCTTGGATGGTCGGCAAAGAGGGGAATCAATGAAATGGTGCGTGATTCGTGGCGGTGGCAGCAGATGAATCCCGACGGCTACTCTAAGTAAATCAGTGTTTTAGTCTCTGGGGGATTTTGAATCCTAGACCATAGTGCCACTCGATATAGTCGGCGTGGGCGGCCAATGCTTTAATGGTTACTCCTACAAATTGGTCGGTATGCATGGTGGGGAAGTGGTAGAAAAGTCCTGCTCGTTCGTAGATTGGGATATGTATCAGTTCTCCATCTAAGAAATGGGTGCCTACCGAAAGTCTCAGTGAGAGGTTGCCCCAGCGGGGCTCTACCGTGGCGCAGGCTCCTATATACAGTGGCAGCGTTCCCGGCCGTTGCTCCTGGTGGCTGTAGTTGTACATAAAGTCCAGTCCGGCTCCGAAACCGAGGCACTGGTTGTGGTAGAACAGATAGTTGAGTGAGGCGGTATAAGCGTAGTAATATTCTTTGGTGGCCTTCTCGTATCTCGACTGCACAAAGGCAGGGGCGTATGATACTGAGATAATGTGGTACGCCTGTCTCTCTTGTTTCTCGGGCTCGACTGGTTTTGGCTCTCGTTCTTCCGAGGTGAGGTTTCGGGTGCTGTGGGAGAGTCCGAGTATGACATAGTTGATTCCTTTGTTGGGCTTCATGAGATATCCGTTGGAGGAATGTCCAAAGCGGGCTTCGAGTGCAATGTCGGAACCGTTATGCAGTGTAAGTTTGTATCCGAGGCCGATGGCAAAAAGGCAATTGGTGTATGACCCTATAAACTCGTTGCGTGGGTCGCTGTATCTGCGACAGGCGGGATTGGTGTAAACGGCAAGCCCAAGGTCTATGAGCCAATAAATTGAGGATAGGCATTGCTTCCGTGCTGATAGTGTTGTGTCTGATGGTGACGGCACTTTCGGCTTTTGTTCCCACAATGGGTTGTGCATCGACGCCGAGAGTCCATAACGGTCGCCGGCTATGGCGTTGGGTGTCTGCATCCACGAAACTTGAACGCCGAAGCTCGGATGGTTCCAGAATCGTTTCCAGTAGCTGTCGCCGGCTGTCCTCCAATAGAGCGAGCCTTCTACTCCGTAACCGAAGCCTCCAATATAGGCGACGGATGGGTCGTTGGGAACGGTATGGAATCCTAAGGCCGCGATTCTTAACTTCTGGGAATGGGCAGACGTGGCAGCAAAGAGCAGTACAACGGCAGTCAGGAGTAATGGAAGTTGGCAGCGCATATCAGGTTATTCGTTGTCTGTCATTTTCATGTATTCTTCTTCGCTGATGATAGGAATGCCGAGCGACTCGGCTTTCTTCCTTTTCTCGGGCCCCATCTTCTCTCCTGCCACAAGGTAGGAAGTCTTCGACGATAGCGAGCCGCTGACCTTGCCGCCATGGGCTTCGATATGCTCTTTTATGCCGTCGCGTGTGAAATGGGAGAAAACTCCACTCACTACCAGTGTCTTTCCTGAAAGTGGACCATCGGTAGGCCTCACGGCATTGCTCTGCATCTGCAGCCCTGCGGCTCTCAGCCGTTCCACTATGGCTCGGTGTTCGGGCTTCTGGAAGTAGTTGTATATCAGCTGGGCAGTCTTCTCTCCTACGTCCTCTACGGTCGCTAGCTCCTCTTCTGTCGCAGCCATAAGTGCATCAATATTTCCGAAGTGGCGTGCCAGTTTCTTGGCTCCTATCTCTCCGACAAACCTGATGCCTAAGGCGAATAGTACTCGCTCGAATGGTACTTTCTTGGAGGCTTCAATGGCTTGTATTATGTTGTCGGCTCCTTTGGCCTGTATGCTTGCGTTCTGTTCTTGCCCGAGTCCTATGAGTTGTTCGGCTTTCATGTCGTAGAGGTCTGCGATGTTTTTTACCAGTCCGTTGGCATATAGCATCTTGAGCCTTTCGGGACCGAGGGTGTCTATCGCCATCGCCCGGCGGGCTACAAAGTGTTCGAGCTTGCCTATCCTCTGGGGTGGACATCCGTCTTGGTTGGGACAGTAGTATCCTGCTTCCCCTTCTTCTCTTACCAGCGGGGTGCCGCATTCGGGACAGGTCTTGATGTATTCTACCGCTTCTGCTCCGGGTTGCCGTTTCTCGAGGTCCACACCTACTATCTTCGGTATAATCTCTCCTCCCTTCTCTACAAGAAGGTGGTCTCCATAGTGGATGTCAAGTGCCTTTATGTTGTCGGCGTTCACGAGGGTCGCACGTCTTACGGTTGTGCCGCCGAGGCTTACGGGCGTGAGGTTGGCCACAGGGGTGACTATACCGGTCTGCCCCACTTGGTAGTCTATACTTTCGAGCAGGGTGGAAACTCTTGCGGCCTTGAACTTGTAGGCTATGGCCCATCGGGGCGATTTGGCGGTAAGTCCCAACTCCTCCCACAGCTGCACCTGGTTGACTTTTATCACTATCCCGTCTATTCCGAAGGGCAGGTTCCACCTCTCGCTGTCCCAATAGTCTATGAAGGCTTTGATTTCTCCGATGTCTTTACACCTCTTTACGTAGGGCATCACCTTGAATCCCATTAGCTTAAGTGCTTCCAGTCTTCCTTCGTGGGTGGCAAAGTCGGGTCGGGCCATCGCTTCGGGTATTCCCATCACGAAATAGGCGCAGAATTGTAGCTTGCGCTTGGCACACTCGCGGGAATCTTGCAGTTTCAGCGAACCGCTGGCTGCATTGCGGGGATTGGCAAAGGGCTCGTCGCCTTCGGCTTCTCTCTGTCGGTTGAAGGCTTCGAACGCGTCGAAGGGAAATACAACCTCGCCTCTCACTTCGAAGTCGTCGGGGTAGTCTCCTCTCAGTTTCAGTGGTATGGTCTTTATGGTGCGGGCGTTGGAGGTGATGTCGTCGCCTACGGCCCCGTTGCCTCTCGTTACAGCCTGCACCAGCTCTCCCTTCTTGTAGGTCAAGCCTATGGCAAGTCCGTCATATTTCAGCTCGCAGGTGTAGTCAAACGTTTTGTCGCCTATCAGCCGTCGCGTGCGGGCTTCGAAGTCTTCGATTTCTTCTATGGAATAGGTGTTGCCTAGCGAGAGCATCGGGAATCGGTGCTGCACCTGTGCGAACGTCTTGTTTACCTCGCCGCCAACCCTTTGGGTAGGGGAGGTGGCAAGTTTTAGCTCGGGATACTGCTGCTCCAGGTCTGACAATTCTCTCAATAGCCTGTCAAACTCGTAGTCGCTCACCTCCGACCGGTCGTTCATATAGTACTCGTAGTTGTAGTGGTCTATGAGTTTCGTGAGTTCTTCGACTCTTGTCCGTGCGTTCTCCAGGTCTATGTTGCTGAAAAGGTCCATCGCTGCAGTATTATAGGTCTATGTCTATCTCGCCGCTGAAGTTATAGGCGGCGGGACCTATGAGTTTTATGTTGTAGTATCGTTTTCCGTCGGTGTCGAAGTCTACGGCAAAGTCTCCTCCTTTGGCTTTCAGCCGTCGGTTGCCGGTCACAATGGCGCAAGCGGTTACTCCTGTCCCGCAGGCCCAGGTCTCGTCTTCTACTCCTCGCTCGTAGGTCCTCACAGTCAGCCGTCCGTCTTCTCCGTCTTCTACGAAGTTCACGTTGGCGCCATCTTCTCCCAACTCTTCTCTATGGCGTATCTTGCGCCCTTCTCCCACCACGTCGAAATGTTCCAGGTCGCTTACTCGCTGCACATAGTGCGGCACTCCGGTATTGAGCACCCATCCGTCGAGGCATCTCTGTATCGTACCTCCATCGACATCTATCATCCCCAGTTTCACCATCCACACATCTTCCATACTGGTCGTCGCAATCTCGGCTGTGTGCTCTCCGTCGTCGGCAACAAAGCGCGTCGCCGTGCCGCAGTGCCCTCTGTTATAGGCAAACACTGCTATGCATCTTCCTCCGTTTCCGCACATCTCGGCAGGTCTCCCGTCGCTGTTGTAGTATTTCATCCTGAAATCTATTCCAGCCTCTTCCGATGGGCTCAGCACCATCAGTCCGTCTGACCCTATGCCGAATCGCCGGTGGCAGAGCCTCGCGATCTCTTGCTCGCTGATATGCAGGAGCTGAGGGTCTTCTATGCCGTCCATCAGTATAAAGTCGTTGCCGGCTCCGTCGTATTTCCAAAACTTTATCTTCCTCTTCATATCTTTAGTCGATGGTCAGTTTTCCTTCTAATAATCCAGCGTTCCGAATATCTTGTGCAACTCTTCCAACCTTGGGTTTATCTTCATCATTTCGGCGTAGGTGGCTTTGGGACCATATATCTTGCGTTCGCGGTCTTCTTTCACCACTTTCGTCTTCATCTGCAGCAAGGGATTGCCTGTCCGGTTCCTCAGATATGTCATTATCTGCGACATGTATGGCTTTATCGACGCTTCTGAATAGCTCCCTGGCATTGTCAGCTCTATCACGTCTCGCTCTTCTTCGCTCACCGTCGCTTTGCTGCCTGATAGGATATCTCTGATCTTTTCTGTGTCGTCAATGGCTTTCTCATTGTCCTCTGACAGCATCTCTTCCCAAATCTCTTTCAGCGTCTCTTCGGTCAGCAGGGCTGCTTCTTGCTGTGTCTCGCTCTCTACTTTGCGCTTGGCTTCTTCTATCACCGGCTTCAGCGGGTCGGCCATCGGGTATATGCCCGGGGGTATCTGCCGACGTGGCGTTTCCACGGCCGCTGGTTTCACAGCGACTGGCCTTTGCGTCGTCATTGGCTGACTCTTGGCACTCTGGGTAATATGTCTCGCTCGAAGCGCTCTTGCAATCTAACTCGCCGCCGCACTCGCCAGCGTCATCAGGCACACCTCCACGAACAGCCTCTTGTTGTTAGCGTCGCGGTATCTGTATTCGTAGTCGCTCGCCACGTTCAGGTAGTCTATCAGCAGTGGGGCTCCGCATTCTTTCGCCTGTTTGCCGTATCTTGCTTTCTCTTCGTCGTCGCTGTCCAGCAGTTGCAGTGTGCTCTCGTCTATCGACACCAGCAGGTTCCTCAGGTGCTCGCACAGCCCTGTCAGGAAATGCAACTCGTCAAATCCGCGATCTACTATCTCTTTGTGCAGCAGCAGGGCTCCGGCCATATCTTTTGTCCTGAACATATCGACCAGCTTGAAAAAGTAGTTGTTGTCGAGCATGTTCAGGTTTTTCAGACATTCTTCTCTGGTCAGGTTTCCGAGGGTGAAGTTCACCAGTTGGTCGAAGGTGGACAGGGCGTCGCGCATTCCTCCCTCGGCTTTCTTCGCTATCAGCCTCAGCGCTTCCGTCTCGTATTTCACCCCCTCGGTGTCGGCCACATATTTCAGGTGGTTCACGATGTCCTGCAGCTGTATCCGCTTGAAGTCGAACACCTGGCATCTCGAGATTATGGTCGGCAGAACTTTGTGCTTCTCTGTGGTGGCAAGTATGAATATCGCATATTCTTTCGGCTCTTCCAGTGTCTTCAGCATTGCGTTGAAGGCGTCTTTCGACAGCATGTGTACCTCGTCGATGATGTACACTTTGTATTTTCCGCTGTGCGGCGGTATCGCCACTTGCTGTATCAGCTCTCTCATCGCGTCAACTCCGTTGTTCGACGCGGCGTCCATCTCAAAGATGTTCATTGAACGCCCGTCGTTGAAGTCTTTACATGATTCGCACTCGTTGCACGGCTCCAGCTCTTCTCCCATATTCGGGCAGTTTATCGCTTTCGCCAAGATTCTTGCGCAGGTGGTCTTGCCCACTCCTCGGGGACCGCAGAACAAAAAGGCGTGCGGTAGCTGGTTGTTCTTTATCGCATTTTGCAATGTTTGCGTGATATGCTCCTGTCCTACCACCGATTTGAATGTCCCGGGTCTGTACTTAAGTGCTGATACTATGAACTTTTCCATATTTTTTCGCTAAATTTTAAGACTACAAAATTACTCATTTTTTTCTTCTACGCAAATTTTTTTTTTCAACAGACTCGACTTTTGTCCTTTCCTCTTGTCCTAACTTGCTCTTTTATACCGCCAAAAGGGGCACTGCTCCTTGTCTTTTGGCAATGTCCCTTTTGTCTCGTCCTTTCTTCTTTTTTTACTTCATCTTTGTTTTTCCGCTGTTCAGGAAGACGAAGTTTCCGTCTCTCTCGTCTATCACTATGTTGTCTTTGGCGTTTATACGGTCTTCCAGTATCTCTTTGCTCAATTCGTTGAGCAGCGTCCGTTGTATCATACGCTTTATCGGCCGCGCTCCCATACTCGGGTCGAATCCTTCGTTGGTCAGATAGTCTATCGCTCTCTCGGTCGGCGCTATCAGTATGTCGTTTTTCTCCAGCGTCTCGGCCAACTGGTCGAGCTGCAGTTTCACTATCTTTCTTACCTCGTTCAGCGTCAG
This sequence comes from Bacteroidales bacterium, assembly GCA_017439185.1. Classification (GTDB taxonomy): domain Bacteria; phylum Bacteroidota; class Bacteroidia; order Bacteroidales; family P3; genus Colimorpha. The sequence goes on along the minus strand of JAFRTM010000014.1, from coordinate 36,019 downwards.
CGGGCGGAACATCACAACCTCGTCTATCCTGTTCAGGAACTCGGGCCGTATCTTGGCTTTCAGCAGGTTCATGATTTCGGCTTTGGCCTCTTCCAGCTCGTGCTCGTCCATTCCCTCTTCGTCTATCTTCTGCTGCAGTATCTCGCTTCCGAGGTTCGACGTCATTATTATTATGGTGTTCCTGAAGTCTGCCGTCCGGCCTTTGTTGTCGGTCAGTCGCCCGTCTTCCAGCACTTGCAGCAGGGTGTTGAACACGTCGGGATGGGCTTTCTCTATTTCGTCAAGCAGCACTATCGAGTAGGGTCTCCTTCTCACTGCCTCGGTCAACTGGCCGCTCTCGTCGTATCCCACATATCCTGGAGGGGCTCCTATCAGCCTCGATATCGAATGGGGCTCTTGGTATTCCGACATGTCTATCCTCACCATCATCTCTTCGTCGTCGAACAGCACTTCGGCCAGCGCTCTCGCCAGTTCGGTCTTGCCCACTCCGGTGGTTCCCAGAAACAGGAACGACCCCACTGGTCTCCTCCGGTCGGCCAGGCCGGTACGGCTCCTTCTTACGGCGTTGGCTACGAGCTCCACGGCTTCTTCTTGCCCCACTATTCTCTTGTGCAGCTCTTCTTCCAGGTGCATAAGCCTTTCCCTCTCTGACTGCAGCATCCGCGTCACCGGTATTCCGGTCCATCGCGACACCACTTCGGCGATCTCTTCCGATCCCACTTCTTCGTTGATCATTGCGTTGTCGGCCTGCATCGCTTTCAGCTGCTCTTTCAGCTCGGCGACATGTTTCTCGGCCTCTTTGATTCTTCCGTATCTCAGCTCGGCCACTTTCCCGTAGTCGCCTTGTCTCTCGGCTTGTTCGGCCTGGAACTTGTAGTCTTCTATGTTCTTTACCTCGCTCTGTATGTTCTCCACTATGCTCTTCTCGTTCTGCCACCGGGCTTTCATCTGGTTTCTCTGCTCGCTCAGCTGGCTTATCTCTTTCTCCAGCTGCTCCAGCTTGTCGGCGTCGTTTTCTCTCTTTATGGCCTCTCGCTCTATCTCCAGCTGCCTTATCTTCCTTTCTATCTCGTCAAGCTCTTCGGGCACCGAGTCTATCTCCAGCCTCAGTTTGGCGGCCGCCTCGTCTATCAGGTCTATAGCCTTGTCGGGCAGGAACCTGTCGGAGATATATCTGTTCGAAAGCTCCGCCGCAGCTATGATTGCCTCGTCTTTGATTCTCACTTTGTGGTGCACCTCGTACCTCTCTTTCAGACCTCTCAGTATCGAGATGGTGTCCGCCACGTCGGGCTCGTCTATCAGCACACTCTGGAACCTCCTCGCCAAGGCTTTGTCTTTCTCGAAATATTTTTGGTATTCGGCAAGCGTCGTAGCTCCTATGGCTCTCAGCTCTCCTCGTGCCAACGCGGGTTTCAGTATGTTGGCTGCGTTCAGCTCTCCCTCGCCGCCGCCGGCTCCCACCAGCGTGTGTATCTCGTCGATGAACAGTATTATCTCGCCCTCGGCTTCGTTGATCTCTCGTATCACACTCTTCAGCCTCTCTTCGAATTCTCCTTTATATTTCGCACCGGCCACCAGCGCTCCCATGTCCAGCGAGAATATCGTCTTCGACTTCAGGTTCTCCGGCACGTCGCCGCTCACTATCCTGTGCGCCAGCCCTTCGGCTATCGCCGTCTTGCCCACTCCGGGTTCGCCTATCAGTATCGGGTTGTTCTTCGTCCTTCTCGAAAGTATCTGCAGCACTCGTCTTATCTCGTCGTCTCGCCCTATCACGGGGTCAAGCTTTCCGGCCTGGGCCAGCTGGTTCAGGTTCTTCGCATATTTGTTCAGTGCGTTATACGTCTCTTCGGCACTCTGCGACGCCACCTTGCTCCCTTTCCTCAGGTCGGCCACCGCCGCTTTCAGCCCCTTCTCGCTCACTCCCTCTTCTTTCAGCATCTTAGCCACCTCGTCGCGGCCGCTCGCAAGCCCCAGCAGCAGGTGCTCTACCGACACAAACTCGTCGCCCATCTCCGTCGCCGTGTGCGACGCCTTCAGCAGCGCCTCCTGCGCTCCGTTCGTCAGATATTGTTCTCCGCCGCTCACTCTCGGCATCCTCTGCAGTAGCTCGTCAACTCTCTTCCCCACCTTCACCGGATCCACTTCCAGCTTCTTCAGCAGGTAGGGCGTCACATTCTCGTCTTCCGTGAGCAACGCTTTCAGCAGGTGGCTCGTGTCCAACCCCTGGTGTTGGCTCGCCATCGCTATCTCCTGCGCCTTCTGCACCACATCTTGACTCTTGATTGTAAAATTGTTCAGATTCATATCGCTTTCCTTTTTAATTTTTTATTGTTCGTTAATCTTATTCTTTCTCCCAAGCCCGGTTCTTCCGCCAAGGCTTTCATTATTTATTATAGCAATAACCGTGCCAATCTTTTTCCCTTCCCAAAGTTCTGCCATTTCTGTCACACTTTTCTGCCACTCCTGCCATTTCTGTCAGTAATCTAAAACACGAACCAAACACGGCCCAACCATGGCTCAACCATGGCTCAACCATGGAGCATGACCGACCCGAAATGTCTGCCATTTCTGTCATACTTTTCTGCTACACCTTCTTCAACTTTCCACACCTACTTTTCTCGAATGTGCCTCCTATTTGCCTCCTATATACATCGAGGATGCATCGAATATTATCAAATCAACCCTTACTTTATCCTTAACCTCACCTTAATCTCACCTTAATCTATAAAGTCCCGCAAATTATGTCGGCCGCCGCCTCTATCACATTGTCTTTTCCCGCAGCCGTCGCCGCGTCGTCAAGCAGCACCACACGGTCGGGCGGCACTCCGTTCTCGTAGTTCTTCCCGTCGGGCGCTATCGTCCGCGTCACCGGGAACCGGTAGGTCCAGCCGTTGCTCAGCTCTCCTCCGTTGGGCAGCCCCAAGCCGCCTCCCGTCGTGTCTCCTACAAGCGTGACGTTATCGTAGGCCTTGCAGCACAAGGCAAAGAACGACGAAGCCGAGTACGACCCTCTGTCGGTCAGCACCACCACCGGCTTCTCATACGGCCCGTAGTCGTTCGTAAATGCCGAATAGACTTCCTCCACTTCCGAGAAGTCCTCATGACCCGGACCGCTCTTTATCTGTGTTCGGTACAGCAACTGGTGCCTCGCCGGAAGCAAGGCCAGTATCTTCCACAGGTTCGCCACCGACCCGCCTCCGTTCTGCCTTATGTCCAGTATCATCCCTTTCGCCTCGGGATACCTCTTCGTGATTCCGTCCAGCAGCGCCGTCTCCGCCGAATTGCTGAACGACGAGTATCTCACATACACCACTTGCCCGTCTCTTATCGTGTTGTAGGCAAATTCTCCGGCACTGTGGTAACCGGCCGTCAGGTAGTTCAGCGCCACCACCTGCATGTCTATGTTCCGCCTGCCGTATGTCTGCAGGAATATCTCCTCGCTGTGCGACACGTCGAACGGCGCCACCAGGTTCACGTGCCCGTCTCTCAGCGTCCCCAGCATCCTAGCCAACACCCCGAATAGCGAGTCGTCGCCTATCCTCTCGTCAGCCACCATCGGGGCATAGCAGTCGTGCACCGAGTCCCAGTCCACTCCTTTCACGTCAAACAGCGAGTACTGCTGGTCCACTCTTCCCCACAACTCCTCGAAAACCGTTGCCGGCGTACTCTCTTTCACCTCTCTGAACGCTATTTTCTCGCATCCGGCCGTCAGCACGGCTGCCAATCCTATTCCTATTATTATATATATGTGTCTCATCGTCTATTCCTTATTATGGTTATCGTCTTAGCAGTATCAAAAATTCCACGTTCACGAAATGTGCCGCCTCGTCATATCTCCACGCCCCTGAATTCAGCGTGCTACGCCAGTGCCAGAGATAAGAAATCCCTATCCTGTTCCCCGACCTCAGGTTGAAGTGGACTCCCGTGTCGAACGCCAGCAGCGGCAACCACGTCAGCGACCCTTTGTACGACGACAGTATATATTTCGACTCCTCTCTGTCTGCCGTGTAATTGTCCAGGTAGGCATATCCCGGCCGGTAGGCTATTCCGAACGGCGACAGCCGCATCTCCAGATGGGCGGAAAACCATCCGGGCAACACTGCCATCGACTCCATGTTCGGCATCGTGTATTCCATCCTCGCCACCACCGCCGGCTCCCAGAACGAACCCAGCGAAAACGACGCGTTCATAAACCTCGAAGCCACATTTATCACCGTATATGACTCCAGCGACGCTCCCAACGCAAAATGCCACGCGTCGCTCTTGTCGGCCCACAGCTCTTTTCTCGCCGCTATTCCGCTCTCGAACGCAAATCCGTACTTCGAAAACGAGGCTTTCGTCACCGGCATCAGGTCGTCGGCATAAATCCCTCCGGATATCGTCACATATCCGTCCCAATGCCATTTCTTGTATTCCACCCCAAAGTCAATGCTGTGGCGTGCGGCAAGCCCGTCGTAAACTCTCGGTGATGTCCCCAGATCCCGGTGGCTTGCAATGCCTGCTCCGCCTCCTATCCCAAGGGTCAGTCGGCACCGGTCTGCCGTCTGCCCCGACACTGAAATTGTGCCTATCGCTAAAATTATGAAATATAGGACCTTACGCCTCATAAAAAAAATATCAACAAGATTGTTTATAAATTTATTTGTCTATATTATAAAAAATGCGTATTTTTGCACGTTCTTTGTTATTGTCTTTTTAGGCGTTAAAACTGGCTTAAATTAGTCATTTATACCCCGAAAAGATTTTGCAAAGTTACACAAAAAAATTAAAATAATAACAAAAAATAATAATAAGCACAATGAAAACTACGAAAATGAAACACATCGGTTGGTTGTTTGCAGCTGTCGCTGTCGTATCCCTCGTGTTTGCCTCCTGCAACCGCGACAAGGTCTCCGACAAGGAAATAGCTGAACTCCAAGGACGTCTCGACAGCATTATGGGTCAGTATGACCAGATGAAAGCCGACAACGAGCAGTACGGCAACAAAATGTCTCAGCAGGACAGCACCATCAAGGCTCAGGCTGCCGAAATACAGAGACTCATACGTCAGCTCCGCAACACCAAAAAGTCTGACGGCGGCAACCAGCAGACCTCTTCTACCGGCAACAACGACCAGTGCCAGGCTCAGGTAAAACGCCAGCAGGACGAACTCAAATCCAAGGAAAACACAATCAAGGACCTCCAGAAGAGACTCGACCAGCAGTCCAACGAAATTGCCCAATTGAAAAAGAACAGCGGTAAACAGTCTGAGAAAAACGATAGCCAGTGCCAGGCTCAGGTCGAGAAACTCCAGCGTCAGGTCTCCCAACAGGAAGGAACCATCGCAACTCTCAACGGCGAGATTGCTTCGCTCAACAGCCAGATTGCCTCGGCCGGCAAAGGCACCAGCGACGCCAATGCCCAGAACAGCGCGCTCTCCAAGAAAAACGAACAGCTCACCAAACAGAATAGTGACCTCAACAGCAAGAACGCCGAACTCAGCACCAAGGTAAGCCAGCTCGAGAACCAGGTGGCAAGCCTCAACGACCAGGTGTCTTCGCTCAAGAAGAGTGGCAATGCCGGTTCGGCTGAGGTTCAGCAGTGCCAGCAGAAAGCCCAGCAGCTCCAGTCTCAACTCTCCAAGGTGGAGAACGAAAAACAGCAGCTCGAAAACCAGCTCGCCCAGTGCAACAGCAAGGTGGCAAATCTGGAAAACAGCTCGTCGCAGCAGTCTTCCAAGTCTAACGCCGAGACAAAGGAACTCCAGAACCAGCTCGCTCAGTGCAACAGCCGTGCCGATCAGCTGGATGCCAAAGTCAACGAGCTTCAGAGCAAGGTGTCCCAGCTCGACAAACAGTTGAAAGCGGCTCAGCAGGAATCCTCTGACAAGGACGCCGAGATTAAGTCTCTCAAAGCCACGTCGGCTGCCGGCTCTTCCTCTAACGCTCAATATGCAAAACAAATAGAGACTCTCCAGAAGCAGATAAGCGACCAAAATGCCGAACTGGCAAAACTCCAGCGCCAACTCAACGAGAAGGAGTCTGTTCTCGCCGAGTCTCAACAGAACCTCGAGTCTGCCAACAAGCGTGCCGATGCGGCTCAGAAGGAAGCTGCCGACGCGAAGAAGGCTGCCGCTACCCAGTCTAACCAGAACAACCAAAACTCCTCGACAGCTGCCATCAACCAGAAACTCGCCGAGTTGCAGCAGCTTTGCGACAACTATGCTGCCGAGATTGACCGTCTGAAAGCGGAAAACGCCCAGCTGAAAGCGGAGAATTCTCAGCTGAAGTCCGAAAATGAGGACCTCAAGATGTATGGCGGACAAAACGAGAAACTGAAACAGAAAATCGAGAAGGCCAGCATTCTGGTTACTGCCGGTATGACCGTAACTCCGGGCAAGAGCATCAGTGGCACAATGGTAAAAGAGGCTACGAAGGCTTCTGACGTGAAACTGGTGAAGGTTGACGCAACGATTCTCGACAACTATGTCGTTGATCCCGGCACCATAACCATTTATGCCCGTATCTCCAACTCCAAGAACCGCCTGGTCAGCAACGAGGGCGCTAACTCCGACACTTTCAAGTCGGGCGACGTGGACATCCAGTACACCGCCAAGCAGGACATCGAGTTCTGGGGCGGCTCACGCAAAATATCCATCGTATGGCGTAAACTCGACAGCGTGGTTATGGAGCCGGGCCTCTATTGGGTCACTCTCTATGCTAACGGCAACGAAATCGGCAAGGTGAGCTTCTCGCTGAAATAGGAAAGATATTTGTGATTCGCAATGCACAGCAACCAGAAGAAATATAACACTTATCGCGACACTTTCCCCGAGATGGTTTACGAGTCGTATCTTTATGAGACGGCTCCCGACGGTTTGCATTTGCGTTTCTGCTTCACCATAGGAAAGCATATCACTTTCGAGCCCGAAGCTTTCATTCCGTGTCGCGGATTCTTGTCGTTTGACCAGCCTAAGGCTTTGCTCGACAATCTGGTGTTCAACATCGGAATGGCGGAGTTGGTGAGTTATTGGAAGTGTGTATGCCCTCCGTCGGTAATAATAAAGCCCCATACGCTGGATGACGCTCAGAAGGCTTTCTGGCTGAAACTCTACTACAACGGTCTGGGCGAATTTTTCTACACCAACGGCATCCGTGCCACGCTGGATGACTTTATGTCCCTACGTTGCGACGCTCAGTCCTCGACTCTCTCTGCCGGTAAATGTGACTTGTCCGATTCTTACCTTGTCCCGATCGGCGGAGGAAAAGATTCGGTTGTGACTCTCGAACTTCTCAGGAGTAGAGGAGTGGTGCCGCTCATTATGAACCCGCGTGGTGCCACCACTCAGTGTGCGGCACGAGGTGGATTTGACGAGTCGGATACTCTGGTTATAAGACGGACTCTCGACAAACGCTTGCTTGACCTTAACGCGAAAGGGTGCCTCAACGGGCACACTCCTTTCTCGGCAATGCTGGCGTTCTACACGGCCCTGGCGGCTGTGGTGTCGGGACGCCGTAGCATCGCTCTCTCCAACGAAAACAGCGCCAACGAGGCAACGGTGGCCGGCAGCACGGTGAATCACCAATATTCCAAGAGTCTGGAATTCGAAAACGATTTCCGCCGTTATCTTGCCTCGTACGTCTGTCCCGATATCAACTATTTCAGTTTCCTGCGTCCGCTGAGCGAGCTGCAGATAGCCGGTCAGTTTGCCCGCAATGAGCAGTATTACGATGTGTTCCGTAGCTGCAACGCAGGAAGCAAACAGGATATCTGGTGTGGGAATTGCGCCAAATGTCTGTTCGCCTATATAATTTTGTCGCCGTTTATTGCCCCGGAACGCCTGAATGCCATATTTGGGAAGGCGATGCTCGACGATGCCTCCTTGCGTGGATATTTTGAAGAGCTGGCAGGGCATACCGACAGCAAGCCTTTCGAGTGTGTCGGTACAATCGACGAGGTGAACACGGCTCTGGCTATGACTAAGCGGCGTTGGTATTCTGCCGGCAACGAGCCTCTGCTGCTCAAGACTTTTGAATATAGTGGTCCGCTGGTGCGCCTCGATACTCTTTTCGGGGACCATAACCTCAGCGGCGATGAATTGGAAATATTAAAACGTGCAATAGCAGAAGTCAATGTATAGGGAACATGCCATAAAGGGGATTTTAGCCGACAAGCGGATAATGATTGCCGGCAACGGAAGGGAAGGCCGTTCGGTATTGGCTTTGCTGCAACAGCTGTTCCCCGGCAGGTCGTTTCCGGTGGTGGAAGGCAACGAGGCAATAATCGAGGAGGTGGAAAAGAACTCCTACGACCTCATTGTCAAGTCGCCGGGTATCCCGACTTTTGTGTTTGACGGACACTGCGACCGCAGTCGGCTGACTTCTCTTACCGACATTTTCCTGCAGGTTTATGGTGACCAAGTAATTGGCGTCAGCGGAACCAAGGGGAAGAGCACAACGACGTCTCTCATTTATCACATCTTGCACCATTATCGCGACGACGTGTTGTTGGGAGGCAACATCGGCATTCCGCTCTTTGAACTGCTGCCTCAGATGAACGAACATTCTCTGGTGGTCGCTGAACTTTCGTGCCACCAGCTCGACGGCATACGCAGGGCTCCTCATATCGGATTGTTGCTGAACCTCTATCAGGAGCATCTTGACCATTACGGCTCCTACAACGATTACAAGCTCGCCAAGATGCAGATGGCATTGAAGCAGGGCAAGGACGATTATTTCGTTTATTGTGCCGAAAAGGGTGACCTGGTTGAGATGGTGTCCCTTAATAGTCCCTTAATAGTTGCCCAATGTTTGCCCTATGCTCTTTCGGATAAGCCGGATGACTTCGCAACCGGTCTTCCTCTCCTCGGTGACCACAACCGGAGCAACGTTCTTGCCGCCCTCAAGGTGGTTGGCCTGTGTGGGGTAGGGGAGAAGGAGGCCCTGGAAGCGGCTGCCTCGTTCAAAGGACTGGAACATCGTCTGGAACTCGTGGGCGAATATGGAGGAATAACATTCTATAACGATTCTATATCCACGATTCCGGCGGCCTGCATTGCTGCTGTCGGTGCCTTGCCGCGTGTGGACACTCTGATTCTCGGAGGCTTCGACCGTGGAATCGACTATACCGATTTGGTGAACTTCCTCGCTTCGGCAAAAGGAATAAAGAACTTGGCTATCGTCGGAGCTGCAGGCAAGCGTATCCTCGAGGCTCTGAAATCTCTCGGGGCGGTATCCGACAGAAATATTCTGCAGGAAAACGACTACTCGCTCATCGTGGATTGGTGTAAGAGGGTAACGCCCCAAGGGGGAATTTGCCTCCTCTCACCGGCGGCCGCCAGTTACGACCAGTTCAAGAACTTCGAAGAACGGGGAAGAATATATAAAGACTTGGTAAGAAAATGACATCGCAACACGACATATTGGATATTCGCCATAGGCTCCACGCCCATCCGGGACTCTCGGGGAGCGAGGCCTATGCCCACGACCTGATTGTGTCGTTCTTGCAGTCGCTCAACCCTGTGGCTCTCCATTCCCATGTGGGTGGTTATGGCGTGATTGCCGTATGGGGATCCGACAGGACCGCCCCGACGTTGGCGTTGCGTGCCGATACCGACGCGTTACCGATAGATGAACCTAACGACTTGCCATATCGTTCTACGGTCGCCAATGTGGCACACAAGTGTGGTCACGATGGCCATACGGCGATAATGCTGCGAGTGGCAGAGATGCTTGCGGCCTCTCCCGACCTTTATGCCGACCAGAACGTTATGCTTCTCTTCCAACCCGAGGAGGAGACGGGTTACGGCTCGCAGAAACTCATTGACAGTGGCATAATGCAGCAATACAATATCAAGGCGGTTTATGGATTGCATAACATTCCGGGCTATCGTGAGGGAGAATTGCTGCTCAACCCGGCAACTTTCGCCGCGGCTTCTGTTGGGGTGAAATACAAGTTGACCGGTCGTCAGACTCACGCTTCCACTCCCGAGAAGGGCGTCAATCCTGGACTGGCAGTGGCAGAGATAATCGAGACGTTCGCCCACTTCAACGCAAAAGGCGACCACCTCTCCGATTTCCGTCAGTCAACGCTGATAGGAGTGAGGTTGGGAGAAGAGGCTTACGGTACGTCGGCAGGCGATGCCGAGGTGATGTTTACCCTCCGTGCCTTTACCAACGAGTCGATGTCAGCCCTTCGCCAGATGGCCGACAAGGAGGTTATGTCAATTGCAGAAAAAAACGGTCTGCAACTCTCCGTCTCGGAGTCGGACCCGTTCAATGCGGCGGAAAATACTCGCGAATTGGTAGAAAGACTCGGTTCCCATTTCTCGGCGGCAGGTTGTGCTGTAAGGAATCTTGCCGAGCCGTTCCGCTGGTCCGAGGATTTTGCCAACTACCTTCTACACTGGCCGGGAGCCCTCTTCGGTGTCGGCTCAGGCGTTGACCACGCCGAGCTGCATCATCCGCTCTACGACTTCCCCGACGGAATCATCGGGCAGGCTGCAAATTATTTCCACGAAATTGTAAAGAACAAAATATATTAAATATGAAGAAAATAGCACTATTCATTTCGGTTTTGGCAATGGCGGTAGCTGTCTATGCACAGGATATTCCGCCTCAGTTCGAAGGATTGAACTGCACCAGCATTATGGTCGGCAAGAACGCTTCCAAGGACGGAAGTGTTATCACATCCCACACCTGCGACGGAGTCTATCGCACCTGGATGGCCATCGAGCCTGCTAAGGACTACGGCTCGGAAGAGGTGGAAAATATCTACAAAGGTACTGTCCACACCTCCTATCGTAGCGACACTACCGGCGTCCGCCTCGCGGGCACCATCCCTCAGGTGGGCCACACCTACGCCTATCTCAATACGGCTTATCCCTGCATGAACGAGAAGCAGCTCGCCATCGGCGAGACCACGTTCAGCGGCCCCAAGTGTCTGGTTAATAAAGACGGCATGTTCCAGATTGAGGAACTTATGCGCATAGTCCTCAAACGCTGCGACAACGCACGCGACGCCATCCGCCTGATAGGAAGTCTTATCAAGCAATACGGATATGGAGACGAGGGCGAATGTATCACCATTGCCGACAAACACGAGGTATGGCAGATGGAGATCCTCGGCGAAGGTCCTAAACGCATCGGTGGTGTGTGGGCTGCCCAGCGCATCCCCGACGATCACGTGGGCGTCTCTGCCAATATTCCGCGTATCGGCCGTATGAACCGCGCCAATACCGAATATTTTATGGCCTCCGACAATGTGGAGAAAGTGGCCAAGGAGTTCAAGCTGTGGGACGGCAAGAGCGAGTTCGTCTTCTGGAAAGCCTTCAATGCCGATTATGCCCAGGGCAAGAACTTCCGTGAACGCGAGTTCTTCATCTTCAACGCACTGGCTCCTTCGCTCCACCTCTCTATGGATATGGACGAGCTTCCCTTCTCGGTTCGTCCCGACAGCCACGTCGATGTGCGTAAAGTGATGGAACTCTTCCGCAGCACTTACGAGGGAACCGATATGGATATGTGCAAAAACCTGAAATGCATCAAGGTCGATAAGAAAGATAAGAACAAGAAAGATACGGTCGAAAGTCCCATTGCCAATCCTTGGATGACCTCCACCACTATGAATACCTACAACGCAATGTCCGATGGCGCTGTCGACTTTAAGCGCACCGTGGCAGTGGCCTGGTGTTCCTACAGCACGGTTATACAGCTCCGCGACTGGCTCCCCAACGAGATTGGCGGCGTCTGCTGGCTCGCCTTCGACAATCCGGGACAGTCTCCTCGTATCCCCATCTTCTGCGGCAACACCTTGCTGCCCACCACCTTTAGCGTCTGCGGTCAGAACTTCTACTCCGACAACGCCGCCATCTGGAAATACCGTCGCGCCAACAAGCTGGCAACCATCGCTTGGCAGCGCACCAAAGGCGACTTCAACAAGACTCTCAAGCAGCAGGAGGATTATGCCTTCAGCAAAATGTTGGCTCTCGAGAAACAGGTGACGAAGTATATCGAGTCGCGCGACAACGCCCAGTACGCCACCGACCGCGACGCCTACCATAACCAGGCAATCAGCTCCCTCAACGACTACACGATGAAAATCTACGACGCCTCGGCCTCCGCTTGGAAGGAGATGGAAGAGAACCTCTGGTTTATGTTCCGTACCGGATTCTAAAGCATTCATACCTTACTTTACCCTTAACTTATCCTTCACTTCACCTTAATCTCACCTTAATATATAAATAATGTATAATATATAATAAGTAATATGTACAAGAAAATTTTTGCAATATCGACAATCGCACTGTCTCTCTTCTTCTCGTCGTGCGCCCTCCTCAGCGATGTGGCAAGCCAGATCAAAGGCATCGCCAACCTCGCAAACTGTGAGTATTCGCTCAACAATGTCGGCAACGTCTCTGTGGCCGGTGTCGATGTCAAGAAAGTGGCAGGCGGAAACATCAGCCTCACCGATGTCGCAAAGCTCACTGCCGGCATCGCCACCAAGAACATCCCTATCGCTATGGATTTCAACGTGGGTATCAAGAATCCGACCCAGACCAACGCCAATCTCAACGTGATGGACTGGATTGTTAACGTCGAAAACACCGAACTCGCACGCGGCACCACCAACCGCAACTACACCATCTCTGCCGGTCGCACCAGCACCGTGCCGCTCGGCGTCTCCACCAACATGTACGACATCTTCTCCAAGCGTGGCATTGAGTCGCTCAAGGCCTTCGCCTCCAGCTTCAAGTCCGACGGCACCTCCTCCAAAGTGGCCATCAAGGTGCGCCCAACTCTGAAAGTGGGAACCTACGCGCTCCAGACTCCCAACTACATCACCATCGAGAAGAACGTCGGCAAAAAGGCAACCAACACCAAGACCGTCGATACAAAGAAATCTTAATATACAATTAACGCAATTCATTTTTATACACTTCCAATGGAATCCAACAACTTACCTGCTAACGAGAAACAACTCAATTTTCTCGAGGAAATCATAGAAAAAGACCTCGCCGAAGGCGTCCACAAGTCGATACTGACGCGCTTCCCTCCCGAGCCCAACGGCTACCTCCACATCGGCCATGCCAAATCTATATGCCTCAACTTCGGCCTCGGAAAGAAATATGGCGGCAAGACCAACCTCCGTTTCGACGACACAAACCCTGTGAAGGAGGACACCGAGTATGTCGAGTCCATACAGGAGGACATCAAGTGGCTTGGCTTCGAATGGGCGAACGTTTTCTATACCTCCGACTATTTCGACCAGCTCTACGAATGGGCCGTAGTGCTCATCAAGAAAGGGCTCGCCTATGTCGATGACCAGACTCTCGACGAGATACGTGCCAACCGCGGCACTGTCACTCAGCCGGGCAAGAACAGCCCCTATCGTGACCGCTCGGTCGAAGAGAACCTCGACCTCTTCCAGCGGATGAAAGCGGGCGAGTTTCCCGATGGAGCCAAGGTCCTCCGTGCCAAGATCGACATGGCTCATCCCAATATGCAGTTCCGCGATCCTATAATGTATCGCATACTCCACGCCTCTCACCACCGCACGGGCGACAAATGGTGCATCTACCCGATGTATGACTATGCCCACGGCCAAAGCGACTCCATCGAGCATATCACCCACAGCATCTGCACTCTCGAGTTCGACATCCACCGTCCTCTCTACGACTGGTTCATCGAGAAACTGGAGATCTTCCCCAGCCATCAGTACGAGTTTGCCCGTCTCAACATCAACTACACCGTGATGAGCAAGCGCAAGCTCCTGCAACTCGTCAAGGAGGGTTATGTCTCCGGTTGGGACGATCCCCGGATGCCGACCATCTGCGGCTTCCGCCGTCGCGGCTATACACCCGAGAGCATTCGCGCCTTCTGCGACCGCATCGGTGTTGCCAAGCGCGACAACATCATCGACTACTCGCTCCTCGAGTTCTCGCTCCGCGAACATCTCAACAAGGTGGCTCAGCGCCGTATGGCTGTCCTCGACCCGGTCAAGGTGGTCATCGACAACTATCCCGAAGGGCAGACCGAGATGCTCACCGCCGTCAACAATCCCGAGTGTGAGGCCGACGGCACCCGCCAGGTTCCTTTCTCGCGCGAGCTTTACATCGAGCGTGAAGATTTTATGGAAGTGGCGCCCAAGAAATATTTCCGCATGGCGATAGGGCAGGAGGTACGTCTCCGTTACGCCTATTTCGTCACGGCCCAAAGCGTCGAGAAAGATGCCGACGGCAACATCACCTGCATCCACTGCACCTACGACCCCGCCACCCGTGGTGGCGACTCGCCCGACGGACGCAAGGTCAAGGGAACCATCCATTGGGTCAGCGCACAGCACGCCATCGATGCCGAAGTGCGTCTCTTCGACCGTCTCTTTGCTGTCGAGGCTCCCGACGACTGCCCCGAAGGCAAGACGTTCCTCGACAATCTCAACCCCGATAGCCTCAAGGTTCTCAACAACTGCAAACTCGAGCCGGCTCTCGCCGAGGTCAAGACTCTCGACAAGTTCCAGTTCGAGCGCCTCGGCTATTTCTGCGTCGACAACGACTCTACCCCTGAACATCTCGTCTTCAACCGCAGTTGCACTCTGAAAGACAGTTGGGCTAAGATTAAATAATGATATTATAGAGTTACTTTTCATGTTTCTCTTGTAAAATAAAGGACAACTAATACTACAATATGAAAATCTCATTCAAGTGGTTAAAGGAATATGTTGACTTGGGCGATATGACGCCCCAGCAACTTGACGACCTGCTCACTTTCTCCGGCCTCGAGGTCGAGGGAGTGGAAAAGGTCGAAACCATAAAAGGCGGTCTCGAGCATGTGGTCATCGCCCAGGTGCTCACCTGCGAGCCTCATCCCGATAGCGATCATCTGCATCTGACTACTGTCGATGTGGGCTCGGGCACTCCGCTCAACATCGTTTGCGGCGCTCCCAATGTAGCCGCCGGCCAGAAGGTGGTGTGCGCTCAGATTGGTACCAAGATCTACACCTCCGACACCGAGTTCTACGAAATCAAGAAAGGCAAGCTCCGTGGCGCTGTCAGCGAGGGAATGCTCTGCGCTGCCGACGAGCTCCAGCTGGGCTCCGACCACGCCGGCATCATGGTGCTGCCCGACGACGCCCCGGTGGGAATGCCTGCCAAGGAATATTTCCATGTCGAGGAGGATTATGTCCTCGAGGTCGCCATCACTGCCAACCGCTCCGACGCTACCAGCCATATCGGCGTGGCTCGCGATGTGGTGGCTGTGCTCAACACCCGCGAGGGTAGGGGACTGAAGATCAACTGGCCCGAGACCAACATCAAGCTGGCTCCCACCAACGAGGAGAGTGCAATTGATGTGGAGATTCAGGAACCCAAGCTCTGCCCCCGTTACACCGGCATAACTCTCCGTGGTGTCCATGTGGCCGAGTCCCCCGAGTGGCTCCAGAACCACCTCCGCACCGTCGGCATCCGCCCGATCAACAACATTGTAGATATCACCAACTTCATACTCATGGAGGTGGGGCAGCCGATGCACGCCTTCGACGCCGACAAGATTGAGGGCGGCAAGGTGGTCGTCAAGCGCATGCCGCAGGACACTCCCTTTGTGACTCTCGACGGCGTCGAGCGCAAACTCGACGAGCGCGACCTTATGATTTGCAACACTGTCGAGCCTATGTGCATCGCCGGAGTCTTCGGCGGCGAGAAGAGCGGTGTGACCATGAACACTACCAACGTCTTCCTCGAGAGTGCCTATTTCAATCCGGTTTCCATCCGGAAGACCAGCAAACGCCATGGTCTCAAGACCGACGCCTCGTTCCGTTACGAGCGCGGCTGCGACCCCAATATCACTCTCTGGGCCATCCAGCGTGCCGTCAAGCTCATACAGGACATCGCCGGCGGTGAGATATGCGGTCAGGTGGTCGATATCTATCCCGAGATTATCCACCGTGCCGCTGTCGAAATCAACTACCAGCGTGTCTTCGACCTCATTGGCAAGGAAATTCCCCTGCCGGCCATGAGGGCGGCTCTGACCTCGTTGGGTGTCGAGATTCAGCGCGAGGACTACGACTCTATGCTCCTCAAGATTCCCACCTGCAAGGTCGATGTTTATCGCGAGTGCGACGTGGTCGAGGAGATTATGCGCATCTACGGCTACAACAACATAACCTTCGACGAGCGCCTCAACAGCTGTCTCTCCTACGGCAGCAAGCCCAACCCGCGCCACCTGATGAATTCCGTGGCCGACTACCTCACCGACAACGGCTTCTGTGAGATTATGAACAACTCGCTCACCAAGTCGGAATACTACGACAACAACCCCGATTTCGACTCTGCCCGCAACGTAGTCATACTCAACCCGCTCAGCAAGGAGTTGAACGTGATGCGCCAAACCCTCCTCTACAGCGGTCTCGAGTGCATCATGCGCAACATCAACCACCGCATCCTCGACCAGAAACTCTACGAGTTCGGCCGCACCTATATCCTGAATCCCGACTATGTGGCTCCTGCCAACGGCCGCACCGATGTTACCAAGAAATACACCGAGACCCAGCACCTCTCGCTCTTCATGACCGGCAACCAGTTTGCCGAGAGCTGGATGCACAAGACCACTCCGGTGGACTTCTACTACCTCAAGGCCTACGTGATGAACATCCTCCGCAAGATGAGGGTAAACATCACCCGTCTGCAGTTCCTTCCCTCCGAGTCCAAGTATTTTTCCGAGGGAATCGACATCGTCTTCCGTGACAGCCACAAGCTCCTCGTCACCCTCGGCCAGCTTTCGCGCGACACGCTGAAAGCCTTCGACTGCAAGCAGCCGGTGTTCTTCGCCGACTTCAACTGGACGCTCCTCCTCAAGAGCTATCCCTCCAAGGAAATCCAGTACCAGGAGGTGGCACGCTTCCCCGAAGTGCGCCGCGACTTGGCTCTCCTTCTCCGCAAAGACGTCTCCTTCGCACAGGTCGAGCAGGTGGCCTATTCCAGCGAGAAGAAGCTCCTCAAGCGAGTCTCGCTTTTCGACGTCTATGAGGGGAAAGGCATTGCGCAGGGCATGAAGTCCTACGCCGTGAGTTTCATCCTCCAAGACCCCGAGAAGACTCTCACCGACAAGCAAATCGAGAACGTTATGGCGAAGATTCAGCAGAACCTCGAAAAGCAGCTCTCCGCCACCATACGCAGTGCCGGCAACTAACTCGCTTCCCTCATGGACAAAGGGCTTCTGAAATACGACGTGCGTGTCCTCCTGGCGCTCCAGCAGGCTTTCGCCAATAAAGACGACTTCTTTATGTGGCTCGTCAATAGCGGCCATCCCGAGCTGGCGGCTTTCTGCAACCTCATAAAAGGCGACGCCGAAGCCGAAGAGTGGCTGGTGAAGCACAACTACCAGTGGCTCGGACTCCTCAGCCACGCCATCGACGGCGAGGACCCTGCACGTGTCTGGGTTATGAAGAACCTCCACACCGCCAACTTTATGTTCTGTATGGCATGTCTCGAGGAGGAGCCGGCAATAGCCTGGCTTTCCCAGTTCAAGCTCGAAATCCTTCTGCGCCTCGCCCAGGAGGTGGCGTTCATCCGCAAATACCAGGAACTCGACTCCGCCTTCCCCTACAAGATGCGATTCTAATTGGTTTACTAACAATAAAACACACTCAAGACAATGAACAATTCGTTTGACAAAGAGGACAACCAACACAAGACCTACAACCACGACCACGGGTCGGGCCGCACCTTCCGTGCCTCTTCCGACCATCCGGGCAGCAGCGATGCACCCCGGCGCCACCATCGTCCCCGTCTCGGCGAAGGCCACAACGGCGAAAACCCTCGCCGTGTCCGTGTAGTCTCCAGCCGCGACATCGACGACCAGCCCCGTCCTCATCGCCCAAGAATCCAGCGCCCACGCCCGCAAAACGACGACGCTACCCCCTACAAAAGCAATTATCAGGGCAGCAAGTTCGGTAAACCGAAAACCAAGTTCAAACCCAAGAAACAGGCTCGCCCTCAGCAGCCCCAGCAACCGCCGCAGCCCAAGAAACCCAAGCAGCAGCCTCCCATGTTCTCGTCGCATACCGACACCATGCGTCTCAACAAGTACATAGCCCACGCCGGCATCTGCTCGCGCCGTGAGGCCGACAAGCTCATCGAGGCAGGCAGCATCAAGGTCAATGGCGTGGTGTGCACCACCCTCGGCTACCAGGTCAAGGAAACCGACGTCGTGTCCTACGGCGGCGAGACCCTCCGCTCCGAGGCCAAGCGCTACTTCCTCCTCAACAAGCCCAAAGGCTACATCACCACCCTCGACGACCCTCAGGAGCGCCAGACTGTGATGATGCTCATCGACAGCGCCTGCAAAGAACGCATATATCCCGTGGGACGCCTTGACCGCAACACCACCGGACTCCTCCTCTTCACCAACGACGGCGAACTCGCCAAGAAGCTCACCCATCCATCCTCGGGAGTCTATAAAATCTACCAGGTCGAACTCAACAAGGCCGTCACCCGCGAAGACATGAACCGTATGCTCAACGGCATAGAACTCGACGACGGCCCCATCGCTGTTGACGACGTCCAGTATGTCGAGGCAGCCGACGACCGCCGTGTCGTTGGCGTGGCACTCCACTCCGGCAAAAACCGCATCGTCCGCCGCATCTTCGAGCACCTCGGCTACGAAGTCCACAAGCTCGACCGCGTCGTCTTCGCCGGTCTTACCAAGAAGGACCTTCCCCGCGGCCGTTACCGCGAACTCACCGAGCAGGAAGTCAGCTTCCTCAAGATGATCTGATAAACCGTAATTTGTTTCCATAGCATTTTACCTTTTTCTGGCGCCGCACCACCAAAGTGTGGCGCCTCTATATATAGTGACGTTTCAAAGTGTTAATTCGGGACACAAATTCCGAATGTTTAACAAACTTTAACAATCGGTCCTCTCTCGAACCGTTCTCGAAGTTACCCTTAATTTGCCCTTAACTTGCCACAGAGATGCCACCTGCCAAAATCGGCCTCCAAACGTTAAAATATTTAACAAAAGTTTCACTGTTTCCGGTTAAGGGTTCATTAATATCACATTAATATTTCATTCGTGTTTTGTCCGTGTCATGTCCATGTCATATTCGACTCCGGTTTGGTACCTTTTTCGGGTTTACTCACGTCGGTCCCCCTCCTCTCTCTTTGATAAGAGAGGAGGGACCATAGTGAAATCCCTAAAAAACAAATTTCCCATCTGTGGCCAAAGGTCAAAAAAATACTGGCAACAGAAAATTGTAAAAAACGAAAAAAATGGTTGTCATTTGCCGAAAAATAATTGTCGTTTTTACCTTTTTATGTCCCCAAAGTCGGGAAATAAAAGCGAAGGTAAATTGTTGAAAATCAGTCAGGGTTATGCTTGTTGAAAAAATAATTAACTTTTTTTTCGTTTTTTTCTTGCGTAATATTGTAATTTTTAGTACTTTTGTAGCGTTAAATAGGGTATAAAAAATCGGAAAATCATTTGTAAACATCAAATACACAGAGATATGGAGCATAATTTTACTCGTTACCTCAATCGTTTAATCGCAGTAGCAGCCCTGGTAACAGGCCTTAGCGGCGTATCGTTCGCCCAGTCAACCATTACCCTCGGCACCGGTACGTCGTCGGGATATTACTCTCCGTTCAACGATTTTTACAAGAATTCGTGGAACGAAGCGATTTATACCCAGGCGGAGATGTCGGCAGCCGCTGGTTGTAACATCACCAAAATTGCATTTCAGAGTGATGCCTCAAACTCAACGACGATAACTGCCACCACTTTGAAAATCTATATGGGCGAGCGTACCTCGGCGAACCATAACAGTACTTCCGACTGGACGGGTGCCGGTGCACTGCAGTTGGTTTATAGTGGAACGAATGTCACTGTCGGAAATGTGGCAGCTGGCAGCTGGCAGACCTTTACGCTGAACACTCCGTTTAGTTATACCGGAGAAGGCAACTTGGTTGTAGTGGTCGCCAAAACCACTGGCACTTATAATTCAAGTTGTGTATGGCGCTATTCTACTGTCAGCAATGTGTCCTATCCTGTGCTTTATCGCCAAAACGACAGCGATGCTAGTTATGCCAACCATCCGGGTTCCAATACTGGTACCCAATATGCCAACCGTGCTAACACCAGGTTTACCTATAGTAACTGCTGCTCGGTTCAGCGTACCGGAACTTTCGAGTTCCGCAACGGCAGCACTGCTGTGACATCGGTTACCTATACAATGGGTCAACCGCTCAACCTCCCCACCCTTGTCAACAACTTGACCCCCGCAGGAACCCCGACTTACTCCTCTTCCAACACCGATATTGCAACAGTCGATCCCACTACTGGCCAAGTTACCATTGCCAACCCTGCTCGTGAAGGTTCTACGGTCATCTCGGCATACGTACCGGTAAGCGGCAGCACCTGTTCGAGATATGTTTCCTATGTGCTCAATGTCAACGACGGATGTCTCAATCTGAGTCAGGGAACATCAACTCTCTCATCGGGTCCTATATATGGTTATTACGAAAATAGTTACAACCAAATGCTATATACATCTGCTGAGATAGGAAACGGTGGCCATATCACACAGATAGGATTCAATGCGTATTCTTCCAATAGCCAGCCTCGTAGTGTCATAGTGTATATGGGCGAGACCGACCAGACAACCTTTACTTCCGGCACCAACTTCGTTGATCCAGCCTCACTCACCGAGGTATATTCCGGCACCTGGAACATCACCGCCGGATGGAACTACTTCCCTGTCGATTTTCAATATACGGGTCTGCATAATCTTGTTATAGCTATCAAGAGTTCTGCCACAACCTATGCCAGCACGTCGTTCTATTATGGTACGACGGCCAGTACCTCAATGGCATACGTATATAGTGGTACGTACGATGCAATACCTTCTAACTTTAGCAGTATGTCAAGTGGCTCAACCGCCAACCGCCCCAATACAAAAATATGTATAGACCCCTGTGAGTTTCAGTCGAACCTACAATTCAGCAACACTGCTGCAATGTGCTACCTCGGTTCCAGCTGCGGATTGCCCCACTCCACTGAGTCGTGTGGGCAACTCCACTTCTCTTCCTCCAATCCGGCGGTCGCCTCGGTTGATCCCACTACTGGTGAGATAACCACCCATGCAATGGGCGAAACTGTCATCTCTCTCAGGCAAGACACCTGTCAGGGCTACTGCCCGGCAAACGCCTCATACGAACTTGAGGTTATCTGCCCCGCTCAGATTCCTACGGCAGTAAGCGCCTGGAGCTGCAACGGCGGCCCGATAGAACTTTCCGCCTCGGTGAACGGCGAAGGAACCTTGCAGTGGTTCGATGCCGTGGATGCCACCACTCCGATAGCCACCGGCACAAGCTACACTCCCAACGTCTCAACCACGACCACTTACTATGTCGGAACATATAATACCACCTATGACTGTTCCAGTTCGCGCGTACCGGCAACCGCCAACGTGTTCGAGGCAACCTATCAAGACGCCGCGCTCAACATAAGCGGTTATGTAGGTTCCACAATGTACGGTTATGCACCGACTGGCTCCCACTCGGGTGCCACATTCACTGCTTCGGGTATGCCCGCATGGATGACCCTCAACAGCGACGGTTCCTTCCAAGGCACACCGACATCGGCAGGCTCAGGCCAGTTCACCATTACCGTCACCGGAACGGTCAACGGCGCTACCTGTACCAAGCAAATAGTAATTCATTGGACAGTGGTAGCCAACAACCTCTCCTGCTGCGACCTCGACGGCTTCTATATCTTCCAGTCCGGCAAACCCTTCCCACTGCAGAGAGACTCGGAGGGTAACTACTATGCCGATGTCTGCCTTGGCGACCCCTACACCTTCTCGGTGACCCCGCGCACCACCTGCTCCGGCTACCGCTATAAATGGTCACTGGCCTCTTCTACCAATGCGTTGATTGAAGAAACCTCCAATTCGACCTCCTCCAACTATACACATACCTTTGACCGTCCTACCGGTTACAACCTCTCGGTTACCATAAGCAAGACCTCGTCGCCCACCTGCTCGGTCACGATACCGATTCGTGTGCGTGTGGCTGGTGTGTTCCAGGTCGCCACGCGTCCCAGCTTTGACCTTTGTAAGGGAGAACCCTTTAATATATATGTGTCGTCCGACGGCATCGGTTCCATCGATGTGGTTCGTCCTCAAGGTGGTTCGGCAACCACCCTCGGCGTGAGCGATACAGTGTGGCTGCCCGACGGTGTGCCGTGTAATGGGACCTGCTTTTTCCGTTCGAGTGTGACCTTTACAGCTTTCTCGGCGGGCGCCACTATCCAGAGTGCAAATGATATCCTTTATGTGTTGCTTAACCTCGAACACTCGTTCATCGGCGATATCTACATCGCCTTGAGGTGCCCCAATGATAATTTCGCAGTAATACTTCCGCAGTCGGGTAGTGGTTCAGCGACTTGCCGCGACGAGATTCCTTCCGGATATGACTCCTGGGTAGGAAGTACCACAAATCAAAGTGCTTACTTCGGTATATCGGGCTCGGGCTATTCAACAGATTGTGACTCGCCAGGAACGATGGGTACGGGTTGGAACTATATATGGTCCAACAATACATCGCGCGGTTATGTTTACGCCGGTGGCGATTATGGATATGTATACGAAAGTGCCAATGTGGGAAATGATCACTCTGGTTCAGTCGACTCTTCACACGTCGAAGATATGACTCAGATCTACCATCCGTACGAGCCGTTCTCCAATCTGATTGGTTGCCCGTTGAACGGAACCTGGTCAATCGAGGTTGTCGATGGATGGGGTGTTGACGATGGCTACATCTTCAATTGGGAGCTTGGTCTCGACGAACATTTGGTACCCAACAGCTGGACTTATTCGGTTGACCTCGACAGTGCATGGACTTCCTGCGACTGGCATACGACCAAAGCCGGTGTGTATATGGAGATTACTCCACCTGAAAATTTTGTAGGAACCACCACATGCGACCTCTTCCTCCGTGACGAGTATGGTTGCACCACAGAGTACGAGAATATAGCCACAGTCACAATGCACGATGCAGTCCATCATAGCTTGACGGTTGCTGGCGAATGTGAGCCTTACACATGGGATAGAAACCACCAGACATACACAGTCAGCGGAATATATGTCGACAACGCTCTCACTCCCGAAGGCTGCCCCGACAATGACACTCTCTACCTAACTATCTCAGGCAATGTGCTTGATACCGTGGACCAGCAGGCTTGCGTGAGCTACACCTGGAACGGTAATACATACAACTCCTCGGGTCAGTATAACTATACTACAACCAGTGCTATGGGTTGTGACAGCACGGTGACATTGAATCTTGAGATATTGCCGTCGCTTACCACCACCCACGACACAACAATCTGCAACGAGAGTTTCCCGATCACATTCTACGGTCATGTCTTCAACAGTGCCGGAACGCAGACATTCCCGCTAACCACGGCTGGAGGCTGCGACAGCACGGTGACTCTCACAGTTAACGCTTATAACCAGATGACAGTGTCGCTCAACCTGCCAGCCGACGGCTGCCCGTTACCTATCGGCAACTACAGCGTTACCGCCAATATCAACAACGGAGCTACACCTTATACTTATAACTGGACAGGTGCATACGTCGGCAGCGCCAGCGTGGCAACGATTCCGAGCACAGGCACGTGCGCCACGTTCAACTTGAATCTCACGGTCACCGATGGCCACGGCTGTGTGGCTACCACCAACGGCAGCTTTGGCGCAATCGACGACGAGGGACCATATTTCAACAATCCGAGTGTAACTTCGGTACCTGCCGAGTTTGGCTCTGAACTCTACGGTGAACCGTGTGTATATTTGGTACCTAATATTATAGCGTTGCTCGACCCGCAGGACAACTGCGGCATCCAGAGCCAGGAGCAGAGTCCGCGTGCCGGCTCCGCCACTTCTGGATCAGTGCCGGTGGAGGTGACGGTAAGAGACCATTGCGGACATGTGCTGACGAAAACGGTACAGGTAACCGTTCCCGATAATATCACCGCCCAGATAGCCAGCACCAATGTGGCTTGCAACGGAGGCAACAACGGTACGGTGACGGTCAGCAACGTGACTGGCGGCACCACGCCTTACACCTACAGCTGGACCTATACCGATCTCGACAACAATACAACTACACTGACCGAGAACACTGCGGCACTTACGGGCCGTCCGGCAGGACGTTACACGGTGACCATCTCCGACGCCAACAACTGCTCATACACAACCTACGCCGATGTTAGTCAGGCCGGTACGCTTGTGGCTACGATAGCACAGGATTCCGTCTCGTGTAACGGTTACAGCACCGGTACGATTACGCTGACCAGCGTCAGTGGCGGTACATTCCCATACCACTATACTTGGCCCTCTGGCATCACAGCAGGCGACCGCGACAGTATCGCGACAGGAGTTGCCGCAGGTACCTACACAGTCCTTATCACTGACGACGAAGGCTGCACCACCAACAAGACCATAACAGTTCTTGAACCTGCAGCAATCGTTGTGACCGTAGATAACTTCAGCAACCTCACCTGCTACAACAATGGAACCGGCTCGATAACCGTGGCGGCAACAGGTGGCAACGGCGGCTACAACTACAACTGGTCCAACGGCATGACCGGACAGACCATCAACGGACTGGATGCCAATGTGCAGTACACTGTGACTGTCACCGACTCGAAAGGCTGCACAGGCACTGTGTCGAAGACCTTGACCCAGCCCAACGAGTTGACGGCTACCGCTTCGGCAACTCCCACAACCATCTGTAACGGAGCATCCGCAACCATTTCGGCAGAAGGCCATGAGGGAACCGTGGGAACCGGATACAGATACGAGTGGACCGACGGAGCACAAGGTGCAACACGCACTGTGACGCCCACCTCGACCACTACATACTACGTAACGGTATATGACGCCAACAACTGCTCGGCACAGGCAAATACGACGGTCAACGTCAACCAGCCGACTACCAGCATCGAGACCGAGACGGCATGCGACCGCTTCACATGGCATGGCACCACCTACACTGCCTCGACCAACACGCCGACCTATCAGACTACTAATGCAGCCGGATGCGACAGCACAGTAACCCTGCACCTCACCATCAACAACTCTACCACCTCGGTGGAAGAGCAGGAGGCTTGCGAGACATACAACTGGCACGGCACCGACTACACTGCATCTACAAACACACCGATATATGTATCGACCAATGCGGCAGGATGTCCCGACACGGTGAACCTGCACCTGACTATACATTATAATGAATATACCTCAACCACTGCCGAGGCGTGCGAGACATATACTTGGAACATACGAGGCCAGTCGTTCACCTACACAGCAACCAATACCTACTATAACCGTTATAGCATCCAAGGTTGCGAAGGTGTCGATACGCTGCACCTCACCATCCATCACTCTACAACGGGTGTGGATAACCAGGAGGCTTGCGACAGCTATCAATGGGGCTATAACCATCAGACCTATACCAGTAGTACCACCACGCCGACATACACCATCGCTGGTGTCAACCAGTGGGGTTGCGACTCTATCGTCAATCTCCATCTGACAATCAAGCGCAGCACGCTGGGTATTGACACCCACAACGAGTGCGACAGCTACACTTGGTTGAACGGCATAACCTATACCACCTCGCAGACGGGCACCAATGCACCTACGATAGATGCCGGTACCAATGCAGCCGGTTGCGACTCCACGTTGAGACTCAACCTCGTCATCAGACGCAGCACCACTGCCGTGTTCACCGACCGTGCATGCGACACCTACACCTGGCATGGCAATACTTACACATCTTCGACCAACGCACCGACATATCAGACAACCAATGCAGCCGGATGCGACTCGACGGTGACACTCCACCTGACCATCAACTATTCCCGTCAGAGTGAGCATACCGACACCGTATGTTATGGCGCAAGCCTCAACTATGCGGGCGGAAGCTATCCTGCCGGAGACTATACCATCCACAGTACCACGACGGCTGGCTGTGACAGTACTATAACGCTCCACGTTATCCAACGTCCTCAGATCCGCGCTACGCTCAGCGAGTTCCACTCCTGCGAGTTGGGTCACTATGAGCTCACCGGCGATGTGATAGGAGGCAACCGCTTCCGTTGGTCGTCCACGCCTAACGACGCGACCCTCAACGGTCAGCAAGGCGAGCTGATGATCGCTGTCAA
Source organism: Bacteroidales bacterium (assembly GCA_017439185.1). Taxonomy (GTDB): domain Bacteria; phylum Bacteroidota; class Bacteroidia; order Bacteroidales; family P3; genus Colimorpha. The sequence continues at coordinate 9,821 of JAFRTM010000014.1, read as the reverse complement.
TCCGCGTACCACAACCACCTACACACTCACCGGTGGATATGGTCCCAATATGCTGTGTTCCAACGCTGCATCGCTGACGCTCGAGCCGCTCAACCTGCCTATCGCCGATATGCGCTTCCAGCCTGAGTTCCTCACCTGTGACGACCTCCACTGGACGGTGTACAACGCCAGCACCAACACCGAGTCGGTGTCATGGTACGTCAACGGCATATATGCCGGTACCGACGAGTCGATATCGGGCGATGCCAATTGTGCCGATGACTCCATTATGATCACGATCAATGCAGTCAATGGCATCTGCAACAGCATCAAGGATTCGGTTATATATGTGAAGAAATCAGGACTTTATGTGCCCAACATCTTCACTCCTAACCTCAATATCAACAAGACCTTCAACGCCATAGGCCGTGGCATACTGGAATATGAGATGTACATTTACACACGCGAAGGACTCCTCGTGTTCCACTCCACTTCGCTGGAAGACGGCTGGAAGGGAGACCACGAAGGTGTTGAATGCCCGAGAGCAGCTTACACCTACATCATCCGCTACCGCACCGAGGTAGAACCCGATCGTTGGGTGAAGAAAGTTGGTACAGTGTTGCTGCTGAGGTAGCAAATTAAGTAAAAAATTCATCGGCGGCGGTGTCTCTATGGCAGAGATACCGCCGCTTCTTTTTATATTGATTTTCAATTATATATAAGGCATAAAAAAATAGCACATTTTTTGTTTGAATTTTTTAAGAAAAAAAATACTGCAGTTTTCATATTTCTTCGTATCTTTGCAATGTCCTAAATAATGCCCAAATGGGCGTATTTTGACGCATATTGTATTGAATATAAACGGAAAAATACTCTTGCTTATGGCAAACAATTATATACTGAAGAAAACTCTAGGGACTAGATTTGCGAGACTTGTGCTTGCAGCTGTGCTTTTGCTGACGTGTGGACAGGCGATAGCGCAGTCGCAGTGCTATCGTATAGTTGGGACAACATCGCGCAACATCTCTTATCTCCCGTTCTACTCGTGGGTGCGAGACTCCTATGCATACACACAGCAGGTCTATCTCGCCTCCGAACTCACTACCCAAGGTATGACGGCCGGCACGGTGATCAACCGCATAGGATTCCAGTATGCCGGAACTCGCGACTTCTCCATTTCTGCCGATATTTTTATGGGTCATACCTCCAATCCCGACCTTAGCACGATATGCAACGAAGGTCTGGTAAGAGTGTTTGCCGCCGGTAGCGAAGGAACCATTTCTTTCAGCAACATTAACGGAACAGGTGGCACTTGGTGCTATATAACGCTCTCCACTCCATTTGTGTGGAACGGTACCGATAACATAGTGGTTGCAATCAACCAGCTGGTGAAGCCAGCCTCTATTGATAACAACTTTGTTTGCCACGCCACCACCACTGCCGAGATGGGTTGGACCACCTTGGGTCACGACCCCATAGAGCTTAACTCCAACAATGTGCCCGAGTATCTCAGCCTTACAGGATTATTGAATCCCTCCGACGAAGAGATGCAGACGCTCGTCTCCTCCCTGGCGCGTAACACTCGCCCGAACATTGAGTTTTGTCACGATGACTGCCCTGCACTTGGTGGAACGTTTGCGTTTCAAAGTGGGAACTATTCGGTCAATATCTCCGATAACCCAACGCCGGCAGTCAACAAGGCCCTCTATAATGGTGCTGAAGATCCTGATGTCACCTATACTTCCTCAAACAACCAGATCGCCTTGGTGAACTATTCGAACGGCACGGTCTCGTTCACAGGCCAGCCGGGTAGGGTGGTTATTACGGCCACACTGGCAAGAGCGGGCTATTGCCCACGTCAGGTCTCATACGCTATAACGATTAACGATAACTGCGATATCCGTTGTACCGGACCGATAGGAAACCCGATGAGTCCTGCAAGGCTTGGAAATATGTGTACGTGGAATCAGATGATATATACGGGAGCCGATGTGGGTCGGGCGTGCCGTATCCATTCTATCGCATTCAGGGCAACCGAAGCTAATCCATCACAGAGGTGGGCACGTATCTATATGGGCAAGACCAACAAGACGAGTTTTGATAACCAATATGATTTCATCCCCAAGGATCAGTTGACATTGGTATATAGCGGTCGTTGGAATGTGGTGGAGGGATGGAACAAGTTTGACTTCAACATGGTAAGTGGTTTCGAATACGATAACTTGTCAGAAAATATAGTTATCGCGATGGATGTCACATCTACCGATGCTGTGGTTCAGCCGACACCGTTCTATTATACGCAGAAGACAGGCACGGTAGCTGTTTGCGCATACACAGAAGACTGGCGTAATATGCCGGCACCTGAGATCTATGACACTGCAGGGTGGGCTTCCTTTGACGTTGATCCCGCTGGTGTGACAAGTTCCGATTTCCTTCCCGAGATAGACTTTTGTATGAACTGCTGCACAATGCGTGCTGCCAATTTCAAATATTCCAGTGCATCGGTGGACTATGCTATAGGAACCGAATTTGTAGCCCCTACGCTCAGTGCCACGCCCGACGGTATCTATTATCAGTCGTCCGATGTGTCTGTGGCAACGGTAGATGCCAGCGGCAATGTGACTTTTACAGGCAATCCGGGTACAACTATTATCTCAGCCCACCTCGACGCTACTTCTGAATATTGTGCACAGGTAGCACAATACCTAATCGCTGCCCGTGTGTATCCCAAGATAACATACGTGGCAGAATCCTCTACTTGTACAGGTACGGCTTCTGGTGCGCCCCCAATTCAGGGAGGAATAGGACTTGTCCATCTTTCGATGCAGACGCCGTCGTGTTCTACTACCGACATAAGTTTTCAGCAATGGAACACCAAGGCCGATGGCACTGGTGATTCCTATTTCCCGGGTAGCGAGTTTATGCTTGTGGGCGATACCACCCTCTACGCAATCTATGGAACCCGTTGCTGTATCCCCGACTCGGCACTTACCATCGAATATACCTATAAGCATCACAAGATTAGTACATACAGCTACACAGACACTGTGATACTTATCAAAGATACCGTCAAGCGTGATATCGACGGTTATTATAACTTCAACATTTGTAAAGGAGACACGATGGTCTCGGTGGTTGCAACTCCGCGTGGCGATTGTACACCGTCCACCGGTTCGTGGTATTTTTCCTATGCAAATCACTATCATACATATACCAGAGCCAACACTACCACATTTATTCCGGGAGGAGAATATTACACTCCGGTATTCGATTCGGTAGTGGGATATGATCTAAACTATGTTACGATGTCAGGCGGTTGTCAGTTACGAATGCCTGGTCGAGTAAGAGTCAGCGGAGGAGTTCTCGTCAACGACTTTGACACCACGGCGTTCCCTATATGTCCTGGATCTCCGACATACGTGACGATAGGATATAATACACTTGACTCAAACTTTGTGCAGGTGGCTAGTCAGAAACCTTCCACTTCTGCTGTGCTGTCCAAAGTGGAGGGAATATTCCTGCCGGATGGAACTTCTTGTGATGTTGACGGAGCAGGTGTTGGAAATCCAGCATCATGTCACTACGAGTCAAGTATAGAGTTCTATCAATTTCAAGACGGTGCAAGAGTGCGTTCTGTCGAGGATATCTTGTATCTTCAAATGAAAATCGAACACTCCTATATAGGAGACTTGTTGATAAAGCTTATTTGTCCTGCGGATCCCGAAACGGGGGAACGCCGTGAGGCTGTAATATTGAAAAAATACCAAGAAGGAAATAGTGATTGTGCTACACAGGAACACATAGCTGGTACAAGCCATTACAATAGGTATTATAGTTGGGGTGAGCCTCCTTCAACTTGGAGGGATCCCGAAACGGGGCAAACGGTTACAAATTTTGAGCGCGAGTCCCATAGGGCTTTTTTCGGATTGGCTGTTGATGAGTGCGACAACTGTACAACGGATAAATGCAATCCGAATGCTACTAAAACGTTTAGTTGTAGTGGGCAGACGGACCGTCATGTCAATCGTATTGGCGAGGCATGGAACTATGTGTGGTCTTGTGCGCAGACCCACGGCTATGAATATGCCAAAGGAGCAGGCCATAAGATATACGAGATCCCCAACCATAACCATGACGCGGGTCCGATAACGCACCCAATATGGGATAAAGGTTGCTCTAAGACAGACAAGAACAATGTGGTGGACTCCTCGCACTTCTCAGAAATGAAGAATATCTATAGTCCCGATGAGTCTTTTGAACGCTTGGTAGAATGTCCTTTGAATGGATTCTGGACAATATACATTGTTGATGGATATGCAAATGACAATGGATGGTTGGTCGATTGGTCAATCGGTCTTAACGACTCGCTGATCCGTGATGAGTGGACCTACAACTGGGAGCTTGACAGTGCTTTCGCCAGATGCGATTGGTTTGGCAATGGTCAGTATTCCAAATCGACAGACCACTTTGTGGTGACTCCGCCGAGCAGTCTTACGGACGAGCGTATCCACGTCCACTGCAATATGTACACCATTGATGACTATGGATGCAATGTGCAGGATACTATAAGCCTCAATTTCAGACTTAAGGACTTCCATCTCAACGAGGTGGTGACCAAGGCGAGCTGTGCTAACAACGATGGAAGGATTGAAGTTAATCCCACAGGAGGAGTGCCTCCCTATCAATACAGTTTCGACAATGAGCCGTTCAGTTATGTGAATTATCGTGAGCATTTGCGTTCAGGTACCCACAGCGTGCAGATAATCGATGCCGAAGAGTGTATGAGCCGTGCAATGCCGGTGGAGGTGGAGCGTGACTCTATCCACGCGGCTACGGCAAGCACCCCGGCACCTATCGTGTGCGGAGGTTCGGAGACGGGCTCGTTTACCATCACCGTAACCGGTGGCACCGCACCATATCTCTTCTATATAGAAGATACCCTCTATCGCCATCAGGAAAACAATGTCGGAGTATTCGACAATCTGCCGGCAGGTAATTATACAGTGGTGGTGTCGGACGGCAACAATGCCTGCCCCGATACCATTCATAATGTTATAATAGCGAACCTTAACCCTCCGTTTGAAGTCACCATTGATCCTCCGTCGCAAGCCAACGGATGTCCGTTGCCGAATGGACAGAACTACGAGCTCAACGCCTCGTTCACTGGCGGCGTGGGTCCATTTACATATCAATGGAAAGGCTCCACAGCGGTCTCCAACCTTGTACCTGGACCTACCAACACCCGGACGGCTCGGGCCACTGTGGCAAGCGATGGTCTATGCCACACCTATAACGACACCCTTATCATTGTTGACCATAACAACTGTACCGATACCACGGCGATAGCATTCGCCACCATAATGCAGCAACCGGTCATAGGCTATGCCTCAGGATTCACGGATTATAAAGACTGGGGTTGCGACAACACCTTTGCCGCACCTACGGCAGCCTCGTTCACGGTAACAGACAACTGCAAGGCAACGGCATCAGTAAACGTATCTGCCGGAGATGAAGTGATAACGGGCTGTCAGCATAGTCGCACATGGACTGCTACCTACACCAATGGTTGCGGTCAGTCGGCCGATCCAGTGGCTATCACCTATGAATGGACAGTGGCGCCACAGCCGACCGTAGGGGCGCTGCCGGAGTTCATCACGGCAATACCTGTAGGAAGTGACTGCCAATATAGGATGCCCAATTTGGCACCGACAGTGTTGGCTGTAAGCACCGACGGATGCGGAGGCACGGTTACCTTCGTGGGTCAGTCAATTGACAGTACTGGAGCCTCATCGCTGTTCACACAGACAGTCACAGGCGACACCATTGTGGCAACGGCTACAGTGCGTGGTACTTGTAATGTGGAGAATTCGGCTACTGTCAATATTGTGATACCCAAGAACGACCTCACACTCACCGACAACACGGCCAACAACACCGTGGCCGGCGACACTGCAGTATGCCCTGGCAACAGCATCACACTTACAGGCTCAGCCACCAGCTCGGCAGGTATCGACAACTACCATTGGTCCTCGACCACCGACCCGACAATAAATGAGGACGGAGCTTCGCTTACGGTGTCGCCCACCGCTACGAACTCCTACACCGTTACTGTCACCGACGAAAACGGTTGTACTACATCACGGACAATCAATGTTGCTCTCAACCACGACGCAACCATAGAGCTGGACAATACAGGTGGCTCGACAAGTGGAGCAGTGTCGCAGGAGATATGTTTAGGAGAATCGTTGGAAACCATAAATCTTAAGTTTGACTACTCCACTCTGCAATCAATAACGATAGACAACGGCACGCTGGTCCTCACCGACAACAGCGCGACTACCGGCAAGGTGTCGCTGTCGGGCAAACCTGAGACCGATGCAACCTATACCCTCACGGCTGTCAGCAATCAATCGCCCGCCTGTCAACAGGATCAGATCATCATCTCCATCATAGTCAACGATACGGTGAAACTGAACGACGACGCAGTCTCGCAATCCATCTGCCTCGGCGAAAGCATCACTCCGATACCTATTATTTATAGCAATTCCACGATAAGTCTCGACAATGCCCTTGCCGCAGGGCTGAGCATCACGTCGCCCGACGGTACCGACACCATTACCGGTCGTCCGACAACGGCGGGTGTTTATACATACGTGGTGACGGCAGCGAGCAATACCGGATGTGCAGGAAGCAACAAGACCAAGTCGATAACCATCACGGTCAGAGATACGGTAAGTCTGACAATTGCCGACGCCTCGAACACTCAGACGCAGACCATCTGCCTCGGCGAGAACATCACGCCGATACCGGTTATCTACGGAAACTCGACCATAAGTTTCAGCACCCCGCTGACTGATGGCCTCGTAATCACAGCACCTGACGGCACCGACACCATCACCGGCAAGCCGGTTTCCAATGGAGAATTCACCTACGTAATAACGGCGTCAAGTACCAACGGGTGTACGGACTACAACAAGCAGGAGACCGTCACCATCACTGTCAACGACACAGTGAAACTCAATATCGACGGAACGAAGAAGAAGCAGACCATCTGCCTTGGAGAGAGCATCACGCCGATACCTGTGACTTACAGCAACGCTGCCATATCCTTAAACACACCGCTGGCCGCCGACCTCGTAATCACGTCGCCCGACGGCACCGACACGGTAAGTGGACGTCCGCTGGCAGCAGGAGTGTATGAGTATATCATTACTGCGGCAAGCACCAACAACTGCGCCTCATACAACAAGACGGACACCATCACCATCACGGTCAAAGATACCGTGAAACTGGAAATCACCGATGCTTCGAACACACAGACACAGACCATCTGCCTCGGTGAGAACATCACGCCGATACCGGTCATCTATGAAAACTCCACGATAAGTTTCAGCACCCCGCTGACCGACGGCCTCGTAATCACCACACCTGCCGATGGCACTGACACTATCACCGGCAAGCCGCTTTCCAATGGCGAATTTACCTACGTTATAACAGCGACGAGCAACAATGGCTGTACCTCATACAACAAGCAGGAGACCGTCACCATCACTGTCAACGACACAGTGAATTTGGCGATTGACGATGCTGTGCAGACGCAGGCCAAGTGTCTCGGTGTGGACATCACGCCGATACCGGTGATATACAGCAACGCTACGATTAGTTTCAATACTCCGTTGACCGCCAACCTTGTCATCACAGCACCCGACGGCACCGATACCATTACCGGACGTCCAGCAACGGCTGGTGACTACACCTATATCGTTACAGCGGCAAGCACCAACGGATGTACCTCATACAACAAGCAGGAGACAATCACTCTATCCATAATCGACACAGTGCAGCCCGCCATAAGTTGTGCCGACACTATCTGCGAAAGCACCTCGGAGACCAATACGGTGCTTACCATACAGGAGACAAACGGCGGTGCTGGCGACACTTATACCTGGACGGTAGGGGAGAACGGTACCATACTTAGCGGACAAGGCACCAACACCATCACCGCCTCGTGGAGCACGAGAGGCAACAAGACCATTACGGTAACAGTGGCTCATGGTGCACTTAACTGTACGGGTTACACAGAGAAGACGATATATGTAGAGGGAGTGCCCACTCTGACACTAGATGCGGCGGCCGACACCGTATGTCCGACACGCGACACAGTCTCACTCGTGGCTACGCTCACCAATGCCGACAACGCAACATACACCTATACTTATACAACTCCGTTGACGTTGACGCCCTCTTCGACAACCACAACTACGGCTGTCTCCGACACAACGCTGGCAACCATACCGCGTGTGTGCGACCAGGCTTATGCCGTCAACCTCGCCGTTACCGACAATCACGGTTGCACCGTATCGATAGAGGAAGACACCATCAGGGCTATCGACAACACCCATCCGACGGTTACCGGTTCCATCGCTGCGCACACTGTCGAAGGCTGCTGTTCGGATCTCTCAACTCTCTATCCCGCCCTCACTACGGCACAGCAGTTGATTGATGCCTTCGGTATCACAATATCCGACGCCTGCACGCCACTTGACAGTCTCATTGTATCGCACAACGACGTGAAGCGAGACAGCAGTGCTTGCGCCATCAACGTAAAACGTACCTATACCATTGAGGACTTCTGTGGCAATGGCGTTATGCTTACGCAGAATATTACCATCAACACGCCAGACGGCTATACCTTCTCGGCTGTGGAGGACACCGTGGTTGTGTCGTGTGCCGATTGGGCTTCGGGTCTCACAGCGCCGAACACACAGATTGTGCTGCCTACGGTTACCGATGCATGCAACCACCCCGTATCGGTCACCTCCAACACACCGACTCCGGTGACCGACATGGAGAACGCCTGTAAGGGCAAGCGTGACTATACCTTCAACTTCGCCAACTGCGGCCATGACACCACCTGGACATTCACCTATATCATAGAGCTGCCTCTGCTGAATATGGCCAATCCTACGGTGTTTGTCGATACAGTGCCGTGTATCAGTGCCGCCACGGGTGCCACCACCTTCAACATACCGTCAAGCGACATGTATGACGCCTGCGGCAATTTGGTAACACCTGTGCCGCTCGACGGTGACGGCAATGTGATGACGGTGGCTACCGCCGACACCAATGTGGATATCCACGGTAACGGCAACGTGACCTACAACTGGCGTTATACCGACTGCGCCGGTCGTGAGTATCTCTGGCAGAGAGTCCATATTATCGAAGCAGGCGAATTCAACGGTCTGCCCAATGTAGAGAAGACAGTGCAGTGTGACAGTGCCATAGTCGCTCCTCACACTCCCGACAGCGCCATCTGCGGCGAGCCCATAACGTTCGATGCTCCAAACATCACTACGGACTACAATGTTACCGAAGGCTGCTACAAGCGCATATATTCTTACCATTATGTGGTATATGGTCGCGACTACACCTGGACTTATACCTATATTCTCAACCCGGCACGATTCACACTCCCCGACAATGGCATAGACACGGTAGAGTGTATCGCAGACACCAACCTGCCGACCTATCCCGTGGTGCTGAATACCTGCGGCGACCAAATCGTTCCCACAGGACCGGTTAGAAGTATTACCAACCACGGCTGTCGCGACACGGTGGTATATACCTACAACTACGAAGACTGCACGGGCTACAACGTCAACTGGACTTACACTTATATTATAAATCCGACGACCGTACCTCACGAGGTGCCCAACCCGACGTTGGCCGACAGCACGGATACTGTAGAGTGCTTCTCTGCTGCAGTGCCGCGAGCCGACAACGAGATGCCGAAGGTCGTCTCGCAGTGCGGCGAGGTGCTGACGCCGGTCGATACCACATTT
>JAFRTM010000013.1 GCA_017439185.1 Bacteroidales bacterium | reverse complement strand
CGTAGGCGATGCCAGCCTTGTTGACGGCATAAGCCCTCACATAATATGTGGTGTTGGGTTGCAGGCCTGTCATCGTGCAGCTATATGAGCCTGTGCCGTTGCCTTCCAGTTGACTGCTGCCGGCGAGGGTCGGGTTGTGGCTGGTGCTCCAGCAGATTCCGCGGCTGCTGACGAGGGCTCCGCCGCCGTCGGTCTCAACATTACCTCCCACCTCTCGGTCTCGCTGCTCTTCTACTACCTCGGCAAAGGAATCCTTGCCGTAAAAGACGACGCCACAGTCAACACCTCGTTTTCCGAACCGGCCCAAGTACATCAGACCGTCGATCTCGCTCCTCAGCAGCCAATACTGCTCGCAACAAAATTTGCCTATACCTTCTAATAGAGAAGACTTTCCCTTATTCGAAATATTCTTTGATTTCGGTTTTGAGGAATTCGAGTGCCGAGTCGGTTGGGACGCCGCCTTTGGTGCTGGTGGCGAATATCATGCCGGCGAGCTCGGTGGGTTCGGCGCCTTCTTTCAGGGTGGTGGCGGAGGCGTTGACGAGGTTGATCATCTCTTCTTTGGCTTCGCGGATGCGGTTCCATGCCTCGGACGAGAGATATACCTGCTGGCTGAGATTGTGCTCCCACTCTTCGCGTATGGTTTTCGTCAGCACACTCTGCAACGCCACCATGTCCATTCCCGGGCGGTAGCAGCGAAGTATCAGGCTGTTGGGCGAGATACGTTCCAAAAACAGCGCCATACGCTCGTACGCCTGCAACCTGATGGGGGACACCACTTTGAGAGTCTCCTTGCGCTCATCGATCTTCATGTCGAGGAGACGACCCTTCTGCTCGTTGGCGAAATATCGTTTGGCTATAAGCAGGAAAAACAACCCCGCCAATCCGGCTGACAACAGCGCGGTGGCTACTACTATGATACAAGTTACTAACGTACTCATTGTTTTTTTGTATTAATGCTTAAAAACAAGCCAAGCGGCGCCGCTGGCGCCGCTTGGACCCTGTCTTTTCTTATTTCTTCACATATTTGAAGTTCTTGCCCATATAGACGGCCTGGTCGCCGAGGGCTTCCTCGATACGCATCAGCTGGTTGTACTTGCAGATGCGGTCGGTGCGGGAAGCGGAGCCGGTCTTGATGAGGCCTGCGTTCATGGCTACCACGAGGTCGGCGATGGTGGTGTCCTCGGTCTCGCCCGAGCGGTGGGAGATGATGGCGGTGTAGTTGTTGCGCATGGCGAGGTTGACGGCGTCGATGGTCTCGGTGAGTGTTCCGATCTGGTTGAGCTTGATGAGGATGGAGTTGGCGACTTTCTTGTCGAGTCCCATCTGGAGGCGTTCGACGTTGGTGACGAAGAGGTCGTCGCCTACGAGCTGGCAGCGGTCGCCGATGGTGTCGGTGAGGAGTTTCCAGCCGTCCCAGTCGTCTTCGGCCATGCCGTCTTCGATGGAGATGACGGGGTATTTGTCAACCCAGGTCTTCCAGAAGTCCACCATCTCGGAGGGTGTGAGTTTCTCGCCGCTGGACCACTTGAGCTGATAGACGTTCTCCTCGGGGAGGTAATACTCGGAGGAGGCGGGGTCGAGGGCTATGAAGACGTCTTCGCCGGGGCGGTAGCCGGCTTTCTCGATGGCCTGGAGGACCACCTGTATGGCTTCGTCGTTGGAGCCGAGGTTGGGGGCGAATCCGCCCTCGTCGCCGACGTTGGTGGACATGCCCTTGGTCTTGAGGACTCCGCGGAGGTTGTGGAACACCTCGGCGCCCATCCTGAGGGCTTCGGCGAAGGTGGAGGCGCCGACGGGCATGATCATGAATTCCTGGAAGTCGATGGAGTTGTCGGCATGGGAACCTCCGTTGAGGATGTTCATCATGGGGACGGGGAGCATGTAGGCGCCGCATCCGCCGAGGTAGCGGTAGAGCTGCTGGCCGCTTTCCATGGCAGCGGCCTTGGCGGCGGCGAGGGAGACGCCGAGTATGGCGTTGGCGCCGAGACGACCCTTATTGGGGGTGCCGTCGAGTTCTATCATCTTTTGGTCCAGGAGCCTCTGCTCTTCCACATACATGCCGCGAACCTCGTCGTTGATGACGGTATTCACGTTGTTGACAGCCTGCATGACCCCTTTGCCGAGGAATACCGACTTGTCGCCGTCGCGGAGCTCGCAAGCCTCGTGGACTCCGGTGGAGGCGCCCGAGGGGACCGCAGCGCGGCCCATCGCGCCCTGTTCGGTGAATACTTCTACTTCTACTGTGGGATTGCCGCGCGAATCCAGGATCTGACGGCCCCTGATACCAATGATTTGTGACATAACGATAAATTATTATATGATTATTGTATTTGTTGTCTCTTTTGTGTCTTTGAGCTCTGATTGCCAGCCGTTTCCGTCATAGCGGCGAGGCTGGCGGTTTCAGAGAGTAAAGAAAAAAGGGACTCCGGAACCGATGTCCCGCAATCCCTTTTCCTCTGTTTGCGCGATAGACTACCCTTATTCTGCCTTAGGTGCCTCGGCTACGGGCTCTTCGACTGCGGGAGCCTCGGCTACGGGAGCTTCGGCGGCAGCCTCGGCCTTCTTGGTGCGGCTACGGCGGGTGCTCTTAGCCTTCTTGGCCTTGGTTTCCTTCAGCATGTTCTCGTTGTAGTCCACGAGTTCTATGATGCACATCTCGGAGTTGTCGCCCTGGCGGATGCCGGTCTTGAGGATGCGGGTGTAACCGCCGGGGCGGTTGGCCACCTTCTGCGATACCTCGCGGAACAGCTCGTTGACAGCTTCTTTGCTGTGGAGGTAGCTGAACACGATACGACGATTGTGGGTGGAGTCCTCTTTCGAGCGGCTGATGATGGGCTCGACATAGACTCTCAACGCCTTGGCCTTGGCCAGTGTCGTCTCGATTCTCTTATGCAATATCAACGACGTCGCCATGTTCGACATCATTGCCACCCTGTGCGAGTGGGTTCTTGACAAATGATTTACTTTGCAACCGTGTCTCATTTTCTTCTTCTTTGTTTATGCCGGCGCTTCCCGACGGCTGATAATCCTTTTCAGACCGCTGTGCTTTCCGGCTGGTTGTTTTATTCCTTATCTAACTTATATTTTGCGATGTTCATACCGAACTCCAAGCCTTTGGACTCCACGAGGTTTTCCAGCTCGGTGAGCGACTTCTTGCCGAAGTTGCGGAACTTGAGGAGGTCCACCTTGTTGAAAGCCACGAGCTCGCCGAGAGTCTCGACCTCGGCGGCCTTGAGGCAGTTGAGAGCCCTGACGGAGAGGTCCATGTCGGTCAGCTTGGTCTTGAGGAGCTGGCGGACGTGGAGTGTGTTCTCGTCGAACTCGTCGGACACCTGCTTGGTCTCGACCTCGAGGGTTATGCGCTCGTCGGAGAAGAGCATGAAGTGCTGGATGAGAATGGTGGCGGCCTCTTTGAGGGCGTCCTTGGGATGGATGGAGCCGTCGGTCTCTATGTCAAATACCAACTTCTCATAGTCCGTCTTCTGTTCCACACGATAGTTCTCGACCTCGTACTTCACGTTCTTGATGGGAGTATGGATGGAGTCGATGGCGATGACTCCGATGGGATCGTTCGGTTTCTTGTTCTCCTCGGAGGGGACGTAGCCGCGGCCCTTGTCGATGGTAAGCTCGATACGCAGCGACGTGGAGGACTCCATGTGGCAGATCTCGACCTCGGGGTTGAGAACCTGAAAATCGTTCAAATAGTTGTTCAAATCGCCTGCCTTCAATACCGTCTGACCGCTCACCTCAAATGAAACCTTCTCGCTCTCTGTGTCTTCGACCTGACGACGGAACCTGATCTGTTTGAGGCTCAGGATGATGTCGGTCATGTCCTCGACCACGCCGGGCAGCGACGAGAACTCGTGGTCCACGCCGTCGATGCGCACCGAAGTGATGGCAAAACCTTCGAGAGACGAGAGAAGGATTCTCCTCAACGCATTACCGATAGTGATACCATAACCCGGCTCCAATGGACGGAACTCGAATGTTCCGCGAAAATCATCGGATTCCAGCATGATTACCTTATCGGGTTTTTGAAATGCTAATATTGACATATTATTTCCTTTCTCGTTTATATTTCATTTTTTACTATCCGGGACTGTTTCCCGGCCATTTCTCAGCTGAGGTCAAGTGTTATTACTTAGAATACAGCTCAACGATCAACTGCTCGTTAATCGGCTCAGGTATTTCAGCGCGCTGGGGGAAGTTGAGGAACTTTCCGCTCATGTTGGCAGCGTCCCACTCCAGCCACGAATAGCTGTTGGTACGGGAAGCCAGCGAGTCGGCGATGATCTCCAGCGACTTGGAGCGCTCTCTGACCGAGATGACGTCGCCTTCCCTGAGGGAGTAGGAAGGGATGTTGACCACGTTACCGTTGACGGCGATGTGGCGGTGAGAGACGAGCTGGCGGGCCTGTGCGCGGCTCTTGGCGATGCCGAGACGATAGACCACGTTGTCGAGGCGGGCCTCGATGAGTTTCATGAGCTCTTCACCGGTAACGCCACCGCGACGGGAAGCTTCGGCATAGAGTTTACGGAACTGGCGCTCAAGGATGCCATAGGTATATTTGGCCTTCTGTTTCTCCTGCAGCTGGGTGCCGTACTCCGAGGTCTTGCCGCGGCGCTTGTTCTGACCGTGCATGCCAGGAGCGTAAGGCTTCTTTTCATAATTCTTGTCCGGGCCGTAGATAGGCTCGTGGAACTTTCTTGCTATTTTGGTTTTAGGACCAGTGTATCTTGCCATTTTTCTTTTACTGTTTACGTTTTACACTTTAGTTATTACACGCGACGACGTTTCGGAGGACGGCAGCCGTTGTGAGGCAGCGGAGTGATGTCCACTATCTCCGTCACTTCGATCCCACATCCATTGATTGCCCTTATTGCAGATTCACGTCCCGAACCAGGTCCTTTTACGAAGACCTTCACTTTTCTTAGGCCCAAATCATAAGCAACTTTGCCGCAATCTTCCGCAGCCATCTGTGCAGCATACGGAGTGTTTTTCTTCGATCCGCGGAAGCCCATTTTTCCTGCTGACGACCAAGAAATCACTTGACCGGCGTTATTCGTCAACGAAACGATTACGTTGTTGAAAGAAGCGAAGATGCACGCTCTTCCAAGAGGTTCAACTTTTACGACTCTTTTTTTGGTCGGCTTTGAAGTTTTTGCCATACTTTTCTTTTTCTTGCTTGATTTTACATTACTCCACCAGCGCTCCTTGATTCGTGCCCGTAGGCTATGGTCCGTCGCTGGCCGCTACTTTATGGATTTACTTACTTAGTAGCTTTCTTCTTGTTTGCGATAGTTTTCTTCTTACCCTTACGTGTGCGAGCGTTGTTCTTGGTGCTCTGACCGCGCAGAGGAAGACCCAGACGGTGACGGATGCCGCGATAGCAGCCGATATCCATCAGTCGTTTGATGTTCATCTGAACTTCGGAACGGAGAGCTCCTTCCACTTTGTACTCATCGTTGATGATGTTACGAAGGGTGTTCTGCTCGTCGTCGGTCCAGTCCTGAACCTTCTTGTTCTCGTCGATGCCGGCCTTGGCCAGGATCTCGGAGGCGAGGCTTCTTCCAATGCCATAGATATAGGTCAGACCTATAACTCCTCTCTTGTTTTTGGGTAAGTCAATACCTGCAATTCTTGCCATAAATTCTTTTTTTGTTTTTTTAGACTCTGCCTGTCGCCACTACCGTAGAACGGCCCGGAATCTGGGGAGTGCTTCCGATAGGTTCGCGGACAGCGGTTCCCGGCGCTTGTCTTTTATTAACCTTGTCTTTGTTTGAACTTGGGATTTTTCTTGTTAATTACATAAACGACCCCGTGCCGACGTACAACCTTGCACTCGGGAGATCTCTTTTTGACAGAAACTCTTACTTTCATAATTCTTATTTTTTCTTTTTGTTATTTTCTGTTTTAACTTGGAACGGCACTCTTTTATTTGTGACGGTATGTGATCCTACCTTTCGTCAAATCGTAGGGGGACATCTCGACCTGGACCTTGTCGCCAGGCAGTATCTTGATGTAGTGCATCCTCATCTTGCCGGAGATATGCGCTATGATCTGGTGTCCGCTTTCCAATTCCACGCGGAACATCGCATTGCCCAAAGACTCTACCACGGTCCCGTCCACTTGTATTGACGACTGTTTTGCCATTTGCTTCTTTTTATTCCTTTATTATTGTTTGTTCTCTATAAATTCAAAGGTCGAGAGGATGTCGGGACCGTTCTTGGTGATTGCCACGGTATGCTCGAAATGGGCAGCCGGTTTCCCGTCTTTGGTGCGGCAGGTCCAGCCGTCCTCCTGCGAGAACTTGACGTTCTTGGAACCCATACATATCATGGGCTCGACCGCGATGACCATACCCTCTTTCAGCAAGGCGCCGGTTCCGGGCACCCCGTAGTTGGGGACGTTCGGCGACTCGTGCATCTTGAATCCGACTCCGTGGCCGCAGAGCTCGCGGACTACGGAGTAGCCGTTTTTCTCGCAGTGCTGCTGTACGGCGTTTCCGATGTCGCCCACGCGGTTGCCCTCCTTGCAGCGGTCAAGGCCAAGATACAACGACTCCTTGGTTACCTTCAGCAGCCGCTGCATCTCTGCGCTTACCTCTCCCACGGTGAAGGTGTAGGCCGAGTCGCCCACATAGCCGTTGAGCTCGATCACGCAATCGACCGACACGTTGTCGCCCTCGTTGAGGAACACCTTTTCGCTGGGTATGCCGTGGACGACGACATCGTTGACCGATATGCAGAAAGCGCTCGGGAAGCCTTCATAGCCCTTGCACAGCGGGATTCCACCGTTGTCCCTGATGAACTGCTCGCCGATCTTGTCGAGGAAGGCAGTGGTGACGCCGGGGCACACGTGCTTGCCCACTTCGGCAAGAGCCTTGCCGACGAGCTGGGCACTCGCCCTTATCAGTTCCACTTCTTCTTTGGTCTTGAGCAATATCATCCCAACAGTCTCCTTATGCTTGTACCGACATTGATGATCTACCTTTGATTCGGCCAGTCTTGGTCAGTCCGTCATAGTGGCGCATCAGCAAGTGACTCTCGATCTGCTGCAGGGTGTCGAGGATGACGCCCACGAGGATGAGCAGCGAGGTACCACCATAGAACTGAGCGAACTGGGTGTTCACTCCAAACAGACGGATTACCGCAGGCAGGATGGCCACGATAGCCAGGAAGAAGGAACCCGGCAACGTGATTCGCGAAAGGATGTTGTCGAGATACTCGGCGGTCTTCTTGCCGGGCTTCACGCCGGGGATGAACCCGCCGTTTCTCTTCATGTCCTCAGCCATCTGATTCGGGTTGATTGCGATGGCGGTGTAGAAATAGGTGAACAGGATAACCAGGATTGCGAATACGAGGTTATACCAGAAACCGTTGAAATCAGCGAACGCCATGGCAAACTTGTTGTCGGTGTTGTTGGAGAAGCCCATAACCGTGATAGGAATGAACATGATGGCCTGGGCGAAGATGATGGGCATAACGCCGGCAGCGTTGACCTTCAGAGGTATATACTGACGGACACCGCCATACTGTTTGTTTCCGACCACCCTCTTGGCATACTGTACCGGTATTCTGCGGGTACCCTGAACCAGCAGGATGACCAGCAGGATGACCACCAACAGGGCCACTATCTCGAACAGGAACATCACCAGGCCGCCTTCCGTCAACCTCGAGGCAAACTCTGCCGACAGAGCGAACGGCAGACGGGCGATGATACCGACCATAATCAGAAGCGAAATTCCATTGCCTACTCCATTTTCGGTGATTCTCTCTCCCAGCCACATCACGAACAGAGTGCCGCTTATCAGGATGATGATGCTGGACACCCAGAAGAAGATAGAGGGCTGAGCTCCCGTGAACGGATAGATAGCGGTTGTGGTGGCGCCCAGCTGATACATCATGTTGGTGATGTAAGCCGGAGCCTGCAGACCGGTGACCACGACGGTAAGCATACGCGTGATCTGGTTCATAAGCCTACGCCCGCTCTCTCCGTCTCTCTGCATTTTCTGGAAATAAGGGATAACCATCACGAACAGCTGAATGACGATAGATGCTGTGATGTACGGCATTATTCCCAATGCAAATATCGAAGCATTGGAGAATGCACCACCGGAGAACATGTTCAGGAGGCCGAGCAGTCCTTCGCGGCCCTGGTTCTGGAGTGCACCCAACTGGGTAGGATCGACACCCGGAAGGACGACATACGAACCTATCCTGTACACCAATACCAAACCGATGGTATAGAGTATACGTTTTCTCAGGTCCTCAATCGACCAGATATTCCTCAGTGTCTGAATAAATCTCTTCATTTAATTTAGATTTCAAATTTAGGGCGCCAGTGGGTTGGACTGGCACCACTAGAATATTTACTTTTCAATAACCGTTGCGACTCCACCCTTCTCTTCGATGTCCTTCTTGGCCTTGGCCGAGAAAGCGTGAGCGGTGACGTTGATAGCCTTGCTCAGCTCGCCGCGTCCAAGGATCTTGATCTTGTCCTTAGCAGAGATCAGACCATTCTGGCACAACGTCTCGATGTCGAAATTCGTGATGTTCTTAGCCTCAGCCAGTTTGTTGAGAGTGTCGAGGTTGATACCCACGTACTCTACACGGTTGATATTCTTGAAACCGAATTTCGGTACCCTACGGTACAACGGCATCTGACCGCCTTCGAAGCCAACTTTCTGATGGTAACCCGAACGGGCCTTGGCACCTTTGTTACCGCGAGTTGCAGTGCCGCCTTTTCCGGAACCGGCACCTCTACCGATTCTTTTGGAGTGCTTTATTGAACCTTCCGCAGGTTTTAGATTACTTAAATCCATTATCTTCAATTTTTCTTTGTTACACAATTACATTTCTTCTACCGTGATGAGATGCTTCACCTTCTCTATCATGCCGAGAATCTGCGGTGTTGCCTTCACCTCGCGTTCGTGGTTAATCTTTCTTAACCCAAGAGCCTCCATCGTCCTTTTCTGACGGGCGGGACGACCAATGATACTTCTAACTTGCTTGATTTTTAATGTCTTGACTTCCATTATAAATCCTCCATTAATTAACCGTTAAACACTTTGTCCAGAGGTATTCCGCGCAACTGGGAGACCATATAAGGATCTTTCATCTGCAGCAACGCGTTGATGGTGGCTTTCACCACGCTGTGCGGGTTCGAGGAGCCCTTGCACTTTGCCAACACGTCTTTCACGCCGACGCTCTCCAATACGGCACGCATAGCACCACCGGCGATAACTCCGGTTCCGGGGGCTGCCGGTTTCAGAAATACTCGTGCGCCACTATATTTACCAGTCTGCTCGTGAGGTATAGTTCCTTTGAGGACGGGAACCCTGATGAGGTTTTTCTTAGCATCGTCAACACCTTTCTGTATTGCTGCCTGGACCTCCTTTGCCTTGCCTAAGCCATAACCCACAACACCGTTTTCATCACCTATCACCACTATGGCGGCAAACGTAAATGTTCTACCTCCCTTTGTAACCTTCGTTACACGGTTTACTGCTACAAGACGATCTTTCAGTTCGATATCGCTTGACTTTACTCTTTTTATGTTTACTTCTGCCATAGTACTTTTAGAATTTTAAACCACCTTCTCTGGCTCCATCGGCCAATGATTTTACACGTCCGTGGTAGAGGTAACCGTTACGGTCGAATACCACGTTGCTAATTCCGGCTGCCAAGGCGCGCTCAGCGAGGAGCTTGCCCACTTTTGCTGCCATTTCACTTTTGGTGCCGCTCTTTTCTACACCCTTCTCCAAGGAGGAGGCTGCTGTCAGGGTCACCCCTTTCACATCGTCTATCACCTGTGCGTATATTTCTTTGTTGCTTCTGAACACAGACAATCTCGGCACTTCTCCCGTACCGGATACTTTATGACGGATGCGATACTTAATCTTTGTTCTTCTTATGTCTTTTCTTGTTGCCATTGTCTTATCTTTTTGGCTTGTTTCTTTCCTGCTTGTCTTTTTGCAGAATTCTTCTTAACTATTATTTAGCAGCTGCTTTACCAGCTTTCTTACGAATCTCTTCACCCTGGAAGCGAATACCTTTACCTTTGTAAGGCTCGGGTTTGCGGAGAGAACGGATCTTTGCCGCAGCCAGGCCGAGGATCTGCTTGTCGCAGCAGGTCATCGTAATGATCGGGTTCTTACCCTTCTCGGTAACGGTCTCCACTTTGATTTCAGGGGCAAGTTCGAAATAGATCTTGTGGGA
Organism: Bacteroidales bacterium; assembly: GCA_017439185.1. Lineage (GTDB taxonomy): Bacteria > Bacteroidota > Bacteroidia > Bacteroidales > P3 > Colimorpha. The sequence goes on along the minus strand of JAFRTM010000013.1, from coordinate 228,955 downwards.
ATAACCCAGGTCCATCTCCATCACATTGCCGTTGGCCTGAACCTTGTATCCGACTCCGATTACCTCCTGGACGGTCTTGAAACCTTCCGACACGCCTTTTACCATGTTGGCAGCCAGAGCGCGATAGAGGCCGTGCATCGACTTCACCTCTTTGGTATCGTCAGGACGCTCGAAATAGAGGGTGTTGTCCTCGAGTTTCATCTTTATCACAGGGTTCACGTTCTGCGTCAGCGTTCCGAGGGGGCCCTTTACCGTCAACACGTTATCATCCGATATTGCAACATCAACTCCCTTAGGAAGATGTATAGGCATTTTTCCAATTCTTGACATTTCTTTTCCTCCTCTTTTTAATTAACTGACGTAACAAATTACTTCACCGCCGACATTGAGAGAGCGAGCCTCCTTGTCGGTCATCAAACCTTTCGAAGTCGAGATGATTGCGATTCCCAAGCCGTTGAGAACTCTCGGCATTTCCTCTACCGACACATACTTTCTCAAACCGGGAGTACTGACTCTCTTCAACTCAGATATCGCGGACATCTTCGTTGCGGGATGATACTTCAACGCAATCTTGATCGACTGGTTGTACGAACCCTCGTTCTCGAACTTGTAGTTCAGGATGTAACCCTTCTCGAAGAGGATTTTCGTGATTTCTTTTTTCATTTTCGATGCAGGAATCTCCACCACTCTGTGCTTGGCGGCAATCGCGTTACGCATTCTGGTCAGATAATCTGCAATAGGATCTGTTACCATATTTTTTCTTGATTTTAAGTTTTGTAGTTTTGGCGTTCCAACTTGCAAAACTACCAATTATTGTTAATTACCAACTTGACTTTTTAACACCGGGGATCAAGCCAGCCAATGCCATCTCGCGGAAATTGATACGGGAGATGCCGAACTGACGCATGTATCCTTTCGGACGTCCGGTCAACTGACAACGATTGTGCATTCTCACGGGCAGTGCATTCTTGGGGAGTTTCTGCAGGGCCATGACTGCTTTTTCGACCTCCTCGGGCTCGCCTTTGCGCACAATCTCCTTCAGAGCCGCTCTCTTAGCTGCATATTTAGCAACCATCTTGGCTCTTTTACGTTCTCTTGCTTTGATTGATTCTTTTGCCATTATACTTTATTTTTGCTGATTCTTGAACGGTAAACCAAACTGTTTGAGCAGCGACATTGCCTCTTTGTCAGTCTTTGCCGACGTCACAAAGGTGATGTCCATACCCTGGATGCGGTCGATCTTGTCGATGTCGATTTCGGGGAATATGATCTGCTCGGAGATTCCGAAAGTGTAGTTACCCTTTCCGTCGAATCCCTTGTCGTTGATGCCGCGGAAGTCTCTGATACGAGGGATGGAAGCGGTCACCAGACGCTCCAGAAACTCGTACATTCTCTCGCCTCTCAGCGTGACTCTTACTCCGATAGGCATTCCTCTACGCAGTTTGAAGTTCGAGATATCCTTCTTGGACTTGGTGGCGACAGCCTTCTGACCCGAAATGAGAGTCATCTCCTCGATGCCCTTGTCGATGACCTTCTTGTCGGCGATAGCGGCCTTGCCAAGACCCTGGTTCAACGTTATCTTCAATAGACGAGGACACTGCATGACAGTCTTATAGTTATACTCTTTCATGAGAGCACTTACTATCTCCTCTTTGTACTTTGTTTTTAATGCGGGTACGTATGCCATTATTTAATTTCCTCCCCTGTTTTTTTAGAATAACGTACTAATTTTCCTGTCTTTTCATCTATCCTACGGCCAACCCTTGTAGCGGTCTTACCTTCCACCACCATCAAATTGGATATGTGGATCGGAGCCTCCTGTTCCACGATACCGCCCTGCGTGTTCTTGGCATTGGGTTTCGTGTGTTTCTTGTTCACGTTGACTCCCTCCACTATCGCACGGTTCTTTTCAGGGTAAACCTTGAGGACTTTCGCTATGGTGCCTTTGTCATCGCCTGCAATGACTTTCACCATATCTCCTTTTTTAATGTGCAATTTCATCGTTTTTCTTCTTTATTAATTTTTTACAATACCTCAGGTGCCAATGAGACTATCTTCATGAATTGTTTCTCACGCAGCTCACGTCCCACGGGTCCGAAGATACGGGTTCCGCGCAACTCGTCTGCAGCCGTGAGGAGCACGCATGCGTTGTCGTCGAAACGGATGTAGCTACCATCTGCGCGACGGATCTCTTTCTTTGTGCGTACCACCACTGCTTTGGAAACAGCACCTTTCTTAATGTTGCCCGAAGGAAGCGCATCCTTTATAGCCACTACGATAGTGTCACCTATCGACGCATAGCGTTTCTTTGTGCCCCCGAGTACACGTATGCAAAGCGCACTCTTTGCTCCGCTGTTGTCGGCAACCGTCATTCTTGTTTCTTGTTGTATCATCTCTTTTTGCTTTTTTTACTTTTTTGCATTGTGCGAGCAACTATTCCCACACCTTATTTGGCTCTTTCTACTATTTCGACCAGGCGCCAGCATTTGTTTTTGCTGAGAGGACGGGTCTCCATAATTCTTACGGTGTCTCCGATGTTGCATTCGTTCTTCTCGTCGTGAGCCATGAACTTGGTCGATTTCTTTACGAATTTACCATACTTGGGGTGCTTCACTTTGCGCTCCACCATGATGACAATCGACTTGTCCATCTTATTGCTCACCACAACACCGATTCTTTCTTTTCTTAAATTTCTTTCCATCTTAGATTCGGATTATTAATTGCCTTATTTCTGTTCAGCTATTTCGCGAGCTCTGAGCTCAGTCAGACAACGGGCAATCGTTTTTCTACTTTCTTTTATTTTGTTGGGGTTCTCCAGAGGCGACACTGCATGGTTCAACAGCATCTTCTGATACTGTGCGCGCTCGGTATCCAACTTCTCTTTCAATTCAGCTGTCGAAAGCTCTTTCAATACTAATTCGTTCTTCATGTCAGTTCTCCTTTCTGTTTATTCTTCAATATAATCTCTCTTGACAATGAACTTTGTGGATATCGGCAACTTCTGTGCGGCCAGGCGGAGAGCCTCTTTCGCAACATCCATCGGCACACCCTCGCACTCGAACAATATCGTGCCAGGCATTACCCTTGCCACAAAATACTCGGGAGCACCCTTACCTTTACCCATACGTACCTCGTTAGGTTTCTTGGTAATAGGCTTGTCCGGGAATATCCTGATCCATATCTGTCCTTCACGTTTCATGTGACGCGTTACAGCTTGACGAGCAGCCTCTATTTGCCTGCCGGTGATGAAACAGGTCTCCAGGGATTTAATTCCAAAGGTGCCAAATGCCAGTTCGTGACCACGAAAAGCATTTCCTTTAATTTTGCCCTTCTGCTGCTTTCTATATCTTGTTTTCTTTGGTTGTAACATTTCTTTTATCCTTTCTTACGTTTCAGGTGTCTATCTGACACCTTTCCACTACAACTCTTTTACTTGTTATTACTTCTGTTGCTGGCAGGTCTTCTGCGGGCTCCTCCCGACATCGAGCGACGCTCGCCGCCCATGCGGCCGCCTTCGTTGCGCTGTCCGCCCACGGTGGACTGCACCAACTCGCGTTTTCCGTAAACCACTCCACGGCAAATCCATACCTTGATTCCGATTCTGCCGTATGTAGTGTGAGCCTCAGCCAATGCATAGTCGATGTCAGCTCTCAGGGTATGCAGCGGGGTGCGTCCCTCTTTGAAATGCTCGGTACGGGCGATTTCAGCGCCTCCGATACGGCCGGAGATGGACACCTTGATGCCTTCTGCATTCATTCTCATCGTCGAACCGATAGCGTTCTTGATAGCGCGACGATACTGAATCCTGTTTTCGATCTGCTTGGCTATGTTCTGAGCCACGAGCACTGCGTCAACTTCCGGATGTTTCACCTCCGAAATGTTGATCTGCACATCCTTGGCGGTGATTTTCTTCAACTCTTCTTTCAACTTGTCAACTTCCGAACCAGCTTTTCCGATGATAACACCGGGTTTTGCTGTGTTGATAGTGATCGTGAGCAGTTTCAGAGTTCTCTCAATGTAGATCTTCGAGATTGCCGCATTGGCGAGACGAGCGTTCAGATACTTGCGAATCTTGTCGTCCTCCACCAGCTTCTGCTCGAATTTCTTTCCGCCATACCAGTTAGAATCCCATCCGCGGATGATTCCTAATCTGTTTCCAATTGGGTTAGTCTTTTGTCCCATTCTTCTTTTCTTCTTTTTAAGGAGACTGCCGTTGCCGGCCTCTCCACCATTTTATTATTTTTCTGTTTCTTCTGTATTGGTTGCTGCAACGCCTTCTTCCACCCTGCTTCCCAATATTACAGTGATATGGTTGCTACGTTTGCGGATGCGATAACCTCTTCCCTGGGGAGCGGTGCGCATACGTTTCATCGTGCGACCTTCGTCGACCATAATTTGTTTCACATACAGCTGGCTGTCTTCAATGCGCTTGCCTTCGTTCTTGGCCTGCCAGTTTGCGATAGCCGAAAGGAGAAGTTTACGCATCTTGGGTGCCGACTCGCGCGGGTTATACTGAAGGATACCCAATGCTTTGTCCACGTCAACGCCTCTTATCAGGTCTGCTACCAGACGGGTTTTCCTAGGCGAGGTGGGATTGTTCATCAGTTTCGCAACGTACAAGCTCTTATTGGCTTCTTTGCGTGCTTCTGCACTATTGTGTTTTCTACGTCCCATTTTCTTTTTTCTTTTGCAGGGGCTGCATTTTTCACCCCTCTACGTTTCTTATTCTCTTATTTTTTACCTTTGTCCTTCGAACCGGCGTGGCCTCTGAAGATACGCGTCGGTGCAAACTCTCCCAATTTGTGACCGACCATGTTCTCCGTCACGTACACCGGGATGAACTTGTTCCCGTTGTGAACGGCGATCGTCTGTCCTACGAAATCGGGCGATATCATAGATGCACGCGACCAAGTCTTGATGGTGACCTTCTTGTTGGACTCCTGTGCCTCTATTACTCTCTTTTCCAGTTTATGGAAAATATACGGACCTTTCTTTAATGAACGACTCATTGTTTCTTTTTTTTACTTATTTACTTCTTTCTTCTTTCTACTATGTACTTGCTCGACTGTTTCTTAGGAGCACGTGTCTTGTAACCCTTAGCAGGAATACCCTTGCGTGAACGCGGGTGTCCTCCAGACTGACGTCCTTCACCACCGCCCATCGGGTGATCCACTGGGTTCATAACAACGCCACGGTTCCTCGGACGACGGCCCAACCAGCGGTTTCTTCCGGCTTTACCTCCGACTTCGAGGTTATGCTCAGGATTTGAAACGATACCGATAGTTGCGCGGCAAGCCTGCAGGATCATTCTCATCTCGCCCGAAGGCATCTTGATGATTGCATATTTGTCGTCTCTCGACATCAACTGGGCGTAAGCGCCAGCCGAACGTACCATCTTGGCTCCCTGTCCCGGACGCAACTCAATGTTGTGAATCAGCGTTCCGAAAGGAATCTCTGCCAAGGTCAGAGTGTTTCCGACCTCGGGAGCAGCACCCTTACCGGACAAGATCTGCTGTCCGACCTTCAAGCCCTGGGGAGCGATGATGTAACGCTTCTCACCGTCGGCATAGCACACGAGTGCTATTCTCGAACTGCGGTTCGGGTCATACTCTATGGTTTTTACTACTGCGGGGATACCGTCTTTTTCTCTCTTGAAGTCAATAAAACGGTACAGTTTCTTGTGACCACCGCCGATATAGCGCATGGTCATCTTACCCTCGTTGTTTCTTCCGCCCGACTTGCCATAACCAATAACCAAGCTTTTCTCCGGCTTGTTGGTCGTGATGTCATCGTTGGTCACAACTAATTTGTGACGCTGACCGGGGGTGGTGGGTTTAATCTTTTTTAATGCCATTTCTTTTCTTTTTTTAGTCTCTTATCAGTGGACTTTTACTATTAAACAATTGCGCTTTTTGCGCCTTCTTTCTTAGATGTTTGCGTAGAAATCGATTGAATCGCCAGCTGCCAGAGTCACGATAGCTTTCTTGTAGGCGTTAGTGCGTCCCGTCAGGAAACCAGCCTTCGTGTAGCGCGACTTGTTCTTGCCCGAGTAGTTCATCGTGTTGACATCCAATACCTTCACATTGTAGAACTGCTCCACGGCATTCTTGATCTCTATCTTGTTAGCCCTCTTGTCCACGATGAAACCGTAGCGGTTGTTGGCGTCAGAGAGCGTCTTGCCTTTTTTCCTCTGTATGTAAGTCAAACGAGGCGACGCGGCTGCTTCGCTCAGTCTCGTCATCTTTTCACTTATCAGGGGTTTTACTATTATATTCATAATGTTAAAAAATCTTAACGTTTTCTACTTTTCTTTATTTTTTCGTCGCCAAAACACGGTTAATTTCTGCCATTGAGCCTTCCGAAATCACTATGTTTTTAGCATTCATAATGTCGTAAGTATTTAACTCAGTGACAGTTACAACCTTCACGTTTTGGAGGTTACGAGCAGACAAAGATACGAATTTATTTTGATTTTCAACAACAATCAATGATTTTTTATCATTTATTTTCAGATTGTTCAGAATCTCAACCATCTTTTTCGTCTTGGGAGCCTCGAGGGTGAAGTTCTCCAAAACCGTCATTTCGCTGTTCGCAGCCTTGAGGCTCAGGGCCGAACGTCTGGCCAGACGTTTCACCTTGATATTGAGTTTGAAGCGATAGTCGCGCGGTTTGGGTCCGAATATCGTACCGCCACCCACGAACACCGGGCTCTTGTAGTCACCCGAACGGGCGCCTCCAGTTCCCTTCTGCCTTTTCAGCTTCCTGGTGCTGTGTGCGTTCTCGCTACGCTCTTTAGCCTTGTGCGTTCCCTGACGCTGGTCTGCCAGATACTGTTTGCAATCCAGATAGATTGCGTGCTCATTGGGCTCTATCGCAAAGATAGAATCCTCCAAAGCGATGGTCCTACCGGTCTCGCTTCCGTTGATGTTATATACTTTTAGCTCCATCTTTCAAGTTTTATAATTGATCCTTTCGGTCCCGGTACAGAACCTTTTACTAACATTAAATTCTTTTCAGCGATGATCTTAACAACCTGGAGGTTCTGAACCTTCACTCTGTGGTTGCCGGTCTGGCCTGCCATCCTCATACCCTTGAAGATTCTCGAGGGATAGGACGATGCACCTATCGAACCGGGGGCGCGCAGACGGTCGTGTTGTCCGTGAGTCAAATCGCCAACACCACCAAATCCGTGTCTTTTCACCACACCTTGGAAACCCTTACCTTTCGAGGTTCCTACCACATCTACAAATTCGCCTTCCTGAAACACTTCAACGGTCAGCACCTCTCCGTATTTCTTCTTGTGACCCTCTTCGAAACGCGAGAACTCTGCCAAGTGATATTTCGGCGTTGTGTTCGCTTTTGCGAAATGGCCTCTCATGGGCTTGTTTGTACGGCTTTCTTTCTTCTCGCCGAAAGCCAACTGAATTGCTTCATAACCATCTTTCTCGATGGTTCTAACTTGTGTTACCACACAAGGACCGGCCTCTATAACTGTGCATGGTATCTGCTTACCATTGGCATCAAACAGGCTAGTCATTCCGATTTTTCTTCCTATTAATCCTGACATTTTTTGTTTGGATGTTTTTAATTAGACTTCTCAGCTTACTTCCGCGGCGCCCTTTCTGCCGCCTCTGCATTGGCTGAATTAAATTCACACTTTGATTTCTACTTCAACGCCACTGGGCAACTCCAGCTTCATCAGTGCGTCGATCGTTTTAGCTCTGTCGTTGATCTCGATGTCCATAAGACGTTTGTAGCTGCTAAGCTCAAACTGCTCACGTGACTTCTTGTTCACGAACGTAGAACGGTTCACGGTAAAAATCTTTTTGTTCGTCGGCAGCGGTATCGGTCCGTTCACCACCGCACCCGTCATCTTGACGGTCTTCACAATCTTCTCGGCTGACTTGTCAACCAGATTGTGGTCATAGCTTTTCAGCTTAATTCTAATTCTTTGACTCACGATTTTTGAAATTTGTTTTATTAATAAATGTATTTACTTTTCAATATTAATTCCTGCTGTTCTTTCGACACTTCAGCATAGTGCGAGAATTCCATCGTCGAGGTTGCCCTTCCCGAGGTAATCGTTCTGAGGCTCGTCACATACCCGAACATCTGCTCCAGCGGCACTTTGGCGTCTATAGCCTGCACGCCCACCTTCGCCTCGATTTTCTCCAGCACGCCTCTTCTCCTGTTCAGGTCGCCGGTGACATCGCCCACGTATGCGTCCGGGGTAACGACTTCCAGCTTCATGATCGGCTCCAGCAGCACCGGCTGTGCTTTACGGCAAGCCTCTTTGAAGCCTATCTTGGCGCACACCTCGAACGACAGCTGGTCCGAATCCACCGGGTGGAACGAACCGTCTATCACCCTTACCTTCATGCTGTCAAGCGGATAGCCTGCCAGCACTCCGTTCTGCATGGCCTCTTTGAAGCCCTTCTCTATTGCCGGGATATATTCCTTCGGGATGTTGCCGCCCTTTACCTCGTTCTCGAACTGCAGACCACTCACGCCGTCATCGGCAGGACCCATCTCGAACAGCACATCTGCGAACTTGCCCTTGCCGCCCGTCTGCTTCTTGTAGATCTCGTGATGACGCACCGTCGCCGTGATGGCTTCCTTGTAAGCCACCTCGGGACGACCCTGGTTCACCTCCACTCCGAACTCCCTTCTCAGGCGGTCGAGGATGATATCCAGGTGCAACTCGCCCATTCCGCTTATGATGGTCTGGCCCGACACCTCATCGGTCTTCACCCTGAACGTCGGATCCTCTTCCACGAGTTTCGCGAGCGCGTTGGTCAGCTTGTCCATCTCACCCTGTGTCAGTGGCTCTACAGCGATGCTGATCACCGGATCGGGGAACTTCATAGACTCCAGCACTATCGGATGGTGCTCGTCGCACAGCGTGTGACCGGTTTTGATTTCCTTGAAACCCACTGCCGCCGCTATGTCGCCAGCCTCTATCCTGTCGAGCGGATTCTGCTTGTTCGAGTGCATCTGCATGATGCGCGAGATACGCTCCTTCTTGCCCGTGTTGGCATTATAGACATACGAGCCCGACTCCAGCGAACCGCTATAAACTCTGAAGAAGCAAAGCCTTCCCACGTACGGGTCAGTGGCGATCTTAAACGCCAAAGCGGCAAACGGAGCGTTGGCGTCTATCGGGCGCGTCTCCTCCTTCTCGTTCTTTGGGTTCACACCTTTCACCTCGTCCACATCCTGCGGGCTTGGCAGGAATGCAGCCACCGCGTCGAGCAACGTCTGGATTCCTTTGTTCTTGAACGCCGAGCCGCACATCACCGGCACGATCTTTCTCGCAAGTGTAGCTTTTCTTATCTCGGCTATAATCTCGTCGGCAGTGATCGAGTCGGGATCGTCGAAGAACTTCATCATAAGCTCCTCGTTCTCCTCTGCGACTCCCTCTATCAGTTTCTGCCTGTACTCCTCAGCCACGCTCTTCAGGTCCTCCGGCATCGGTATCTCATAGAACTGCATGCCGTTAGACTCCTCGTCCCATATCAAAGCCTTGTTCGATATCAAATCCACAACACCCTTGTACAGGTTTTCCTGTCCGATCGGGATCTCGATAGGTATAGGATTGGCGCCCAAGCGTTCCTTTATCTGGGTCACCACCGAGAAGAAGTCGGCACCCGCACGGTCCATCTTGTTGATAAACGCGATGCGAGGCACGTTATACTTGTCCGCCTGTCTCCACACCGTTTCCGACTGAGGTTCCACACCGCCTACGGCACAGAATATCGCTATCGCTCCATCCAGTACCCTGAGACTCCGCTCCACTTCCACAGTAAAGTCCACGTGACCCGGAGTGTCAATGATATTGTACTTATATCTCTCGCCGTGCCACTCCCAATAGACCGTCGTTGCAGCCGAAGTGATGGTTATACCCCTCTCCTGCTCCTGCACCATCCAGTCCATCGTTGCCGAACCCTCGTGCGTCTCGCCGAGCTTGTAGTTCTTGCCCGTATAGTACAATATTCTCTCCGTCGTCGTCGTCTTACCGGCGTCGATGTGAGCCATAATGCCTATGTTACGCGTATATTTGAGGTCCGACATAAACTTTTACTATATCTTTTCTTATATACCTTATATTATATATATTAGAATCTGAAGTGCGAGAACGCCTTGTTAGCGTCAGCCATTCTGTGGATGTCCTCTTTACGCTTGAAGGCAGCACCCTCTTCCTTGTAAGCAGCCTGGATCTCGGCAGCCAGCTTCAGAGCCATAGTCTTCTCGCTGCGCTTGCGGGAGAACAGGATAAGGTTCTTCATTCCGATCGACTGTTTGCGCTCGGGACGGATCTCAGTAGGTACCTGGAACGTGGCACCGCCGATCCTCTTCGACTTCACCTCAACGCTCGGGGTGATGTTAGCCAATGCCTTCTTCCACACCTCAAGACCGTCTTCCTTAGTACGGTCGCTTACCACATCGATTGCATCGTAGAAAATCTTGTATGCGATCGTCTTCTTGCCGCCAAGCATCAAGTTGTTCACGAACTTGGTGACCATAATGTCATTATACTTAGGATCCGGCAGAATTATTCTCTTCTTAGGTTTCGCTTTTCTCATTTTTCTTTATCTTTACTGGTTTAGCCCCTCTCGGGCATTTTCCTTATTCCTTTATAATTTATTTAGCAGCCTGCTTCGGACGTTTTGCACCGTATTTAGACCTGCGCTGACGTCTTCCGTCAACTCCCGACGTATCAAGAGCTCCGCGGATGATGTGATAACGCACACCCGGAAGGTCCTTAACCCTACCGCCACGTATCATCACTATGCTGTGTTCCTGCAAGTTGTGACCCTCGCCAGGAATGTAAGCGTTGACTTCCTTCTGGTTGGTCAATCTCACACGGGCAACCTTTCTCATTGCCGAATTAGGTTTCTTAGGTGTTGTCGTGTACACTCTCGTGCAAACCCCACGACGCTGCGGGCAGCTGTCCAATGCCGGAGACTTACTTTTGTACTCCATCTGCTGACGCCCTTTGCGAACTAACTGTTGAATTGTAGGCATTTCTTTTCTTTCTATATTATTAATTTTGACTATTTTACATCAATTTTTTGCAGGTTTTTACACCCACAAAACGAATTGCAAAGATACAACACTTTTTTATACTGACAAAATATTTTCCTATACTACAAATGTTAAAAAAACTTAAATTCCTATGGAGGCATTGATTATACGATACTTACAAAAATATTTTAACACAAAATTTTTCGCCTTTACACAAAAGTTATCAACCACTTTTCAACCCCCTCCGGCAACCCTTCCCCGAAACCTTAAAATCTCACATCCGACTCCACCAAACGGACCGACGTTACACCTTGGTTTTGTTTTTTTCAAAACAAGACGTTATCTCCGCTCGGCATAAAAGTAAACTTTTTTGCTCTCACTTTTCGATAACGTTGCTCCATGGTTGATTCGTGGTTGATTCGTGTTTGATTTATGTTTGCTCTTACGTAAAAAACTCTATAAACTCAGTTCACCATTTCCACGACACTTGCCCCGTTCACCAGATACACCTTGCCGCTCACCAACTCCCGGCAACGCCACCGGGTCCTCCTCTTCTCTTCCGCCACGAACACCATCTCCTCCCTTCCCTTGAGGCGGAACACGTCGCCGGCCGACAAGTCGTCCAACACCGTCACCGACTCACCCCCGACACAGTCATAATTCCTCAAGCATGCGTCCAGCTCCCTCTCCAGTTTCCTGCTCAACGGCACACTCGACATGTATCTCGCCAGTGCCCCTTCCACATCCTGCGGGAAGACTCCCTTGCCTAGGAACCTCCCCACCTCATCACAGAAAAGTCTCTGCCACTCCTCGCCGTGGGGCTTTACCCTGCGGCCGTACAACTTCCACGCCCTCAGATGTGCAAACTCGTGCAAAAACACCACCAGAAAAGCGTACCGGTTCAAATCCCCGTTCACCGTGATGCTATGCCACGGCCTCCCCTTCCCGGGAGGCCGGTAATCGCCCAACTTCGTCAGCCGGCTTTTCACAATCTTGAGATGAACACCCTCCTCCATCACCATCGCCACCGCCGCTTCCACCACACAATCAGGAACATACCTTCCCAGCACCGCGGCGAACCTCTCACTCTGCCCCTCCCCTATCGCCATTCGGCAACCTCCACTTCCTCGACCTCCGTCACACTGCTGAAATAGGGACAGTCGCAGTGAGTCCGTTTCCTGTGTTTCGGCATCACCGCCCCTTTCTTGCTGCACCCTGCCACACTCATCCCCAACACCGACAGGCAAAACAATATCAAGACAATCTTTGCTTTCATACTCCTAATAAACGCAGACTTGCCCACTTTATTGCCTTCGCGCAAACTTTTTCCTCCTTTTTCTGAAAAAAAAGACAAAAAAAATGCCAAAATATTTGGCAATTAAAAAAAAGTGTGTATATTTGCATTTTCAAATACTCGCCCTGCGGACTCCGCAGGCGAGATTAAGACATACGGTATAACATTGACAATCATATATCTACAATGACTTCCAGCACACGAGAAATTGAAATAGGCAACACACAATTTAAAGAGAAAAAATATAAAAAAATAATAACAACAATGAAAACAAGGACAATTTTAGTGGCAACATTAGCCCTGATGACCCTAACCGCACTGTGGTCCTGCCGCGACGAAGTGATCAACCACCTCGAAACCCCGCAAGAGATCGATAACCGCATCACCAATGACGGTGCCATCAACAGCCTCTTCTCGGTCAGCGACGACCTGCAGGTCCGTTTCTCACGCGGTAACCTCCAATACCAAGCCAGCACCAACACCTGGCGTTTCGCCGAGAACCAGTATGACTATATCGGAGCCGGCAACGCCAATACCTCCAACACCTATGCCGAGTGGATCGACCTCTTCGGCTGGGGCACTTCGGGATGGAACAGCGGAGCAACAGCCTACGAGCCTTACAACATCTCCAGCAATCCCCTCGAGTACAATCCTGGCGGCAACTACACCAACAACATAACCGGTGATTTTGACAAAGCCGACTGGGGTATCCAGAACGCTATCAGCAACGGCGGCGACCAGGCAGGCAAATGGCGCACCCTCACCAACAGCGAGTGGACCTACCTCCTGGGCAACAGCGAGAAGCGTATCGACAAATACGGTCTTGCCACCATCGACACCATCCACGGCCTCATCATCCTCCCCGACAAGTGGAACCAGCCCTACGGCCTCTCCTTCCGTCCGGGAGTGCAGATGCACTATGCCACCAACATCTACACTGTGGAGCAGTGGAAACGTATGGAGACCCGCGGTGCTGTATTTCTGCCCGCCAGCGGACTTCGCAACGGCAAGGCTCTGTATTACCTCAACGAGGACGGTTACTATTGGTCCTCCACCTACAACGACGAGCACGATGCCTACGCCGCCAACTTCTCGAAGAACCTCATACGTCCTGACGCCGGCAACCGTCGTCAGCGTGGCCGCGCAGTACGTCTCGTACAGGAAGACTAACGACAGGGTTTAGCAAGGATACAACACGAGATTACGATAGAACAACAGAAGCCGGAGCAAATGCTCCGGCTTCGTTTTTATAGTTGTCCGACTTGTGACGATTCTCAGTAGAGGCGTATTATCTCTTTCCAGTTGTAAGGCTCGCGGGAGAAAGTCTGGCTCAGGAAGCGGGCGAGGCAACGGGTGAGGTAGGCCAGCAGCAGCACACCGAGAGCCACAATCACGACATTCAGCGGGAAGAGGTTGTTGAGGCGGTCGGTGATAAGGAAATACTGCACCAGATAGACTTCGAGACAGAGACCGCCGAAAGCCCGTATGACCTTGTTCCACCCTTTGCTGCCGAACAGACGTACGGCAAGCGGGTTTGCACATACCTTATATATATAATATACCGCGGCGAGGAGAGCCACGACACTCAGATACTGCACCCTTGCCAGGACCCCATAGCGCGCAGACACGAGCAGAATTGCGTAGAAGAGCGCCACCGACGCCACTGCCAGGACAGCGTCGAGGACCGGACGACACCTGAGTTTCCCGGCATGCATGCCCAGCCAGGAGCCTGCGAGCATAAAGGCGAAGAAGACGAGCCAGCGGATGTAGTGGCCGCCGAAGAGCTGGAAGCCGGCATAGTCTATGAGGTGGAACCATACGGCAGCGCCGACAAGCACCGCCAGTCCGATGTACGGCACCGCCTTACGGAGGTAGGAGCCGATGAGGTATATCGCCACGTAGTAGAGCATGATGCAGCCGACGAACCAGTAGTCCCTCGCGAGGACGATGTCGAGCAGACCATAATGGCGGGCGAAGAAGAGCGTTCCCACCAGCGCGGCGGCTATGACCGGCGGGTAAATCCTGTTGATGCGGCGCTTGTACCAGTCGGCGAAGCCTTTCAGGCCGTCCATGGGCTTGAGGAAGAGGGCGAAACCCGAGCAGAAGAAAAACAGAGCGTCGCCGATAGTGCCGCCCGTGGCGAGGTAGTCGAAGCGCCCATAGAGTAGGCCGAAATGAGAGTTGGTGATAAGAATCATCGCCAGGCATTTCAGCAGGTCTATCGCTGTATTTCTGTTGTCTTGCATTGAGTTACTACGTTTTGAGGCGTTGAATAGATTGTGCAAAGATACTAACATTTTTCAAACTGACAAGAATTTGCGGCTATAAATTGCGTGAGTGGAGGATTTGCTTTGCCCGTTTGCCAACAGAACCGGACAAGGCCGATTTTCAGACACGGTTTTTTGAAAAATTTTGGTAAGGGATGGTTAAAGGTCTCTTAATAGTTGATTAAAGGTTTTGCTCTTACGAGCAAGACGTTTCCTTTAACTTGGCAATGAAAGCTAGCTTCCATTGCTCTCGCTTTTTCGGAAACGGCGATTCGATATTCATTAAGGTCACATTAAGGTGACGGTAAGGATATGGCAAGGTTGGGGTTGGAGAAAAAAATGTTAACCTTCCGCCGAGTTGGTGCGTTTTTGAGACTATATAAATAAAAAAGATAAAAAAATGGGAAAAGTGTGTCCGAAAACTGCTTTTAATCGGTTCTATTAACACAAAACCAGGAGGCTGCTGAAATCCAACCTTTAGCGACAAGGAATAAAAAAAATATAAAAGTTTTTGGAAAAAAAATTGTGCAGATAAAAAAAACTTTGTATCTTTGCTTTCCAATATCAAAAGTCCAAAAGTGCCACTTGGCGCTGTAACATTTTGATAAACAATTTATAAGGTAAATAATAATAGTAATAAATAATAGCACAAGATGATGAAAAAAGTATTGTTTGGCTTAGTACTTGTGGCATTTCTTATGCCGATGGCGGTAAAGGCACAGACCAAGGCTACCAATCACGAAGTAATGCCCGTGACCGTATGCGACAGCTATGAGTGGATCAACGGTGAGACCTACACCCGCGACACCGCAGTGGTCTATCTGAGTGGCGACACTCTCTATGTGCTCGACCTCAAAGTCAATCATTCATCCACGATAACCGTGTCGGAACCCGTGGAGGCCGGCTGCTCCTACGCTTGGGGCGACTCTGTATATGCCACCAACGGCACCTACACCCACACATTCACCGACGGTAACGGTTGCGACAGCACCGTGACCATCACCCTCTCAATCATGGACACTGCGAAGATCGTGATAGACACCACGGTGTGCAAGCAGTTCCGCTGGCGCGGCACCCTCTACACCGAGAACGGCACCTTCTACGACACCGTGTCCGCTTCCTCGGCTACCGCCTGCGACTCCACCTTCAAGCTGACCCTCACCATCAACACGCCTGATGTCTCCTCCATCGACACCACCGTCGAGGGCTGCAACTACGCCGCTTTCGGAGCTACCGGCAACCGCATCCTCTCCGAGGAAACCATCGACACCAACCGCCACATCCTCATCACCGCCAATGGCGCCTGCAGAGACAGCGTGATCAATATCCACCTCGTAGTCCACAAGACTCAGTATGTTCCCAGAGACACCGTCTCCTGCGGCACATTCGTATGGGGCAACTACTCCTCCGAAGAGAGCTCGGTTGACACCCTCCGCGCAGGTAAGGACATCTACGGCTGCGACAGCCTGATAGTCCTCAACCTCACCGTGAAGAACGACATCAGTGTGGCTATTGTGGGCGAACTCGACATACTCACCGGTGCCAGCACCACACTGAAAGCCGAGTGCGACCAGCCTGCAACTCTCACCTGGAACTACAACGGTCAGACATCCCACGACAGCACCATAACACTCACCAACGTACAGCAGAACACCGACGTGTCGCTCACCGCCGCTACCAACGAAGGTTGCTCGCGCACCACTAGCGTCACCGTGATGGCCAGCCCCTACGTCGGAATCGACGAGATAGAACAGCTCGGCGTGGTGATCTACCCCAACCCGACGGCTGCAAGACTTATGATCGAGAGCGCCTCGGCAGTGGAGGAAATAGCCATATACAACATGGCAGGACAGCGCGTCGAGACTCTCCGTAACCTCGGAGTGCGCAGCACCATAGACTTCGCCAACTACAATAACGGCGTCTATATGCTCAACTTCCGCATGGCCGACGGTACCGCCACCAGCAAGAAAGTCATCGTAAAGAAATAAAAAAAGACATCTATAACAAACAAAAGCGTTCGGTAGTACTACCGGGCGCTTTTTTGATAACCACCATCCGGTATGACCACAAGACTCTCCCTGACCATCGCACTCGCCCTCGCGGCGCTGCTGGGCTCCTGCTCGGGCATCAGCCAGACCAACGACCCGGCCATTCACCTCAACGGCAAGGCCCAGGGCACCTACTACAGCATCACCTACTACGACTCGTGCAACAGGAACTTCGCGCATCAGATTGACTCTATATTCCGTGACTTCGACATGACCGCCTCGCTATGGGAGGAATACTCCCTGGTCCGCCGCCTCAACAGCGGCGAAGACAGCGTCATCAACAACGACATGGAAGAGTTGCTTAGCCTGTCTTTGGATATGTGGAAATACACACACGGGGCGTTCGACTGCCGCGTGGGTGCTCTGGTGAGCGCTTGGGGATTCAGCTTCCGCCAACGCGAGCCGCTCCCGGACAGCCTCCTCAACCGCCTCCTCAAGGCCTCGCAGGAAGTCATAGAAATTGAATGGCAGGACGACGGCACCATGGTATATCACCGCTACAACAAGAATACCGAGCTGGACTTCAACGCCATCGCCCAAGGCTATACCTCCGACAAGATCGGCGCCTTCTTCGAAAGCAAAGGCATCACGAATTACCTCGTTGACGTGGGCGGCGAAGTCCTGGCCCACGGCACCAAGCAGGGCGGCAAGCTGTGGACTGTAGGCATAGAGAAGCCGGCACGCGACAGCGTAAGCCCGCAAGAGGTGATGACCGCGGTGGAACTGCGCGACCTCGCTATTGTGACGTCGGGCAACTACAGGAAATACTACGAGAAGGACGGCGTGCGCTATTCCCACACCATCGACCCGCGCACCGGTCGCCCGGTGGAACACTCGCTGCTCAGCGTCTCGGTAATCGACAGCGCAGCCTGGCGCGCCGATGCCCTCGCCACAGCCTTTATGGTCATGGGAATGGAAGATGCAAAAGCCTTTATCGCCGAACACGACGACGTCATGGGCGCCTACTTCATCTATGACGACCATGGCACCAACAAGACCAGCTACACCGGAATATTCAAAGAATTAATTAAAGAATAATATACTATCTATGAAATCGATGACAGGATATGCCAAACGGCAGTGCACCCTCGGCGGCACAAGGGTTAACGTGGAAATCAAGACCCTCAACAGCAAGCAGCTCGACCTCAACGTGAAGATGCCCAACGCCTACAGGAGCAAGGATATAGAAATCAGGGCCATGCTCACAGTTCTCATGAGAGGAAAAATCGACGTGGTGATAAGCGAGGAAAGCAACGCCGAGACCGACGCTTCGCTCAACAAGGACCTCGCCGTGGCACGACTGCAGATGTTGCGAGAACTGGCCGCCCAGACGCATCTTGACATCGACGACAGCAAGATGCTGGAGTGTGTAGTGAGGCAACCCGACATCTGGGCCTCCTCCACCGACGGGGAGATGCCGGACGATCAATGGGAGACTTTCTCCCAATGCCTGCTCGACACCATCGGGGACGTGCAGTCTTTCCGCCAACACGAAGGAACGGTGCTCGCCGCCGACTTCGTCAAACATGTGGACACCATCGAAGCCAAGCTCAAAGTTATTCCTCAGTATGAGGGCGAGCGCATTGAGACGGCGAAAGACAGGATACGTAAATATTTCGCCGAGTTGGCAGTGAAGGAGGTCGACCAGAACCGTTTCGAACAAGAACTTATCTACTATCTCGAAAAACTGGACATCACCGAGGAGAAGGTGAGGCTGGCAAAACATATAGACTTCTTCCGCCACACGATGGACGAGGAGGAGGTGAGCGGCAAGAAACTGGGCTTCGTGGCTCAGGAGATGGGAAGGGAGATCAACACCATCGGCTCAAAGGCCAACCACGTGGAAATTCAGCGCCTAGTGGTAGAGATGAAAGACGAGTTGGAGAAGATAAAGGAACAGTTGGGCAACATCCTCTGACTCCAGCGGAATCTCCCGCCGGAGGATCATTCAATAAACATACATGGATTTCAGTCCATGGCGGACTGCGCTCAGAAGGTAGCGCAACGGTGTCTCTTTAGTATATTTTGGGAAACTCTTTGCTGTCGCCGAAAAGACGTCGGAAAGCGCTTCGCGCCGACAATTCCACCACCTTGCCGTCGGTCTTCGTCACTATGGTCTCGTTCCTTGACGATTTCTCCTTCAGCATGCGCCAGTCCGAGAGGGCCAGCCCGTAGAATATCTTACTTCTTAATTCCTTAACTTCTTCTTCTGACATAGCTTTCGATATGTTCATATATCTCCACGTCGTGGATGATTGTCCCCATGTCCTTGCCGCCTTCTGCGACCAGCACTCGCGACAGGCACGAGTTGTCGAACAACATCCAATAGTCCACGCAGGGCATATACAAGTCAAACAAATGCTCCAACCCCAGCCTGTAGCGGCGTTTGACCACGTCTGACGGCACATTATGGCCACCGGCTTCCACTCTTTTCGCCACCCTCATCACTGCCATCTCCGGCGATTCCAGCCAGAAGAAAAGCAAGCTGCATTTATAGCCCATCTTCTGCGCTCTCAGAACAAGGCTTTTGTAGGTTCTCGGGGAAAGGGTTGTCTCCACCGCAAAGGACGCACCAACCGCCAGCAGCTCGTCAATGCGCTTCATCAGCAGCCGGCCGGCCTGTATCGTCATGCTTTCGGGGTTGAACGGAGAAAGTCCTCGTGCTATCTCGTCGGCATTCACAAACTCCTGGCAGTCCAATATCTCGGGCAACACAGTGTACGAAGCCGTGGTCTTCCCGGCTCCGTTGCATCCGGCTATGATATACAACTGTTTCTCCTTTTTCATAACAATACTAAAACGGCGTTTCCTCTTTTTTATTGTATTGAAATGTTAAAAATTCAAAAAATATTTCCAACGAACTCTCTATCAGTCTATTTTAATTGCCAAGTAGCTCCGTCTTTTCCGTCTTTTACGGTCACACCCAACTCTCCGAGGGCGTCTCTTATCTTGTCGCTAGTCGCCCAGTCTTTGTTGGCTTTGGCGTTGGCTCTCACTTCCAGTATCATCTTCATCAGACCGTCTATCAGCGCCGTGTTGTCGCTGCTCTCCTCGTCTTTCAGCCCCATGATCTCGAACACGAACGTGTCGAATAATCCCTTAAGCTCGTCGATGTCTTCCTGTGTCAGCGTAGCGTTGTGGTCGTTCACCGTGTTGATGGCTTTGGCGGCATTAAACAGGTGGCTTATCACTATCGGCGTGTTCAAGTCGTCGTTCATCGCCTCGTAGCATTTCTCCCGATAGCCTTTCACGTCTATCGACGAACTCTTCGAGACCTGCAGTCCCTTCAGCGTGTGGTAGGCCTGCATCAGTCTTCCGTAGCCCTTTTCCGCCGCCTGCAGTGCCTCGTTGCTAAAATCTACGGTGCTGCGGTAGTGTGCCTGCAGTATGAAGAATCTTATTGTCATCGGGCTGTAGGCCTGGTCCAGCAGCTTGTGGCTACCGTTGAAGAACTCGTCAAGGGTGATAAAGTTACCCAAGCTCTTGCCCATCTTCTGCCCGTTGATGGTGATCATGTTGTTGTGCATCCAGTAACGGCAAGGGCCGTGTCCCGTAACGGCCGTCTGTTGCGCTATCTCGCTCTCGTGGTGCGGGAACATCAGGTCCATCCCACCTCCGTGGATGTCGAATGTCTCGCCAAGATATTTCGTACCCATAGCCGTGCACTCGGTATGCCATCCGGGAAATCCCACGCTCCATGGCGAATTCCACCTCATGATATGCTCCGGCGAAGCTTTCTTCCACAGCGCAAAGTCCGCCGTCTCTCTCTTCTCGCTCTGCCCGTCCAGCTCTCTCGTCGTGCTCAGCATCTCTTCGATCACCCTGCCGCTTAACTGCCCGTATTTGCCGGTCGCCTCCTGATATTTTCTCACGTCGAAATATACGCTCCCGTTGCTTACGTAGGCAAATCCTTTGTCCAGAATCTTCTGCACCAGCTCTATCTGCTCAATGATGTGGCCACTCGCCAACGGCTCGATGCTCGGCCGCAGCACGTTCAGCGCATCCATGGCCGCGTGGTAGCGGTTGGTGTAATATTGCGCAACTTCCATCGGTTCCAACTGCTTCAGGCGGGCCTTCTTCGCAATCTTGTCCTCTCCTTCGTCGGCATCGTGCTCCAGATGTCCCACGTCAGTGATATTCCTCACATATCTTACCTTGTAGCCAAGGTGGCTCAGGTACCTGAACACCACGTCAAACGTGATAGCCGGACGCGCATGACCGAGATGGCCGTCGCCATATACCGTAGGACCGCACACATACATTCCAACTCTCCCTTCGGTCTGGGGTTTAAATAATTCTTTTTGATGACTTAATGTATTGTATATCAAAAGACTTTCCATGTTTTTTAGTTTTAATTCAGTTTGCAAAGATACAAATAATTCTCAAAACCACAAATTTTTTTGCCAGTCTCGTCTCCATCAACACGTAGTAGAACAACCTTCTTAATAAAAAAACATGCACAAAACACAATAAAACACCGACTTCGGCGTTATTTATGCATAATATATAATCTATGCGGAATATATCAAGAATCATAATTGTCATGCTCCTGTTTCTCTGCTCCTCTCATGTATGGGCACAGGCCAACGCTGACGATATCCTTGGTGTTTGGCGCACCACCTCTCCTTTCAATGACGATACGGCCCATGTACGCATTACCCGTGGTTCTGACGGACTGTACTCAGGCATCGTGGTATGGACCAACCATCCAACCAACGACGATGGTTCTATCCGCTGTGACGTGAAGAACAAAAATCCAAAACTCCGCACTCGCAAGTGGAACGAGGTCATTCTCTGCTGGAACCTCCAGTTCAAAAACGGCGAGTGGGTAAAGGGCGACCTCTACGATCCCTACAGCGGCAAGACTTTCGGCGTAAAGCTCAAACCAGGCAAAACAACTTCCGACATTGAGGCCCGTTACTACATGGGCACTCCATCTATCGGCATCACGATGAAATGGAAACGGATAAAATAGTAGTTTCATAAACCCCAATCTTCGCCATGGAAGACAAGTCTGCCACATACAGTCAACTCCTGCCTCAAATGTCCGCCCTTGCGGAATCGGCCCCATCTCTGACCTCTCTCTTGGCCAACACGGCCAGTCTCCTCCACAGTTCACTCGGATTCTGGTGGACTGGCTTCTACCTCGTCTCTGGTGAGGAATTAATCCTCGGCCCCTTTCAAGGGCCCATAGCATGTACACGCATCTCTTTCGGCAAGGGCGTCTGCGGCTCGGCATGGCAGCAACGCAAGACTCTCTGTGTCGATGACGTGGAACAGTTCCCTGGTCACATAGCCTGCAGCAGTGCTTCCCGCAGCGAGATAGTGGTACCGCTCCTCGACGACAAAGATCATGTGTGGGGAGTTCTTGATATCGACAGTGACCGCCTCGCGGCCTTCGATCATATCGACGAGAGCAACCTATCTGCCATGACCGACATTATATCGCTTTTCCGCAGCCGCCACCATAGTCCCGTATATCACATCTGCCTTGCCGGCGGATGTTTCTGGGGTCTCCAGCACTTTCTCTCTCTTATTTCCGGTGTCCTCTCCACACAGGTGGGATTCGCCAACGGCAATATTACCAACCCGACCTATGAACAGGTATATACCGACCAGACCGGCTTCGCCGAAGCTGTCGCCGTAACATATGACTCTAATCGAATCTCCCTGGCTTTCCTCCTGCAGCTTTTCTTCAAAACCATAGATCCTACATCTCTCAACCGACAAGGGGAAGACTGCGGCACACGTTATCGGACAGGTATATACTATTCGTATCCCGACCGGGATCTTCCTGTCATCCTCGACCAGTTGCGCCGGCTCCAATCTTCGCTGCAGGTACCTTCGGCAATCGAGGTATTGCCGCTCTCTAATTTTTATCCCGCTGACGATAGCCATCAGGAATATCTGAGGAAAAACCCATCGGGCTATTGCCACATCCCTCTCCACCTCTTCGACGTGGCGCGTAATGCGAGTGATCCGTCCATGTCGGAATGAGTGTCGTTTTTCTGTATAAATTCCTGATTTATAAGTACAAATCACAAAAAAGCCAAAAAAAACCACCGAAAATGTGCAAAAATGCCGTTTTTTCATCGAGTGGCCTAAATTATCAAGTCCTAAAATACAGCAAGATAGCATTTATAAAATGTTAAAATACAATCAAACGACCTTCCGAAATCCTTTGCAGTAAAGCAATCAGCATTTTTGTATATAAAATCACCTATAAAGGTAATAGGTGGATTTGAAAATGTGTGTAATTTTGCAACGATTTCTAGGAGGCATTAAGAGGTTTTGTTGGTTTGCCTCGATGGTGTGATAAGAAGTCATAAATCTATTACACCCAATGTGTATTCCCCTAGAGATTATAGTTTGGTTTAAAGCATATAACAGTCGACGGGAGTCGGCTGTTATATGTTTTACCCCTACGGATTCGACTATGCTGGCTCATGGTTATCCACAGATATCTCTTACCTGTTGAAAAAAATATTATATATTTTTTATAGGCGCACATACTTTTTTGCAACATTGTCCGTTATTATACTATTGAACGTGGACGGGAACGATTCCCATTTAATTGCACAACTGCTAACTAATTGAAAACTGTATGAAGTACTACGCAAAAATTGGAGCCTTATTGTCTGTCATATTGCTGTTTATGTCGCAAAGCGAACTCTTGGCCCAAAACAATGGAACCAAGAAGACTGAGGTTAAGATTGATGAGATGGATGTGATATACGATGATGCCGACTATGAAGGCCTGATTATCGACGACCGCACCCAAGACGAGCGAAAGAGACCCAATCTACTGGCTCCTCCTCCAATCAAATACGAAGATGGCGACGAGGGTGAAATTCCTATGATACAGGAAAACGAGGATGAAGGAGTGGACAGCGAGAACGATATTCTATATGCAGGATTGGACTCCTCTCTTATCCACTACCCACGCAAGATATTCGGCCCCAACGACACAGTCAGAATCACTCTCACCGATGCCAAGCATAAATTTGCCTATCCCACTCCTCCCGAGGCTCGTGCCACTTCCCATTTCGGCCCTCGTCGTCGCCGCTTCCATTATGGTGTCGATATTGCCCAGCCCACAGGGAAAGACATCTATGCGGCTTTTGACGGCGTGGTGCGTGTCTCTAAGTTCAATAAGTCGTATGGCAACCTTATCATTATCCGCCATGACAACGGGCTCGAGACATATTATGCACACCTGTCGCTCCGCTATGCCAAACCTGGTATGCGGGTCAAGGCGGGCGATGTGATAGGATTGTGCGGCAACACTGGCCGCAGTTACGGCAGTCACCTCCATTTTGAGGTGCGCTATATGGGCAACGCCATCAATCCCGAACATGTCATCGACTGTAATGCCCACAAGCTCCGCAGCAACGAGCTGTGCCTGACTCAGAACTCCTTCCGTAAAGTGGCCACGCAGACTAATGCGTCTTCTTCTACAACTCCCAGCCGAGCAAAGGCTTCTTCCAACGGCGCTCAATATTACAAAGTACGCAGCGGCGATACGCTCGGCAAAATCGCAGCTCGCAACCACACTACGGTCCGCCGTCTCTGCCAACTCAATGGTATAAAGGAAACCACGGTCCTCTCTATAGGACGTAAACTTAGGGTGAGGTAACATTCAAACTCTGTGCAGGCTATGCGAATAGATATTCTCACTCTCTTCCCCAATATGATGCGGATGTTCTTCGACGAATCCATCATCAGCCGTGCTCAGAAAAAAGGGCTTGTGGAAATCGTGTTGCACGACCTTCACGACTATTCTCTCACTCGCTATGGCAGTGTCGACGACTATCCCTATGGCGGCGGTGCCGGTATGGTTATGGCTGTCGAGCCGCTGGCCAACTGCATCGAGGACCTCCAGAGCCAACGGACCTATGACGATATTATTTATACCGCTCCTGACGGAGAACTCCTCTCGCAGCCTGTCAGCAACACACTCTCTCTGAAACAGAACCTCATGATTCTCTGCGGCCACTACAAAGGGGTGGATGAACGTATAAGGGAGCATTTCGTCACTCGCGAGATAAGCATAGGCGATTATGTGCTCACCGGTGGAGAGTTGGCCACCGCCGTGATATGCGACACAGTGGTGCGTCTTATTCCTGGCGTCTTGGGCGATGAGCAGTCCGCTCTCGGCGACTCTTTCCAGGACGGTCTTGTAGCTCCCCCCGAGTACACCCGACCGGCCGACTTCCGGGGCTGGCAGGTTCCTCAGGTCCTGCTCTCGGGCGATCACGCCAAGATTCAACAATGGCGCTATGAGCAAGCTCTCCAACGCACTCGTGAACGCCGCCCCAACCTCTTGAACGAAAATGAATAATAACAAATAAAACAACAACCTTATGAAATCTGAATTCGAAAAATTCGCCACCGGCCATTGCGGTGTCAGCAGTACAACTTACGACAAATATGTCTCGGCTTCCAACCGTGCCATACACAGTATGAGTCGCGGAGTCGACAATTCTCTTACTCCATACATCATCGAGGAGCGCCAACTGAATATGACGCAAATGGATGTATTCTCACGCTTGATGATGGATCGTATCATATTCCTCGGCACCGCAATTGACGACTACACGTCTAATGTTATTCAGGCACAGTTACTGTTCCTCGAAAGTATGGATCCGCAGAAGGATATCCAGATATACCTCAACTCTCCGGGAGGCTCGGTCTATTCCGGCCTTGGTATCTATGACACTATGCAGTATATACGTCCCGAAGTGGCAACTCTTTGCACCGGTCTTGCCACCTCTATGGCTTCGGTACTGCTCTGCGCTGGCACCAAGGGTAAACGTTGTGCGCTGCCTCATAGCCGTGTGATGATTCATCAGCCGATGGGTGGTGCCGAAGGACAGGCTACCGATATGGAGATCACTGTTCGTGAGATTCAGAAACTCAAGAAAGAGCTTTACGAGATCATCGCCAAGCATAGCGGCAAAGATTATGAGCAGGTATGGAAGGATGCCGACCGCGACTACTGGATGACCGCCGAAGAGGCTCGTGAATATGGTATGATCGATGAGGTTCTCAACAAGAAATAATGCCCGATGAAGATAAGAATTGTAAATCACTCGCACCACGACCTGCCGCACTACGAGACTGCTCAGTCGGCAGGCGTGGATCTTCGTGCCTATCTGTCTGAAGGCCCGATGACTCTTGAACCGTTGCAGCGCTGCCTGGTGCCTACGGGACTTCATATTGAGTTGCCTGTCGGATTCGAGGCCCAGGTCCGTCCCCGTAGCGGCTTGGCTCTCAAGAAAGGCATCACGGTACTCAACTCGCCGGGAACCATAGACGCCGACTACCGTGGCGAGATATGTGTCATCCTCATAAACCTCTCGCAGGAACCGTTTGTCATCAACGATGGCGAGCGTATCGCTCAGATGGTCATAGCCCGCCACGAGCGGGCCGAATGGGAACTCTGCGAGGAACTCAACCAGACCGAACGTGGTTCGGGCGGTTTCGGACATACTGGCGTATGAGAAATATTGTTGTCATATTGTTCGCTGTTCTGTTGTTGGCCGCTCCGGTAGCCATCGGACAGACTGTGGGTGCCAATCGCACCGATGCCTATTTGCCGTTGCTCAAGAAAAAGAAGGTGGCAATCGTGGCAAACCAGACTTCGGTAGTGTTCCGTTCGGACACTACCTATGTCCACCTCCTCGACACTCTCCTCTCGCGTGGGGTAAAGGTGGTCAAGATTTTCTGTCCCGAACACGGCTTTCGTGGCGATGTCGAAGCGGGCGGCTCGGTGGCTAGCGGTAAAGACGCCTCTTCTGGATTGCCGATAGTCTCTCTCTATGGACAGAACAAAAAGCCCACTCCCGAGCAACTCAAAGGTCTCGACTATGTCATCTTCGACATCCAGGACGTTGGTTGCCGCTTCTATACCTATATCTCTACCCTTCATTATGTCATGGAGGCGTGCGCAGAAAATAATGTCAGAGTGATCGTACTCGACCGCCCAAATCCTAACGGTCGTTATGTTGACGGGCCGGTGCTCGACCTCTCGCTGCGGTCCTTCGTGGGCATGCACCCGGTGCCAATCGTGCACGGTATGACCATTGGCGAGTACGCCCGCATGATTAATGGCGAGCATTGGATTAAGTCGGCCGACACTTGTATGCTTACTATCATCACAATGGAAGGTTATGACCATTCGATGCGCTACTCTCTGCCTATTCCGCCTTCCCCCAATCTCCGCAACGACCAGGCCATCGCGCTATACCCCAGCCTCTGCCTCTTCGAGGGAACCAATGTCAGTGTCGGCCGTGGTACTGACCATCCGTTCTGCATCGTCGGCAGCCCCAATTTTATGCCGCCGGCGGTTGCGTTTGAGTTCAAACCCAAGACTATCCCGGGGGTAAGCGACAACCCGTTATTCAACGGCAAGACTTGTTACGGCATAGACCTCAGTCGCGTTAAAGCGCCCGACCGATTTGAGTTGAAATGGCTTTTCGAACTTTATAGGTATAGTCGCCACAACGATTTCTTCCTCTCCAACGGATTCTTCGACAAACTTGCCGGCACCAGGCTCCTGCGAAAACAGATCGAGGAGGGCGTCAGTGAGGATTCTATCCGTGCTTCTTGGGAACCTGCACTCAGCGAGTTCAAGGTTATGCGGCAGAAATATCTGCTATATCAATAATTTGACACTAATCTTACCGACAACCCCGAATGGCGGGCCCGGCTAGCTGTGGCGTTCACTGTGCCGCCCACAAGGAACAGCGCGTAGGCTGCGGTGGCCCCATCGGCTGTGCTTGACCAATAATAGCCGTCTGCTCCCAATGCCGAAGTGGTCGTGCCTTCTCGTTGTCCGGCGTTAGGCAGGAACACCGCCCCCGATGCCTGCATCGAAAGCCATTCTTGATAGGTGTAGCGGTTGGTCCTGTATCCGTGGGCAGAACCGTGGGAATAGTCCACATCGGTGGGTTTGGTCCACGTGTCCGGCACTATCACTATGCCTCGGTATATGTCGGCTATTGTGGCAAGGCCCCATTTCCCGTATCTGTTATGGTTGTTGGTGTCGGTGGTCAACAGGTATGCCCACTCCTCTTGTGTCAGCGTTCTCCACATCGCTTGTCGCCTGCCTCCGTTCTCTATGCTGTTGTACAGCCCCCAGTCTCCCAAGGCGTATGTCTCGGTGATGTTGGCCGTCGCATTTCCAAGTTGGTATTGGGTGTCATCTGTCGAGGTCGCCCACGGCTCATATGCGGCGATGCCGCCGTTCCACCCACTGGTACCCCAGCCGAACAGGTCTATCCAACCATTGTACGAGGCTGAGGCGTTGGTGTTGTCGCGTCCTATGTATTGGAATTGGTTCTCGGCAAATTGCCACAGTCCGCTGCTCGGCTGATACTGCAGGTTACCCCTCGAAAACTGTACCATCTCGCCCGGACTTACCGAGAAATGTGAGTTTACTGCCCCATAACTGGTAATGTTCACATCCGATGCGTATGGCGAGGTGCCGGGCGTAACATCTACCGAGCACGTGTCGCTGTGCCCGTCCACTTCCACGGTCACCATAGCGCTCCCGGCTGCAAGCGCCAGCAACAGGCCGTCCTCGTCAACCGTTACTATGTGGGGATCGCTGCTCGTCCATGTCAATTCTGGAGTCTTGTTTGCTCCGTTTGCGATGTAGGCCAGCTGATAGGTGTCTCCCACATTCATGTTTACATGGTGGTTCAACAGTTCTATGCTCCTAATATTGTCCTTGCATCCACAAAGAAACATCACAGCAATCATGGCTGCAATAATAGAAATCGGCTTCTTATAATACTGTGTCATATTCCTGCGTATTTTCTACTTTGTACGGGCAGATGTCTTTGACTTTTAGGAGTCGGCTGGTGGGCTTGCTTTATTTTATCCTACAGCCTCTTTCAGTTTCTCTGCATTCTCGGCCAGCTGCAACGCTTCGATGCAGTCCTCAATGTCGCCATCCATAAAGGCAGGCAGGTTGTGCATACTCCAGCCTATGCGGTGGTCGGTCACGCGGCTCTGGGGGTAATTGTAGGTACGCACCTTCTCGCTGCGGTCGCCGGTGGCCACCATGGTCTTGCGCTTGCTGGAGAGCTCCTCCATGTATTTGTTGTACTCGCGTTCGTAGAGGCGGGTACGCAGTATGGCGATGGCTTTCTCCTTGTTCTTTATCTGGCTCTTCTGGTCCTGCATCGAGACGACGATGCCGGTGGGTATATGGGTCAGGCGGACTGCCGAATAGGTGGTGTTCACGCACTGGCCTCCAGGACCGCTGGCACAGAATGTGTCGATTCTCACATCGTTCATGTTCAGCTCCACGTCAAACTCTTCGGCCTCCGGCAGCACCACTACGCCCGCGGCCGAAGTGTGTATTCGTCCCTGGGTCTCGGTGGCAGGCACTCGCTGCACTCTGTGCACGCCGCTCTCATATTTCAGCAGGCCATAGACTCCTTCACCCGTAACGGTGAAGGTGATGTCTTTGTAGCCGCCCGAAGTGCCTTCGTTGAAGTCGGTGACCTCCACTTTCCAGTGTTTCTTCTCACAGTAGCGTGAGTACATGCGGAAAAGGTCTCCCGCAAATATGCAGGCCTCGTCTCCTCCCGTACCGCCACGTATCTCCACAACGGCGTTCTTCGAGTCGGTCGGGTCGGCAGGGATGAGGAGTATGCGTATCTCGTCTTCCATGGTTTCGCGACGTTCCTGGCTGGCTACGAGTTCCTCTTTGGCCATCTCGCGAAGTTCCGGGTCTTTCTCGTTTTCCAACAGGTCCTTGCACTCGGCAATGGTGTCGAGCAAAGACTTGTAGTCGTGATAGGCCTTCACCACAGGTTGCAAGTCTTTGTAGTCCTTACTGATTTTTACGTAGCGCTTCATGTCCGACGTGATGTCGGGGTCATTCATCTGCTGCTCTATCTCTTTATAACGGCTGTATATCGCTTCAAGTTTATCTAACATATTGGTAATTATCTATATATCTATTTCCGTTCCGTCTATTTTCGTTTGCAAAGATACACATTTTTTTATAAGTGGCAAAATCTTGCAGCTATCTCCTGCTGAAAATGTAGCGTACAGCAATGACCAACGTCGTGATTGCCTCGGCTACCGGCACTGCCAGCCATAGTCCATATTGCCCGAACGCCAGGGGAAGCAACAGGAATGCCGCCACTAACAGCACTATGCCCCTCAGCACCATCAGCACTGTCGCCCAGGTCGCCTGCTCTGTGCTTTGGTAGTATCCTATCGCCGACACGTTGAATGCCACGAAGACAAAGCCGAGCGAGTAGAGCGGCAGTCCTCCGGACGCCAGCTGTGCTGCCGATGAGGCTCTGCCGATAAAGACTGAGACCACCGCCGGGGCCAGAAACAGCGACACCAGCGTCATCGCCGCACCAAAGGCCAGGCTTATGCTCACGCTGTGTACAAATGTCTTGCGCGACCGTTCGGGCTGTTCGGCTCCGTGGTTGTAACTTATGATTGGCTGCGCCGACTGCGCCACGGCACAATATATCATGTAAACCAAAGGGAAAATATAGCAGATCACACTGTAGGCGGCTATCCCTTCGTCGCCGAGGTAGCGGCCGAACACCAGATTGCCGGTGAGCATCATTACCGAGATGGCTATCTCTCCGATGAAGGCCGAGAACCCCAGTTTCGCCATATATGCCACGTTGCGCACGGTGAGTCTCACACTGGTCTTGGTACCTTTGACTCTGTAGAACCGCAGCGTGCGGCAGCGGAAAAACATATAGTAGAATGCCATCGCCATGCCTACGGCAGTCCCTATGTCGGTGGCAAGTGCCGCACCCTTTAGCCCCATCTGCATCGGGATTATGAACACATAGTCCAGCACGATGTTCACCACGGCGGGTATTATGTTCGCATACATCGCATAGCGTGGCGATCCGTCGAGCCTTATCATAAACTCTCCCACCAGCTGGAACATCAGGAACAGGCAGGTGGGGATGAACCACATATAGTATTCTTTCGCCAGCGGCATCAGGTTCCCGGAAACTCCAAGCAATTTCAGCATGTCGTCGGGGAAGCAGTAAAAGACCGTACCCATAAGCACCGCCACTGCGATCGAGCACCCGAAGGCCTGTGTGACGTTGATTCTTGCAGCTTTTTCGTTCCCTTTGCCCAGGTGTATGGCGGCCACCACGCTGCCTCCTATCCCGAAAAGCATCCCCAGTCCCGTGACCACCATCATTATCGGAGCCACCAGGTTCACGCACGCCAAGCCCTCGGGTCCTACTCCGTGCCCCACGAAGATGCCGTCGGTCAAAGTGAACGCCACGTTGAACATCATCCCTAGCAGGGTAGGGATGAATAGGCTGCGAAATATCTTGGGAATTTCGCTGTTGCGAAAATCTATGCTGTCTCTATTGTCGAACATCCTCCCTCCTTGGCACTACTTGTCTCGCACCAGCCTCACCGACCGCCCGTAGTCTCTGTACAGCGGGTACTGCCCCGTCAGATAGGTGGCATAGAAGTTCATGCCGAAGGCATAGTTCTCATCCTTCGCGCTTGCCGACCAGTAGTATCCGTAGGTCCCTACACCATATACCGACGTTCCTACCCTGTAGCCTGCTGCAGGCAGGAACTTGGCTCCCGCACTCTCCATTCGCTCCCACTGCTTCAGCGTGTACATATTGGTGTTGTACTCCTGCCCGTTTCCTGCCGTGAAGTTTACCTTCGAAGGCTGTGTCCAGTCGTCGGGCAGTATCACTATACCTCTGTACCGGCTGTCAACCGTCGCGGCTCCCCACTTGTTGAACCTCTTCCCGGCACTCCCCAGCAGGTAGCCCCATTCGGGTTGCGTAAGGGTCCGCCAGCCGCTGGTAGGCGAGAGATTCGACACTATGTTGAACACTCCCCAGTCGCTGTTGGCATAGCTGCCGGTCAGGTTGTTCGACGCATTGCCGCCGGGAGTGTAGTCCGTCGCCATATTGTTCGTCGCGTAGGGCTGGTAGGCGTTGGCTCCGCTGCTCCATCCGCTCGTGCCCCACCCGAAGAGGTCTATCCATCCGTCATACGACGCTCCGATTCTCGCATTGTCGTCACCAATGCATTCATATTGCTTCGGTGCAATCCTCCATGTGCCAGAGGACGCCTTGTACTGCAGGTTCCCGGCCGAGAAGTACACCTGGCGACTCTCCGACACCGAGAACAGTCCGTTGCTCACCGTCACCGGCTCGTCATACTCCTCGTCGTCATCCCAGCTGGGGATCGAGTCGTCAGGCTCCACCGGGTCCTCCTTTGGGTCGCAGCCGCACAGCAGTCCGCACACCAGCACAGCCACCCACAGCCACATATATCTCTTCATATCAGTCATTTTTGTCATATATTGCGTACAAATATCTGTCCGATAAACACCCAATCTGTTGCCTCTCAGGCAATTGACACTGTTTTCGCACAAACTAATATTCTGCAAATATACAAATAATATTCTACATATCACTTATTTGTCTAATTTTATTCAGTCGTGTCAAAGAACTCTCGCTCAAGTCGCCTCTCATATATAAGTACGAAAGACCCTCATTCTAAATCGCACTTTTACGTCCCAAAGAATACAACTCTTCTCTTTAATGATTTGGAATACAAATAAATACGAGCAGTAAAAAATATTTTTCAACAACAGCATTGACCTCTGCTCCCAGTCAATTTTATAGCCTCTATCGACTCCATATATTCTATGAAATCTATCACACCGTCCCAATCCACAGCCACGAATCTCAACCAAGCCCAAGTAGAATAAAAGTACTCCCCAGTAAGACAAAACTATGAGAATTCCCGAATATGCCTACTATGTGTGTGCTATGTGAGTGCAATATGTGTGCCATGGACCCCATTCAAAAAAACAAGATCAAATTACTATCCACTGACCACCAATAACAAAAAGGTTAAAAAATCCTAAAATTCCCCGTTTTGCTCCAAAAAAATGCGATTTAGAATCACCCATCATCGTACTTATGTATGAGGACGTCAATGAAATCTCTTTTGGGACATGACCGGTTTAAGTTGGGAATAGAGTCTATGTGTTAGGACTCCAGGAGTTCAGGCCATGAGGGTATTGCGGGTAGCGCCTGGAGGCTGGCGGAGGCGGCGTCGACCCGCAGGAGGAGAGTCTGACGGCCGTTGGTGAGGAGGAGATAGGGGACGTGGAGGGCTGTGTTGTAGCGCGAAGCCTGGTCGGCGACCTGCTGGTTGATGGGGACGTTGGGGCGCTTGCACTCGACGATGATGAGCGGTTTCATCTGTGGGTTATAGATGACGATGTCGCAGCGGCGGCTCATGTTGTTGACAGAGATGGAGCCTTCGACCTGCATCAGTTCGAGCGGGTAGAGTTTGTCGTGATGGAGGTGGTGGATGAGAGTCTGGCGGACCCACTCCTCGGGAGTGAGCGCCACCCAACGGCGGCGGACTATGTCGAGGACTTCGGTTCCGGCAGGTGTCTGGCGGGTGTGTGGAGGCTCGAGCATAGGGCTACTCTACGTTGTAGTTGTCGTCGTCGGTGCGTTGCTCGGCTTTCTTCTCCTGTTTGAGGCCGTTGTTGATCTTGTAGGTGAAGCCGAGAGTGATAGTGGGGGCTATGCGGTTGCCGCGGAAGTAGCGGCGCAGCTGGTCGTTGTGGGTGTCGTGGCCGAAACCGCCGGTGCAGAAGACGTCGCTTACGCGGAGGTTGACGGTGCCTTGTTTTTTGAGGACGTCTTTCTTGACGGCAAGGTCAAACCAGAAGGAGCTCTTCATGGTGGTCTGGAGGTCGGTAAAGCCGGGCCGGAACTGTCCGGAGAGCTGTATAGCCCAATCCTTGGGGAGGTTCATGAAGGAACTGAGCTTGCCGCTTACGCGCAGGGAGTTCTGCGACTCGAGAGCGAATTTTTCGGGTGCTTCGATGTATTCGCCGTAGAGGTTGACACTGAGGTTGACTTTCCACCATTTCAGTATCTGCTGGTCGAGGATGAACTCGAGGCCATAGTTGATGCCCTTATTGAGATTCTGCCATGTGGAGGCCCAGTAGCCGTCGTAGTCGGGGTTGTAGATCATCCAGTCGGCATATTGGCTGACGGTGTTGGAATCCCATACGAAGCCATACATGGTCATCTTGTTGTTGGTCTGGCGGAAGTAGGCGGAGGTGAAGATGTTGGTCTGCTTAAAACCCACGTTGTAGGAGAGCTCGATGGCGTGTGTGTATTCGGGGTCGAGGTTGGGGTTTCCGAAACTCATCTCACGGCCCTGGCGAATGTTGATGTAGGCGTCGAGCGACTGCATCCTTGGGCGTCGTACGCGCTTGCTGTAGCTGAGCTGGATACTCTGCTTGTCGGTGATGTTGTAGGAGAGGTGGACGGTTGGGTAGAGCTGCCAGTAGTCCTTGTCCACCACGGTATGGGAGTGCATATGGTCCTTGCCACCGATGATGGAGTATTCACCGCGGAGTCCCACCTGGCCGGTGAGGTTGCCCACTATCTTACCTCCGAAGGTGGCGTAGATGGCGTGGATCTGCTGGTTGTAGTCCTCCTCTACCGACGAACGGCTGTCGAGTTCGCGGTTCAAAGCGCCGGTGCTGTCGTAGGTGTTCATATAGTAGTAGGACTTCAGCGTCGAGCGGCTGACAAAGCCCTCGTAGCCGACCTCGAGTTTGAAGCGGTCGGCGAAAGGATGGGTATAGTCCACCTTGGCATTGAGAGAGTTGCCACCGCGCTGGTTGTCGGTAATGCGCCAATAGTAGTTGTCGAGGTTAATGGAGTCTATGTCGTAGAACTGACGTTGGTCGCCGCCGCCCGTGCCGTGACGGTGGGTGTAGGTGAGGTCAATGCTGAGTTGCTGGTCTTTTCCAAACTTGTGGAGGAAAAGGAGGTAGGCGGTCTGGTTCAGACGGTTGGTGTTGTTGGTGTCGGTCTGGCGGTAGTTGTAGAGGCCGTTGTAGAGGTAGTCGGTAGCGTCGATATAGCTCATTCTGGTGCGTTTTCCGCCGTTAATCTGGTAGGAGAGCAGCAGCGAGGTGCGAGGCGTGAAATAGTACTCGCCACCTATCTTGGCGCTGCTCATCATGTTGTTGTGCCGGTTGTATTCGAGGAGGGTGTCGAACGAGGCCATGGTACCGTTATCGAACCGCTGCAGGTGAGTGGTGGAGCGGTTGCCTCGTCCGCGCATGCCACCGTCGGCGTTGAAGAAGACGTTCCATTTCTCGGTGGCGTAGGTGAGGTTGACGGTACCCATGGCGGTGGGTATGAACTTGGTGTAGTCGGGGTCGCCGGCATTGCCCGTGTTGAAGCCCTCGAGATTGGGAATCTGGAATGGCAGTGGAGCTCCCACGTTCACGTTCACCGTGCCGCTCAGGCCCAGCGAGCCGCTGGTCTGGTCTTTGAGTTTTATGTTTATGATGCCCGACATGCCTTCGGGGTCATATTTTGCCGAAGGGTTGGTGATTACTTCCACATTTTCTATAGAGCTCGCCGGGATCTGCTCCAGAAGGACATCCAACTCGCTTCCCATCAGCTCGTAGGGGCGGCCGTTGATGAGAACCTTCACGTTCGACGAGCCACGGAGGGTCACCTCGCCGTCGTTATCGACCGACACACTCGGCACATTGTCCAGCACGTCAGTTGCCGTACCACCTCCAGTCACTATGTTCTTGTCCACGTTGATCACCCTCTTGTCCAGTTGGTATTCCATCATAGACCGCTCTGCCGTGACCTCGGCGGCCTTCAGCATCGTCGCCGTCGGGGTCAGCAATATCTTACCCACACTCACTACTGGCCTATTCTGGCTCACCGTGACATGCTGGGGATGGTAATAGGGTTTGAATCCCATCATATTTACCCTTAGGATGTATGTGCCGTAAGGTACCTGCGTCACCGTAAAGTTTCCACCCTCCTGGGTCATATTGCCCGCCACCATCGACGAGTCGCTCATCTTCAGCAATGCCACCGTCGCATACTCCACCGCCGCACCGCTATTCTCCACCACCCTACCGGTTACCTTGCCTTGTGCCAGCACCACATTGGCGGCTGCCAACACTGCGATTATTGCCTGTAACTTTCTGTTTATCATCTATCTTTGCTTTTTTGTTGCAGTAAATCTGCTTTTATTCACCTTGCAAAACTACAACTTTTTTTTCAGGAAAAACCCTGAGATTTTCCCTATTTTTCCTAAGTGAGACCTCCAAGAGCGCGAACTTTAGCTTTCTTTAGGCTGTCTTACGTAGTTTGGCATCTCGTAAGGTATAGGCAGCGAAATCTCCATAAGGCCGCCGAACTCGCCGTTGTCATACCACGGCACCTGGTAGATCAGCTTCTTGATGCCGTTCTTCTCCACCGTATAGACGTTAGTCTTATGGTTCTCCAGCAGGTCACGCAGAATCGCTGCCGCACGTTCGGGATGGCAGCCGAAGAGGTTGTTGCCGACGATCTTCTGCCCGTGGCTGTTCACGTTGGCCGACGCCTGGTTCATGTCCAAAATGTTGCCTTCCCTGTCGCACACGGTGATCGCCACCTTCTCCAGTCCTTCGATAAATTTGTCCATATTTAATTCCTATTAAAAAAAAAGCGGTCAGCCGACAATGCCAGCCGACCGCTTACTTTACTATCAAGTGATGAATACTATTTTGCGTTCAGAGCAGCGAGGGCGATGCTGTAGAGCTTGGTGGTGATGCTGTCGCCACGGCTGGTCAGCACGCACGGCACCTTGGCACCCACGACCATGCAAGCCAACTCGGCGCCGCCGAACTTGGTGCAGGTCTTGTAGAACACGTTGCCGCTCTCGATGTTGGGGAAGAGGATGCAGTCGGCATCGCCGGCCACCTCGCCGCCCACCTTCTTGGTCTGGGCGCTCTCCTTGTCGATGGCCACGTCGAGAGCCAGAGGTCCGTCGATCACGGCACCCTTGATCTGGCCTCTCTCACCCATCTTGCTGATGATGGCAGCCTCGACACAGGCGGGCATGCCAGTCGAAACCTGCTCGGTAGCAGCCAACACGGCGACCTTCGGCTTGGCGATTTCGAGGCTCTTGGCGGTCTGGATCAGATATCCCAGGATGGCCTGTTTCTGCTTCATGTCGGGAGCAGGCACGATGGCCACGTCAGAGCAAACCAGCAGCTTATGATAAGCCGGCACCTGAAACACAGCCATGTGAGTCAGCATGTCGGTCTTCTTGCCAGGCATGAGGCCCTTTTCCTTGTTCAGGATGGCGCGCATATATTTGTCGGTGCTCAACAGACCCTTCATCAGGAACTTGCCGTCGGTGCCGCCTTCGTTGACCAGCTCCACGGCTTTCACGCCGGCCTTGGTCTCGTCGGCTTCCTGCACCAGCTCGAACTTGTTTACGTCGATACCTTCCTCGGCACACACCTTCTTGATGGTCTCGATGTCTCCGACCAGTGTGCCATCCACGATACCACGGTCTATGGCCATGCTTACAGCACCTATAGTGTGAGAATCATTTGCGTATGCCGCAATCAGCCTTTTTTTGCCTTTGGTCTTCACCAGTTCCAGCAAATCGTCAAGTTTTGTAATCATCTTGTTTTTAATTTTTTATATTGTTAATACTTTATTTATTGCCTAATAAACCAATCTGCAAATATACAAAAATTATTTCATATACAACAATTTTTACTTTTTTTTGTTCCAATATAAAAAATCTTCGTATCTTTGCAGTCTCGAAAAAAATTTAGGGACCGTGTAATAATTTGCCCCCTTACTGCGTTTAACACATCACATATAAATATAATATTAACCCAAAAAAAGACAATTATGGAAGACAACAATTTTTTCCTCAAGGGAGAGGCCTCCAACCAGCTACGTTCCATCGGCCGTTGGACCACATTTTTCGCCATACTCCAGCTCATAGGAGTCATCTTTATGCTTTTAGTCGGCGTGTGCTGCTTCATCTGCGGCATAGTACTGTCCATAGCCAGCGGTGAAATCGCCGAAGCCATCGCCTCGGCTTTCGCCGACCAATACCCGTCGGTTTCTCCCATCGCCATCATCTGGATTTACGCCTTGGTTTACCTCATCTTCGGCGGCCTCTATATTCCTTATACCATCTACCTTTTCCGTGCTTCCAAGAGCGCACGCGAAGCCTCGGAGAACCTTACCGACCACAGCGCACTCGACTACCTCACCGCCACCAAGAAATTCTGGCGTTTCTACGGAATCCTCGTCATCTGCAGCATAGCCTTCGCGCTCCTCTGCGTCCCAATCGTGGCCTTCGTGGCGGCAGCGGCATCATTGTAATACAGCCACTGCAGATCCTTAACAACAATATACTATGAAAACGCATCGCCTCCTCCCGTTCCTCGTTGCGCTTGGACTTCTCGCCTCCTGCGGCAAAGACTCCATCTCAGACATCAGCGCCGCAGTGGGCGAGACCTACAATGCCGCCGACTTCACCACCGACGTCTATATCGTCTTCGCCTCCTCCTCAGTCTCCATCACGGGCGACACCTCCAACCTCGCCATCTCACGCTCTGCGGCGGCCGTGACCATCGTCAACAACACGGCCACAAAAATCAACTATCACCTCTCCGGCTCCTCCTCCAACGGATTCCTCAAAATCTATAGCGGTGCCGACCAATCCCTCTTCCTCGAAGGACTCAACCTTTCCAACCCCTCCGGCGCCGCCATCAACATCCAGGGGCCGCAGGCATCACCATCCTCCGGCGCCAACACCTTCGTCATCCTCACTTCCACATCCAACACCATCTCCGACGGCACGTCCTACACCTCCACCCCCTCGGGCGAGGACGAGAAAGCCGCCCTCTTCTCAGAAGGGGCTCTCATCTTCCTCGGCAGCGGCTCGCTCACCGTCTCTGCCTCGGGCAGCTCGGCCATAGCCTCCGACGACTACCTCTTCTTCTATGAATCGCCGTCCCTAACAGCCAACTCCTCGGCCGGCCACGCCCTTCGCGGAAAAGACTACATCCTTGTAAACTCCGGCTCCATAGTCGCCTCATCCTCGGCCAACACCAAGAAAGGACTCACCTCCGAAGGTCTGGTACGCATCGACGGCGGCACACTCTCCGTCTCAGTCACCGGCTCTGTCGCCCTCAATTCCGACAACACGTATTCTGGAACTGCCGGCATCAAGGCAGGCAGCAACTTCGTGATGAACGGCGGCACAGTCACCATTACCAATTCCGGCACCGGCGGCAAAGGCATCAGCGGCGACGCCGACGCCTACTTCTATGGCGGCACAGTCACCGTCACCACCACAGGTGCCAACTACGGCTCTTCCAGCAGCGGCAACAATCCCGGTGGTGGCCCTAGCGGCGGTCCAGGCCACAAAGCCGACAGCGACAACAGCGTGTCCTCCAAAGCTATAAAGTTCGACGGCAACCTTACCATTGCAGGCGGCTCCATCACCGTCTCCTGCTCATCCCACGAAGGCATCGAGTGTAAAGGAGAGATGACCATCTCAGGAGGCCAGGTATATAGCTATTCCGCTGCCGACGACGCCATAAACTCAGGTTCCACCATGACCATCTCCGGTGGATATGTCTGTGCCCACTCTCCCGCCAACGACGGACTCGACGCCAACGGCAACTGCTACATCAAAGGAGGTGTGGTCTATGCCTACAGCGCCACTACACCCGAAGTGGCTATCGACGCCAACACCGAAGGAGGATTCTCGCTCTATGTGCAAGGCGGCACCCTCATCGCCATCGGCGGCCTCGAAAGAGGAGCCTCGCTCTCGCAGTCGTGCTACCAAGCTTCCTCGTGGTCCCAAAACACCACTTACGCCCTCACCGTAGGTTCTTCCAGTTACATCTTCACCACTCCCTCTTCGGCCGGCACTCCTCTCGTGGTCTCCGGCTCTTCCACCCCGTCACTCTTCTCGGGCGTCACGGCCAACGGCGGCACTCCCTACTGCAACGGCGCAATCATCGTAGGTTCCTACTCGGGCGGTTCATCCGTCTCGCTCAGTTCCTACTCCGGCGAATCGGGCGGCGGCGGCAATCCCGGCGGCGGACCAGGCAACCACTAACCTGCTATTATTCTCTCTATACCTTTTACTATGAAAAAATATTTCTTTATACATCTCGCCATCGCTCTGCTACCGCTATACTCGCTTGCACAGACCGAGGCTACCCTCGACCCCGAGGTCGGCGGACGCCTGTCGTTCGAACTCGACAAAAAAATCGTCAAAGGCCTGCACATCTCGCTCGGCGAGGAGCTGCGCTTCGACAACAACTTCACCGCCTTCAACCGATTCCACACCACCCTCAACCTCTCCTATAAGGTCAACGACTATTTCCGCATCGGCACGGGCTATTCTCTTATCAACCCCTTCGACTCCGACTCTTCCCGCTTCAAAGGCTCGCGCCACCGCTTCTTCCTCGACCTTATAGGTTCTGTACGCTTTGGCGACTGGCGACTCTCTGTCAAAGAGCGAGTCCAACTCACCCACCGCGCCGGCTCGTTCAATCCCTTCCAGAACACTACCAACCTCGTAGAGCTCAAGAGCCGTCTGACGGTCAAGTACAAAGGTTTCCGCAAGGTGGAGCCCTATGCCTATTTCGAGATACGCAACACTTTCAACGCTCCTGTGGTCTCGGCCTTCTACGACAGCGACCTCGGGGCCTACTTCACTGCCGCGGGCAACTCAAAAGGAGAAGCGGGCTGGTTCCTCTCGGGATACGACGGCTCTTACGTCAACCGCCTACGCGGCTCCGTCGGCATCGACTGGAACATAAACAAACGCAACACCCTCACCTTCTACTTTATGGGCGACTACTACCGGGATAAGACCATAGACGCCAATGCCAAAGGCACTAAACTCAAGTCTTTCGCCTTCGAGAAAGGCTTTATGGGTTGGCTTGGCGCCGACTACTCCTATTCTTTCTGACAAACTCCCTCTACAGAAGCTCACTTCTTATCTTTTCTCCTTCTCTCTACGCTCTGCCGACAGCAGGCGACCCAGCTCCCACACCCTCACATCTCTTGCATATATCTTCCCTTCCCTATCCACTACCATCAGATAGGGCAGTTTCTCCACTCCCAGCACCTTCATAAAATCCGCATCCCAGCCTTTCGGGTCCCGGTCCATCTCCACCGCCACCAGCCGCGCCTCTTCGCCACATTGCTTCCTCGCCTCACTCTCCACCTCCTTGCATTTCCCGCACCACGTGGCTCCCACCAGCAGCACCGTCGGACATCCCTTCCACACGCTGTCTCTATAATGCACTTTCTTCTTTTTATCTGTCATATATTCAAAGTCCGGCATCACGCTCCCCTCGGTCACCGCGGCCATCTCAGCCAACTTCTTCCCTATCGCCCAATAATGGTAACAACTCCTCGCACCGCTGTCTATCTTCCCCATAAGTTCCTCCACCTCCTCGGCAGTCAGAGCACCCATACTTCGGTAAACCACATAAGGAGTAATCTCCCAATCGGCATTCTCTCCCACAAACTCTCCCACGCTCTTGCCCTCGCCTATCTGCTGCATGGCATAACGGTAACGGCTGTTGCTCCGAGAGCCGTTCACCTTCGACCGTGCCACCGACTCCCCATCCACTGCCACCGTCAGCTCCCCTGCCTCCATCACCAACTCCAGCTCCTGCCCGTTCCCGAAACGCAACACCGCCGGCGCAGTCCTCTTCAGCGTCCCTTTTATCGAGAACACGCCCCCCTTCACCTTGCCGTACAGCACACGTGCCGTAGAGTCGCCGTCATAGATCTTCAGCGTCACCACCTTCCCCATCCGCTTGCCACACTCCCCACTCAACACAAACTCGCCTTGTCCGCTCACCCTCACCATAGAAAACAACAATAGCAGGAGCAACAGACTTCGTCTGCCACACCTGCTAACTCCTGGCTTTCCAAACATTAATAGCTACGGTACGTCTGGCTGTTTCTCTCGTTCGTACCCTTTACCCTGTAATGTTTGTTCACCGTCTTGGTGTTCTCATAATGGCTCTTGTACATCACCTCGCCCTGGCTTTGCTTGCACGAGCTCGTCGTTCCGCATACTACAACCAATCCCGCTACCATCAGAACCGCCATCGTTATCTTTATTGCCTTTTTCATAACCCCGATAATTTGGTGTATTTTATTGTTTCCTAATCGTTTCCACGCCGTGAAAGCCTTTTTTAGGTCTTACTACGACGATACAAAAATACAACTTTTTTATTAATCACGCAAATTTCCACTAAAAAAATAACTTAATAAATCGTAAATCCTCATCACACTCTCCCCTATCCCGCTGATTCTCACACCTTATTCCCTATTCCTGTTTTTTCTCCAAATTTTTCCGTCCGTAATGCTTCGCCGTATAGAAACGGTAGCCGAAACTGAACGACGCCCCCGGCACAAAAGCAAAGGAAAAACTGGCGGGAGTAAACGCCAACTCCCACACAAACGACCGGCAGTCCCATCCGAACCCCAACTTACAATAGCCCGCTTTGAAAAAATAAGTGCCGCCTACAGCTATCGTAAAATATGGCGTGCTATGCTTCAGCCGCTTCATATAGAGATCCACCTGCCCATACACCATCGGGACCGGCAACACCCACATACCTTTATTCTCAGGATCTGCATCATGATACCTGGCCATCATACAGAACGTCCCAACGCCTGCTCCGAGGAAATACTTCTCGTTCTTCATCACTCCCAGCGACACCTGCACCGACGGATATGGTATCGGTATCGC
Organism: Bacteroidales bacterium; assembly: GCA_017439185.1. GTDB lineage: Bacteria > Bacteroidota > Bacteroidia > Bacteroidales > P3 > Colimorpha. Next base: position 186,677 of record JAFRTM010000013.1, on the reverse strand, counting down.
CGCCACTCCCATATAGCCCACCCCCGAAAACTCCCAACTCATCGGATTCTCCGTCACAGCCTGTTTCCCATTACTGAGCATATCGCCAACTTCCTGCGCCACCACACTATAGCTTCCCGCAAAGATACCGGTCAGTAATAATATTGTAGAAAACAAGGCTTTCATTGGTTAAACTATAAAAGCCAAACAATAATTGCCTGGCTTTGTGATTCCGCTGCGATTCGAACGCAGGACCTACTGCTTAGAAGGCAGTTGCTCTATCCAGCTGAGCTACGGAACCTTCGTGAGGAGAGACCCCTGAATAACCCGTCCATTCCTCCCTCCTCGGGTTATCCTTTCTCTCCTCTCTGGTCGGGATAGCCCGACTCGAACGGGCGACCTCATGCTCCCAAAGCATGCATACTAACCAACTGTACTATATCCCGGTTCTCTTTCTTCGGATCTCCCGACCCTCAAAAAGAGGAGGCCCTTGCTCTATTGTAAGGACCTCTTTTCTTTCGCGGAGAAGGGGGGATTCGAACCCCCGGTACCCTAATCGAGTACGACAGTTTAGCAAACTGTTGGTTTCAGCCACTCACCCACCTCTCCGTAGCTGTCCGATTCCTTACTTCAGGACTTCTCTCCTGTTCTCGAAATCGGGTGCAAAAGTACTAACTTTTTTTATTCTGTGCAAATTTATTTTCAAATTATTTCTTTTTCGCCTGATTTGCAACACTTTGCATTTTTGCTGCTATCTCTTCCGGGTCTCCTAAAAAGTAATCTTTTTCGAGTTTTTTCTCATTATTGAACTCAAAAATATACGGTGTTGCAGTAGGTATGTTGAACTTTATTATCTCTTCGTTGGTCATCCCTTTCAGCTCTTTCACTATGCCGCGCAGGCTGTTGCCGTGGGCCACCACCATCACCTCGTCATACTTCTCCAGCGATTTCATTATCGTGCCGTTATAATAAGGCAGCAGGCGTGCGATGGTGTCTTTCAGCGACTCGGTCAGCGGTATCTCCTCGTCGCTCAACTCGGCATAACGCGCGTCCATCCTCGGACTCCTCTCGTCGTGCATGTCCAGTGCCGGCGGCTGCACATCGAAACTCCTACGCCACAACAGCACCTGCTCGTCGCCGTACTTGGCCGCGGTGTCGGCCTTGTTCAGGCCTTGTATTGCGCCGTAGCTCTTCTCGTTCAGTCTCCAGCTCTTCTCCACCGGCAGGTAGTCCATATCCATGGCGTCAAGAATCTCATTCAGAGTCTTCACCGCCCTCTTCAGATACGACGTGTAGCACATCTGGGGTTTGAAGCCCTCTTTCTTCAGCAGCTTACCTGCCTCGTAGGCCTCTTTCACTCCAGCCTCGCTCAAATCCACATCGGTCCAACCTGTAAAAAGGTTCAGCTTGTTCCATTCGCTTTCGCCGTGGCGTACCAAAATAAGTCTCTTCATATCTTTGCTTTTTTATTGCTTCTTTTTGTCTTTGATTATCTTGTGCTCGTAGCCTTTCACGTATATTCCCTCGTGCAGCACCCCTTTGTGCGAGAGCACCACCAGCGTGGCTCCCAGCAGTATCAGCGGCACGCTCAGCCACTGGCCCATACTGAAGAAGCTGTAGAAGTGGTCGCCCATATCCACCGAGCGCGCCTTGGTGAACTCTATCAGTATCCTCACCGAGAACAGCGCTATCAGCCACCAGCCGAACAACCGTCCGTTGTGCAGCTTCCCCTGCTTCTTCTTATACACCAGCAGGCTCACCACAAATATCACTATGTAGCACAGCGACTCATAGAGCTGGCTGGGATGCCTCGGCACCATACCGGCTTCGGGGTCTCTCATAAACACGAATCCCCACGGCAACGAAGTCTCGTAGCCCCAAATCTCCGAGTTCATAAGGTTTCCGAGTCTTATGAAGGCACCGCCCAACGCCACCGCTATGACCATCCTGTCTATGGCCCACCAAGCGTTGATGTGTTTTATCTTGTAGAAGAGCCACAGCGCTATCAGCACGCCTATCGCTGCTCCGTGGCTCGCCAGACCCATATAACCGGTGAACTCTCCTTTCCCGTTTATCGGTATTATCATCTCGTGCCAATGCTTTGCCGTGAGGTAATAGTCGGGCTCGTAGAACAGGCAGTGCCCCAAGCGTGCGCCAAAGAGGACTCCCAGAAACATGTACACCAGGAAGGCGTCGGCATACTTGGTGCTCACTCCCTCTTTCTTGTACATCCGCGACACCAGCCAATAGCCCACTCCGAAGGCGAACAAGAATCCGAACGAGTACCACCGTAGCCCGAAGCCACCGATATGGAACATTATCGGATCCACATTCCAGTATATTGCGAGTATTTCCAGCATCGTTATTTAGCGTAGTTGATGGCTCTTGTTTCGCGGATTACCGTCACCTTTATCTGTCCGGGATAGGTCATCTCGCTCTGTATCTGTTTCGACAGGTCGTAGCTCAGCTTCGTGGCCTCGGCGTCGTTCAGTTTGTCGGCTCCCACTATCACGCGCAGCTCCCTACCGGCCTGTATGGCGTAGGTCTTCACCACTCCGGGATAGGTCATAGCCATCTGCTCCAGCTTGTTCAGCCTGTTGATATAGGCCTCCACCACCTCGCGGCGGGCTCCCGGCCTTGCTCCGCTGATAGCGTCGCACACCTGTATGATGGGCGCTATCAGGCTGGTCATCTCCATCTCGTCATGGTGCGCTCCTATGGCGTTGCACACGTCGGGATTCTCTTTGTACTTCTCCGCCAGCTTCATACCCAGTATTGCGTGCGGCAGCTCAGGCTCGTTCTCGGGAACCTTGCCTATGTCGTGCAGCAGTCCGGCTCTCTTGGCGAGCTTCGGGTTCAGTCCCAACTCCGACGCCATAGTGGCGGCCAGGTTAGCGACCTCCCTCGAGTGCTGAAGCAGGTTCTGTCCGTAGGACGAACGGTATTTCATCCTTCCCACCATCCTCATAAGCTCGTGGTTCATGTTCAGGATTCCGAGGTCTATGCAAGTCCTCTTGCCCACCTCATTGATTTCCTGCTCTATCTGTCTTCTCGTCTTGCTCACCACCTCCTCGATGCGTGCGGGGTGGATACGTCCGTCGGTGACCAGCTTGTGCAGCGACAGACGGGCTATCTCTCTTCTCACCGGGTCGAATCCCGACAGGATGATGGCGTCGGGCGAGTCGTCGATGATCACCTCCACTCCCGTCAGGCTCTCAAAGGTCCTGATGTTTCTTCCCTCACGGCCTATGATGCGGCCTTTCACCTCTTCGTTCTCCAGGTTGAAGACGCTCACGGTGTTCTCAATGGCGTTCTCCGTCGCGGTCCTCTGTATCGACTGTATCACGATTTTCTTGGCCTGCTCGTTGGCGGTCATCTTGGCCTCTTCCACGATGTCGATGATGCTGTTCGACGCTTCGGCTCTCGCCTCGTCTTTCATCATCTCTATCAGCTGGCTCTTGGCGTCTTCGGCGCTCATGCCGGCTATGTGCTCCAGCTTCTCCACGCTCTGCCTGTACACCTTCTCCACCTCTTCCTGTCTCCTGTTCAGCACCGCTATCTGGTTGTTCAGGTTCTCGCTCACCCCTTTCAGCTCGTTGCTCTTCTTCTGCAACTCGTCAACTTTCTGCGTCAGCACCTGCTCTCTCTGTTTCAGTTTCTGCTCGGCCTGCTGTATCTTGTTGTTTCTCTCGTTGCACTGTTTCTCGTGCTCGGCTTTCAGCTGCAGGAATTTCTCTTTGGCCTGCAACGCCTTCTCTTTCTTCATCATCTCGCCCTTCTCCTCGGCGTCTTTCAGCACCTGCTCGCTCTTTGCCAGAAGTCTCTTTCTCATCACCGAAGTCGCCAGCCACACGGCTACGCCGCCGCCTACGACCAATCCGGCTACAATTCCGATTATCCAAATTAATGTAGTACTCATAGTGATTTTACTTTTTTGTGGCTCTGCGCTTTCCAGGCCTTTCTTCTCTCAGCATCCCTCTCTTTCAAAAAAACTGCATCCGAACCCTCCAAGAGTTTTGAAACCCCAATTCTGATAGGATTTGAGTGCCGGGTGTCTCAATTATACAATCTACCCACCCCTGAGCTTACTCGGTCTGTAAATACTGTTGAGTTTACAAACTGTTTCAGGTTCGATGCAGTATTTCTCCTTTTCGCCAACTCATATCTTGACCCTCTTCTCATTGGTCTTCCTCCTTCCTCTCCGGCTGCTCCAACGCCGCTGCCAGCAGCCCGTCTATCCGGCTCAGCTCTTCCTTCATCCGCCTCTCCTGCCCCTCCAACAATTCTTGAGCCTTATAAAACTGAGTGAGTTTCGACAACACCACCATCGCCAGCAAATCCTGATTGTCGTGATAGGCATAGCGCTTGCCGTACTGGCGCGCCTGCTGCTCTATCCGCTCTGCCGCCTCACACAAATACTTACGGTCTTCCTCAGCTATCTTCAACCGGTAGCTGCGTCCCAATATCGTAACCGTGGTCTGTCCTGTGTCTTGTTCCATTGCCTTCAATCTACCTTTGCCAATATTGCCAAACTCTTCTCTATCTCTTTTATGAGTTGGTCTATACGCCTCTTCATCTCTGCTGTCCCCTCTCCTCCTGTCTGCGCATTACCTTGATTAATTATTCCTTTTTCTTGTTCTAATTTGTTTATTATTATGTTTTTATCTTCTATTTTCTTCTGCAACTCCGCCAGCTTCGCCGTCCATTCCGCTCTCTCCCTTCTCAGACGGGCATTCTCCTCCACCAGACGTCCTACCTTCTCGCCCACCTCTTTCAGCGCCCTTTCCATGTCCTCCAGTTCTGCCATACTTCGTTACAATAATTCGTGCAAAATTACTAATAATTTTTATATCTGACAAAAAAACTTTTTATATATAAATCTAATTAATGCTCTTTCAACCGTTTAGCACCTAAAGTTTTTTTGTCTCCATCACCTAATCCAGGTGCAAATCGTGCCCCATCCTCTCCTGCTTTGTCTTCAGATACCTCTCGTTGAACTTGTTCGGCTCTATCACTATCGGCACCGTCTCCACTATCTCCAGGCCGTAGCCCTCCAGACCGCTCCTCTTCACCGGGTTGTTAGTGATGAGCCTCATCTTCGTAACTCCCAAATCTCTCAGTATCTGAGCTCCGATGCCGTAGTCCCTCTCGTCGGCCTTGAAACCCAGTTGCAGGTTCGCGTCCACCGTGTCCAGCCCCTCCTCCTGCAGGTGGTAGGCCTTCAGCTTGTTCACCAGTCCGATGCCCCGGCCCTCCTGGCTCATATACACCACCAGGCCGCGACCCTCCTCCTCTATCATCTCCATAGCCCTGTGCAGCTGGTCGCCGCAGTCACACTTGCACGACCCGAAGATGTCGCCCGTAGCACAGCTCGAATGCACCCTCACCAGCACCGGCTCGCCCTCTTTCCACTCTCCTTTCCTCAGCACCATGTGCGTCGCACCGTTGTCCAGCTGCGTGTAGGCCAGCAGTCTGAAGTCGCCCCACTTCGTCGGAAGTCCCACCTCTTCCTCTCTCCTAATCAGCGTCTCGTGCGCCACCCTGTAGGCTATCAAATCTTTTATTGTGATAATCTTCAATCCGAATTTCTTCGCCACCTCCTGCAGCTGCGGCATCCTCGCCATAGTGCCGTCGTCGTTGATGATCTCTATCAGCGCAGCTGCCGGATACAATCCAGCCAGCCTCGCCAGGTCTATCGACGCCTCCGTGTGGCCGGCCCTCACCAGCACACCGCCGTTCCTTGCCCTCAGCGGGTTCACATGTCCCGGCCTTCCCAGGTCCGACGCCTTGGTCTCCGGGTCAGCCAACGCCCTGATGGTCGTAGCCCTGTCGTGCATGCTCACACCCGTCGTGCAACCCTGGCCCAGACGGTCCACCGTCACCGTGAACGGCGTGCCAAGCAGCGACGTGTTGTCATGCACCTGCATGTCCAGGTTCAGCTCACGGCAACGGTCCTCGGTGATCGGGGCACACAGCACACCCCTTCCGTTCTTCAGCATAAAGTTCACCGCCTCAGGCGTCACCTTCTCCGCCGCCATTATAAAATCACCCTCGTTCTCCCTGTCCTCATCGTCCACCACAATCACAAATTTCCCCTCCCTGAAATCCTCCAGCGCGTCCTCTATAGTATTGAGTTTGAAATCCATAACAATATTTTTTATAATAAATATCTATTAAAACAATTTTGCAAAGATACAACATTTTTTTGCAATAATCATTATTTATCGCATAAAATATTATATCCCCCTCCAAAATCAACCCTTGATTCCTCTCTAATACACCCATCCCCAACACCCCTGCTCCAACCATGTCACATATATGGTTGAGATATGGTTGAACCGTGTTTTACATATGTTTTACTTCAGACAAAAAAACGAGGGCCTCAAAAAACAAACAACTACTCCCCATCTCTACTACCTTTAACCTAAAATGTCATCCATAAATACCAATTATATCGAGCAGTAATGCTGCATGGCAATCCTATCCTGATGGCGGTATTTGTTCTTTCGTGGCATGAGGTGCTAAATATTCTTTGAGTATGGAAGAGACTTTATATAATCTTCCATGAATTTCCAGTCGGGAGTTCCTGCCGTTGTTACCGGCAATTTTAGACGAGAGTCTTTCATCATTTCCAAATCCCATTTTCTGCCATAACAAAATCTGTATTGTTCCTTTTCAATCAATGTGCATATAAATAATGCGATATACTGATTTAGCGTAAATTTGGGATACAATACATTAACATCGTCCGTCGCCCAAAATTCTTGGTCTTGATAGAATGCATAGCCAATAGAACCATTATAAGAAACAGAAATTGTGTTTCCTTTATGCAGATGCATATTATTCCCAATTAATGCAGATAATCCGTTGTTTGAATCGATTGCTCCAATGTAACGAATGTCTCCAACTATCATATCTTCCTTCGTCAGTCGTTTTCCTTTTTTTATATCAAATAGATCTTTCCATTTAAACCAGTGCCATTCATCGGTATTAAGTTGAATATCGTCGTTATTGATAGAATCTGTTTCGTATTTTTTCAGCCAAATATTCTGTGCTTTCCGAGGAAGCTTGGGAATGATGGTTTCTTTTATATATTTCTCCATATATTTCCAGTCCGGAGTACCATCAGTAGTTACGGGCAGTTTGATAAGAGAAGATGGCATACGAATGGGTCGCCATTTCCGGCCATAAGCCCAACGGAATCGTTCTTTTTCTATCAGGGTACATAAAAATAGAGCAACATAAGGATTTAACTCAATCCCTTTTACATACAAAGGATTTACGTCGTGCGTACAGGTAAAGGGCTTCTTTTGGTAGTATGCATACCCAACTGATCCATTATTTGTAACTGCTATACAATTATCAAATATCTTCTCGCATAACGGAGCATTGTTGCCATCTCCTGTTTTTGTTGTTGCGTCTATTGTATCCAAATCAGAATGAGAGGTAATCCCATTATTTGAATCAGTAGCCCCAATAAACGGAATATCCCCATTGGGATTATCTTCTGGTTTTTTGTTATAGAAACCATGCTTTATTTCAAAAACCTCGTCATAACGAAACCATTTCCATTTGCCTGTATCCATATTATACCTCCTCGTTTTGCACCAAAAAAGCGGCATAATTAACCAGCTTATATATAAAGTCGCTATCGGAAAGGGTGCTATAATCAGTTTCCATATATGCTTCAGCACACCACTCGTCTTCAAATGTAACTTTTTTCACAGCAGACAAACCCACCTCAGCGGTACGAGTTTTGTAAAGATTAAGCCACTTATCATGTATTGCCGCCCAAGCCCCTTCGCCAGTTTGTGGGTCAATACGTTCCACCCGACCGAGATTTTTTCGTTTGACAAAACCATCTTCTTTAAAGTAGCCAAAGAATGTTTCGGTGTTAGCGGTTTCATGCCGTACTCCTAATTCCCAAATCATGCAACATGCAACCACGCTTGCACCGGGATAGAACATTTCTGCTGGAAGCGAAAAAACAGCATCGAGTCGGTGGTGTTGCATCATCAACTCTTTATATTTCTTAATGTCCCCTTTGTCTCCGATTGCACATTGCATGGGTAGTAAGATTGCCAATTTACCAGTACCAACCGTTTCAGCCACGTAGTACAAATAGTGTAATCCCTTACTGGGATCTTCTTTGCAATCTTTTTTCCATTGTTTTACATAGGACGGTTGGCAGAATGGACGCTGTGCATTATAAGGTGGATTCATTAGTACACGGTCTATATGCGCATCTTTAATCCATTGCTCCATATCAAAGCAACTTTCCATAACAACATTAGAATTGCCGTCACTATGTATTAGCATGTTTGTAGTACTAAGACCAAAAGCTGCTTCTTCTGTCTCTATGCCATATATGTGATGTTTTTTTACCTCCATGCGTTCACCTTTATTCTGACAGTCATTGAGAGCATTTGTCATTGCACGAACAAGGAAAGCTCCGCTACCACAACAAGGGTCAAGCACACGCGAATTGCGATTGATACCTATCACATCGCACATGAACGAAACTATATGATCAGGCGTAAATGCTTGGTTTTTATCCGCTTTGCCCACATATTTATTGAATGTGGTAAAAAACAAGTTTAGCAAGTCCTGACCTTTTGTCGTTTCTTCATTTATGTAGGGCATGATTTCTCGACTTATATCGTCAAGAACCATAGTGATGTCTTCCGATTTTAGTTGCCTTATCTTTTGACTTTGGAGAACTTTTGTGTGAAGAATTGATAGTTTGTTGGCTCGGTTGAGGTCATCATTAAGAAGCGAGCTTAAAACATCGTATATTCCCTGTAATATTTGGGCAGTAGAAAGTCCTTTGTATATGAGATGGTTTTTGAGAGCGAGAATACATGTACCCACAAATTGACTACGGAGTTTCTCGTCGATACCTAATCCGTGTAAGGTTTCATTTAGACGGTAAGTGCTTTTAATAACCTGCTCTTTGTTGTTAACACGGGCAGGAGACACAATGTTCCGATAGTCACTAAAAGATGTAAGTGTTTGTTGGTCGGGGAGAAATGTCTCGTCTGACACGCAATCACGCCACACACGGATGCGATTATCCGAAGTGTTGGCAATTATACCAATTATTTTATACCCTGTGAGAACTTGCTCATACGACATATAGGCATTAAGTTGTTCTTTTGCTTTCTTTAATGCTCTGTCGAAATTTGCTTTTGTTTCAATAAGAACAGCCACTCGTGAGTCCTTATCCACAAAACGGATATCCAAATCCTTATACGAGCCGATTTTTGCCGATGAAAAATCCTTATGAACAGCGTTAAATGCTTGCTGGTAACTAAACTCGTTATTTTCAATATTTGAGCTGAGGTATTGCTGCCCCACAGTTTGTACCATTGTGTATCTATCCATACGTCTGCGTTTGCTGGCGATTGACCCATTCAGCGGTACAGGCATCCAAAACAAAAGGTGCAGGTTCGATTCTCTGCACCTTGAGGCCTTCGGATGCCCGTATAAACAGATAAGTCTCGCCTGCACCAACGCAGACGCTTGCTGACTTATTAGCATTTATACGATTGAAATTTCCGAAGTTTCAAGGTATGCCGAATAATTCGCTCGCGCTATGTTATTAATTTATTATTATTCTATCTTTCTTTGTCTTTTTGTATATGATTGTATTTATTCCTGTTTATAATTTATTGCCTATTTTAGGATTGTGTCATTTGTGCAATTAGGAATTGCTCTATTTCTGTCGAGACAGTATTCTCCAATTGTAACTCCAGCCTTCCGCAAAATTGATGGTAAATGTTTGCGACAGCGTCGCAAGAATCTTCTTCCCATCTATGGCAGTCATTTCAGTAGGGGTACAAATTGTACCCCTACTGGAGTCGAGTTCGATGTCGCAAGCTCGCATGCGCTTGATGTATTTTCCATCCTCTTCGTTCCACGACATTTTAACTTGCTTCCCTTCAAAAAGCTGTATGGCGTTCTGCTGTGTCATTTTATATTTTTCTATCCTTTTATAAATCCCAAAAACACTTTACTTCCTACCCATTTCCAATATATCATTTTATCTCTCAGCAACTTATTACTTAATCCCATTATTTCTTCCACTTGCAAAGATACAACTTTTTTTGAAATCCCAAAATCTTTTTTCTCCCCTTTCCAGCCGGGACGTGACGGTCCTCTCCCGCCACGCACCCCCGACGGGGCGGCAGCCTCACTGGCTGCCGCCAACCTCTTTTTCTGATATGTCAAAGTCCTCTCAGCCTCCGACGGCTCGTCCGCCAGACTCGCGTCTGTCGTCTCTCGCTCTCCTAAAAATCCCCTCGCATATATAGAACCTTTCAAGTCCGTTTTTCGGACACACTTTTTTTCAATTTTTTTTCATCGCCTCCTGCTATATAGTCTCAAAAACGCCTCAACTCAGCGGAATGTTAGCACACTTTCCCAACATTTAACATTTCCGACTAACGCCTTGCTTTGCCTAAAGCAAAACCATTAACCAACCTTTAACCAAATATTAATGGACTATTAACCAACGTAGATTCGATATTGATTAAGGTCACCTCAAGGTGAACATAAGGTGAGGTCCGATAATGGACGTCTTACTCTTGCGAGCAAGAGCAGAGCAAGACTCAAAACTTAAGACTTAAAACTCAAAACTCAGTTTTCTCCATCATACGCTTGTATGTCGCCTCGGCTGCTTGCTGCTCCGCCTCTTTTATGGTGGACCCTTTGCCACTTTGCTGCGCCTCGCCGGCGATCACCACCTCCACCTCGTAGCAGGGCCGGTGGTCGCGCCCCTGGTAGCTGGTCTTTACCACCTGGAACTCCAACGGCAGCCGCGCCCGCTGGCAATAGTCGTAGAGCTTGCTCTTGTAGTTCCAGTCGGTCACGGCAAGCTGACTCACGTCGATCAACTTGCCCAGGAACTCCCGCGTGATAATCTTGCTCACAAACGCATAGCCCCGGTCAAGGTATATCGCCCCCACCAGCGCCTCGAGCGTGTTGCCGGCTATCGACTTGGGGTGGCTCGCGGGATGTTGGCTGTCGCACAGCACCAGCTCGTCGAGCCCGAGCATCTTGGCCACTCCGTTCAGGCTCTGGCGGCTCACTATCTTTGACCGCAGCTCGGTGAGGAATCCCTCGCCCTTGTCGGGGTAACTCCTGTAGATATAGTCCGCCACCACGGCACTCAGCAACGCGTCGCCCAAATACTCCAGCCGCTCGTTGTTCACCTTGCCAGTCGGGTCGGCGCCCTTGCGGTTGAAATAGGACTTGTGGGTGAACGCCGTACGGTAAAGCTCCAGGTTGTGCGGCACAAAGCCAAGCCTACTGCGGCAGAATACAACAATCCTGTCGTGGCGATGACTGAAAACAGTAGAAATTGCCTTTAACGACATTTGCGGAAAGCAAGACAAACGTTGTGTCCCCCAAAGCCGAAAGCGTTGCTCAGCGCGAAGTTGACCTCACGCGCACGTCCTTCGTTGAAGGTATAGTCGAGCGACGGAATCTCCGGGTCGTCCTCGAAATGGTTTATCGTCGGCGGCACAAAGTTATTATATATGCTCAACACCGTCGCCACCGCCTCCACCGCGCCGGCGGCTCCCAGCAGGTGGCCCATCATGGACTTGGTAGAGTCGAGGCTGATGTCCTTGGCGTGGGCTCCGAAGAGGTTTTCTATTGCACGGGGTTCCGAGATGTCCCCTTTCGGCGTAGAGGTGCCGTGGGTGTTGATGTAGTCCACATCGTCGAGTGCCATTCCCGACTCGGCCACCGCCATCTTCATGGCGTTGGCGGCTCCCAGCCCCTCAGGATGGGAAGCGGTGATGTGGTAAGCGTCGGCAGTGGAACCCCAACCTGTGATCTCGGCATAGATTCTGGCGCCACGGGCTTTCGCGTGCTCGTAGTCCTCCAATATGAGGGCTCCCGCTCCTTCGCCCAGCACGAAACCGTCGCGCCCTTTGTCGAACGGACGGCTGGCGGTCTTGGGATCGTCGTTGCGGGTGGACAGTGCCTGTGTCGAGCCGAATCCTCCTATGCCGCACTCGGTGACGGCAGCTTCGGTACCTCCGGTGATCATCACTTTGGCCTTGCCCAGCCTTATGGTGTTGAACGCCTCTCCGATGGATACCGCCGACGAGGCACACGCCGCCACAGTGCTGTAGTTGGGCCCTTCGAAACCATACTTGATGGCAACCTGTCCCGGGCAAACGTCAATGATGGTCTTGGGAACAAAGAACGGGCTGAACCGCGGAATGCGACCTCCTTCGAGGTAGCCCCAGCATTCCTGTTGGAAAGTGTTGACTCCGCCAAATCCGGAGCCTATTATTACGCCCACCTGACTTTTGTCCAACTCCGTATAGTCAAGCAACCCCGAGTCGGTCAGCGCCTCGTGGACTGCCACCTGGGCATACTGTGAAAAAAGGTCAAGGCGGTTTGCTTGCTTGCGGTCGAAATGCTTGGTTACGTCGTAGCCTTTAAGCTCACACGCAATATGGCATTTGAATTTTTCTGGATTAAAATACGTTATCACGGCTCCACCGCTTACACCTCTCTTCAAAGAGTCCCACATCGCGGGCACATCGTTGCCGACAGGTGTAAGCGTACCGAGACCGGTGACTACTACGCGTCTCAACTCCATTTGATACGCGCTCTTAATTTTCTTTAGACTGCTCTATGAAACGTACAGCGTCGCCTACAGTCTGAATCTTCTCTGCAGCGTCTTCGGGGATCTGGATGTTGAACTCCTTCTCGAGCTCCATTACCAACTCTACAGTGTCCAAAGAGTCGGCTCCCAGGTCATTGGCGAAGTTTGCCTCCATCGTTACATCCTTTTCATCAACTCCAAGCTTATCTACTATGATAGCTTTTACTTTGTTTTCAATTTCAGACATTGTTCTTCTTATTTTAATGATTAACGGAGTGCAAAGAAACAAAAAAAAAACTAAATGGCAATACTTTTTTAATCCCTCCTACCCCCTTTTTGTCATAATACATTGTATCATAAGAGTATAGAAATGTTAATTTTTTTCACATTTCACATTATGACGCCCCAATTTTGTCCTCTTTTTTCTCCTGAAATGTTAAAATCGAGAATTTCCCGTTGCACTTTTTTTCGCCTCTGTATGCTAAAATTGTTTTTTCTGCGTTATATATATTATCATATTTATTATTGAATACATATAATATATATATAGCAAATATGGAGAGACCTATAAGACTGGCAATATTCGCCTCGGGCAACGGCACCAACGCACAACAGATAAGCGAGCACTTCGCCGGACGCAAAGACGTGGAAGTGGCGTGCATTGTCTATAACCGCAAAGACGCCTACGTGGCCACCCGCGCCCAGAACCTCGGCATCGAAAGCCGCTACTTCAACCGCAGCGACTTCATGGAAAGCGAACGGGTGCTGGAATACCTGCGTGAGAAACAGGCCGACTACATAATCCTCGCCGGCTTTCTGCTGCTGGTGCCGGAAAACCTGCTGAAAGCCTACCCCAACCGAATAGTGAACATCCACCCGGCCCTGCTCCCCAACTATGGCGGCAAGGGAATGTACGGACACCATGTGCACGAGGCGGTGGTGGCCAACCACGAACCGCTCAGCGGCATCACCATCCATGTGGTGGACCAGCACTACGACCGCGGAACCACCCTCTTCCAAGCTAAATGCCGGCTCTCTCCCGAGGACACCGCCGACTCTCTGGCGGCGAAAATCCACATCCTGGAAAAGACATATTTCCCGAAAGTGATTGAGTCGTTCGTCCTCAACAAACCGATGCCGGAAGCAAAAATACTGGACTAATGCGCATAGCAGTCAATACACGGTTGCTGCTGCCCTCGAAACTCGACGGCATAGGATGGTTCTCCTACGAGACGGTAAGACGCCTCGTGGCCGACCATCCAGAGCACCAGTTCTATTTCCTCTTCGACCGGAAGCCCGACCCGTCGATGGTGTTCGGCAAAAACGTGGTGCCGGTGGTATTGTGTCCCCAAGCCCGCCATCCCCTGTTATGGTGGCTGTTCTTCGAGGTAAGCGTGAAGCAGGCTCTGAAGCGTTACAAGATCGACCTGTTCCTCTCGCCCGACGGCTTTATGACACTGGACACCGAAGTGCCGACTCTCGACGTGATTCACGACATCAACTTCGCCCACAGCAAAGGAAACATGAGGCTGTCGCACCAGATGTACATGTCGCGCTTCTTCCCGAAGTATGCCAAGAAAGCCACACGGATAGCCACCGTCTCCCCATTCTCACGTCAGGACATAGCGGAAACTTACCATATAGATCCCGGGAAGATCGACGTGGTGTATAACGGAGCGCACGAATACTACCATCCACTGACGGCAGACGAGCAGGCCGAGACCCGGAAAAGATATTCCGGAGGAAAGCCCTATTTCCTTTTCGTGAGCACGATACTGCGCCGCAAGAATCTCGCCAACCTGCTGCTGGCATTTGACCGCTACAAAGAAAGCGACACCGAAGGGCATAAACTCGTAGTGGCCGGTGCCCGCGTGTGGTGGGCAGACGAACTGAAGGAAGCCTACGACGGTATGAAACACCGGGGAGATGTGATAATGCTCGGGAGGGTGGACGCCGAACCGCTGTCGAAACTTATGGGATCGGCCACGGCACTGGTCTATCCTTCGTTCTTCGAAGGTTTCGGCATTCCGATAGTGGAGGCGTTCAACGCAGAGACTGCCGTGATAACCTCTAACACCACGTCGATGCCCGAGGTGGCAGGCGACGCGGCCCTGCTGGTAAACCCGGCCAGCGTAGATGAGATTGTGACGGCCATGAGAAAGGTGACGAGCGACAACGAGCTGAGAGGCAGACTTATCGCCGCCGGTCGCAGACAAAGGGAGCTTTTCAGCTGGGAGAAGTCGGCTCAACTGCTGTGGCTGTCGTTAATGAAAACTTACGATGAAAGCCGATAGACTGACAATACTGCTGGCGATGTTGCCTACGCTGTTGCTGGCGCAGGACAACCTGGTTTACAATGCCTCGTTCGAAGACAACCGGGAGTGTCCACGCAAGATAGAGGCGCTGGGAGTGCTGACCATTGTGGAAGGATGGTACCAGCCGACAGCCGGGAGCGCCGACTACTACAACGTGTGCGGGTCGAAAGACTGTGGAGTGCCGGGCAACAAACTGGGACATCAGCCGGCAAGGAGCGGCAACGCCTATTGCGGGATTTACTGCTCAAAGACCACATACAGGGAATATCTGCAGACAGAGCTGAAGGAGCCGCTGAAAAAGGGAGCGAAGTACAGAGTGAGTTATTGGGCGAATCTGTCGTCGAACTCCAACTGTGCGGTAAGCAGTATGGGAGCATTGCTGACGACGGAGCGGGTGACGGACACGGTGAAAGGGGTACTGATGGCGAGGGAATGGAGCGAGCTGGCGCCGGGGGTGCGCCAGTCGGTGGCGACATACTACAAGCCACAAGTGGTATCGGATGTCCTGCTGGCAGACACGGCAGAATGGATGGAGGTGAGCGGCGAGATGACGGCAGAAGGGGGAGAACGTTTTCTGACGATAGGCAACTTCCACGCCGCCGGACGGTCGGGGATAGAGGAGGTGGAATGGGTGAGCGGCCTGCTGGGCGGGGCTTACTACTATATAGACGATGTGGAGATACGGCTGGTGGCGGAGGCGGTGGACACCGTGGAGGAGAAGGAATCAGAGCCCCAAGCTACAGAAGCGGTTCCAACCGTGGGAGAGACGCTGACGCTGAGGGAGATTTATTTCCAATATGACAAGACTACGCTGCTGCAGCAGTCGTACAACGAGTTGCAGCGGTTGCTGCGACTGCTGGAGGCTAATCCTAAGATGAGGATAGAGATTGGCGGACACACCGACTCGAAAGGTTCGGTGGAATATAACCAACGTCTTTCGGAAGGGAGGGCGAAAGCGGTGGCCGATTACCTCATAGAGCACGGCATCAATGCGAAGAGGCTGGAATTTAAGGGATACGGGAAGAGCCGGCCGATTGTCGACAACGACAGCGAAGAGGGAAGAGCGAGAAACCGGAGGGTGGAGATAAAAGTCCTATCGCGCTGAGGCGGAGTCGAACGAGACAGTATCTATTGGCAGGGGTTTCGGTTGGGGAGCTTGGGACTGTTCAACTTCTTTGACGGGAGAGTGGACACGCCATTTTCCATTGCGCTTTCTGACTTCCACGCTGAATGGCATATCTTTCTTTATCGGTGTGTTTTTTATAAAGGATACAGTTATGGAGGTGTCCGAGTTAATGGTAGTGCCAACGGTTTGGATGGTAGCTGGGGTATCGGACTTTATATAGTCTTGGGGAGTGAATCGCAAGAAATTGCGAGCACGGGTGATGGTGGTCTCTGAAGTTTCGAGGTCGGCATATTGTTCTGCTTCGTCGATATTGTAATTTGCCATTGCAAAGGAATAAGCGTAAGCCACATCTGTAGCTTTCTGTGAATCGCTTTTGCAAGCTGAGAGGAGAAGGAGGAGGAGTGGTATTGCGAGAAGGGTGATTTTTTTCATAATGCTGAGTTGTAAAAGAGAAGAGACTGCCCTATGAGAGTGGCAGTCTCTTCAATGGATGTGTTAATTAAGATTAGAGGCGTTTTGCAATTTTCTTAGCGCCTTTTTCGCTTATGTCAACCCATTCGGCGTTGCGGACAACTACGCTTGCGTCAGCAAGGGTGGTGGTACCACCCACATAAGCTGCTACGTCAAGAACCTTGCCGCTGAAGGTGCAGCTGATGGTCATGTTGTTGAGGTCAATGGCGGTGATGCTCTGGGTCATGGTTGTTCCCAAAGAAGACAAGGACTGGTAGTTGGCATATTGACCACTTACCATACCGTTCTGACCAGCGGTGATGAAAGCGCACCATACATAGTCGGCCTCGGTGTAATTTCCAACGGCGTTACCACCATAGAGACCGCAATAGGGCTGAGTGGCATATCCAGAATTGCTGGACATCAGCTGGAGATACATGGTATCAGCCGTGAATTCGGCACCGATGAGAGCGTCATCGCTGGACTCACAGTTCCAAGAAAAGGTTCCGCAAGAGACTTCCCAAGCGAGCTGCTGAGCAGGAGGAGTGGTGGTGTCGGTCGGGGTGGTCGGGGTGGAGGTGGTGTCGGTCGGGTTCGACGGGGTCGGGGTCACGGGATCGTCCTCTTTTCCGCAAGCTACGAAGAGCATGCTGCCAGCGACAAGCGCTACGCTAAGAATTCTGAAAATGTTTTTCATGTTTTTTGGATTTTAGGGTTAATAATTTTTGTTTATTTCCTGATTATCTGTGTTATAAGGCCAATTATGCGTTTAAGACCTTATGAATAATTAGGTGCAAAGATACGAATTTTTTTTATATGTGCAACTTTTTTTGATAAAAAATTTTCTGTTTCGCAATTTTTTAGTGCCCGGGGGTGGGGATTTATTGCAGTGGGAAGTGTTAAAAAATGTAAAAGCCATGAGAGGTGCCACCTCTATATCAAGGCCGTGATTGATAGGTGGCATATTCGTGGATGATAGTCGTCTGGGTGTCTATTGGTTTTGCTCCCCTTTTGCTCCCGTACTGCTCCCGTTCTGGATACAGCTAAGGTAAATATAGGATAAATACAATATTCATACGCTGTATTTACTGTACAACAACCGGACGGCACAATATTTTTTGACTATTGGCGTTATATATATTATATAATGTATAATCAAAATGGGAATCGGGTGATAGGGAACTATGACTTGACGAAGGGTGAGCCGTGGAAGGTGATTGTGAGGTTTGCGTTGCCGCTGCTGGGTGCTTTCTTGCTTCAGCAGCTGTATAATACGGTTGATATGCTGGTGATGGGGAATTTTGTGGGCATGGGGGAGATGTCGTCGGTTGGTGCGTCGGGGAATTTTCTCGGGGTGTTCATTACGATTGCGACGGGGTTGGGAAGCGGCATCACGGTGTGTGTGGCCAATGCCTACGGCAGCGGACGGGTGTCGGAGGTGAGGAGGTATGTGGGAAGTGCGCTGGTGGTGCAGGGAGTGACAGGAGTGGCGGTGACGGCGGCGGGTTTGGCGCTGGCGAGGCCGGTGATGGTCGGCTTCGTGGAGTTGCCCGAGAGTCTGGTGGACGATGCGGTGAAATATGTGGTGGTGTATATGGCTGGATTTGTGTTCCAGATGACATATAACGCGGTGGCCGGAGTGTTGAGGGGATTGGGTGACAGCCGGTCGTCGCTGTGGTTTCTGGTGGTGGCGTCGGTGCTGAACGTGGTGCTGGACTTGGTGTTTGTGGGCTGGATGGATATGGGAGTTGTGGGCGTGGCGCTGGCCACTACGGTATCGCAAGGGGTGTGTGCGGTGGTGAGCTGGGTTTACATGGCGCGGAGATACGGTGAATATATGCCGTGGAGGGGAGACCGGGGCGAGAGAGGCGGCAGGGGCTGGGACCTGGTGAAGACGGGTTTTCCGCTGATGGTGCAGGCGCTGATGCTGTATGTGGGTTTTATGCTGCTGCAGAGGACGGTGAATTCGTTTGGGGAGGAGCTGACGGCGTCGTACAGCGTGGTGGTGAAGGTGGACAGGTATATCATGGGGCCACTGATTGTGATATTTGACGCGATGGCTGCCTTTGCGGGTCAGAACCAGGGAGCCGGGAGGGAAGACAGAATCATATTGGGAATAAAACAGATGAGGATAGTGGCATTGGCGACGGCGGCGGTGTTCTGTGTGGTAGGACTGCTGGTGATGCCGACGGTAGTGGGGTGGTTTGCGATGGACGAGACGGCCACGGGATTTGCGATAAGGAACTTGCGCATGAGCTCGGTGGACTTGTTCCTTTATGCGCTGTATTGTCCTATCACGGGAGCTTGCCTTGGCATGAAGCAGACGGTGGTGCCGATGACGGTGTCGTTCCTGGAACTGACCGGAAGAAATGTGTTCGCAAGGCTACTGGCTCCGGTATGCGGCGAATCGTGTATATGGTTTTGCGAGCCGCCGGCGTGGGGAGTGGTGATACTGGCGGTATGGGTGTATTTCTATGCGTGGGTGCTCCCGAACCTAAAGAAGAAAATAAAGAAAGGAGAAAAAATATGAGCAATAATATTTTTCTACAAAAATATGAGGGACTGAAGAATAGGGTGTTTGCCTGCCGTGTGGCAATGGAGGAGGCCAACGAGGAACGAATCCAGTCGGTATCGGAATGCTGGACCATGTGCATGGTGCACTCCGGAGTGCTGGAGTACGAGGTGGACGGGGTGCACCATAAAGCGACAGAAAGACACTTGATTGTTACTTATCCTGACCAGGCGATGACGGTGGAGCGATATTCTGCGGACCTCTCAGCATCAATACTGAGTGTGCCGCACGAGGTGATGTATGCCGCCATGCGCTATGATATCTCGAAGAAACGGTTTCCGAATATCTCATCGGGTATGAACCAGCCGATAGTGGAGCAGAACGTGGTGCTGGACCATAAAACCTGCCATGAACTCCACCTGCTGTTCAGCATATTGCTGCCGAGGGTGGCGCCTCAGACTGACAAGGAGAACAGAGCTGTGGCAGTGCCGCTGATTGAAGCCATGACATTACTGATGATCGAAGCGACTCAGTCGCACGAGTCACTGCTGCTGCCAAAGAGCCACAACGAGGTGATCTCGAGTAATTTTATGGAACTGCTGCAACAGAACTTCAGGGAACATCACGAGGTCTCGTTCTACTCGGCACAGGCCGGCTTGACGGTGAAATATTTCTCGGCGATAGTGAAGCAGACGACTAACGCCACTCCTCAGGAATGGATAGCCCGGTCGCTGTATTACGAAGCGTGCCAGCTGTTGCGAAACACCGACAAGCCTGTGAGCGACATAGCGTTTGACCTGAACTTCTCTTCCTCCTCCTCGTTTGTGAGATTCTTCCGCAACAGGGAGGGCGTTCCCCCCGGAGCATTCCGCCACGGCAAAGAAGAGACGAACGATTAGGCGAGCGAGGAGTCATAGCGACGAAGGAGGTAGATATACCAGCAGAGGCGGGCTACACCGATTACAAGACCGGAAAGGGCATAAAGCTGAACCGCCAGCATGAAATCGCCCCGAACAATGCCAACCCACAGCAACGCCACTCTCAATGCAAGCAACGCCAGACAGAAATAGAGCTCGACTCGCTGCCGTCCGAAAGCATAAGAAACGCAATAGAGCGAGTTGGCACTGAACAGCACCCACACCCACGGCAGCAAAGCCTGGATATAGGGACCTGTCCCTATCCATTTCGCTCCAAACACAAAAACAAATATCGGTTCGGCATAAAGGTAGGCAACCACGAGGAACGGCACTATCGCCAGGTTGCTCAACAGCATAAACTTGCCGACTCTTCCCCCTATACGCTGGTGCGACTCCATCCGCTCCTTGATATCGACATAGAGCACTCGCTCGGCGGCTGTGTTGAACACGTTGACCGGCCTCAGGGTAAAGGTCAGCGCCAGCAACAGCAAACCCAGCTCGGCTTCTCCCACAGCCATAGCCAACGGAAGCCAGAGGAACGGCAAGTTGCCCGAGAAGGCGTCGATAAAATCTTTGGGTGCTGTATAGAGCGGGAATTTGCGATGTTTGCGGACTGCCGCCCACATTTCCTGTCGCGAGATATCTTTAGGCAGGTTGAGTCGCTTAAGGCTGATAAGATAGTTGATGTTACCGGCCGCCTGTCCGAGGACCGTTCCCAACGGAAGCCCCACGAAATGGAGGAATCTGACAAGCCCGAGCACAATCTTGGCCAACGCCCCGCTTGCCGAGATGGTCAGGTCGGAGAACGCTATCTGCTTGAACTGGTGGAAGCGGTTGAACATGGCGGCATAGACCCTTGTGGTGCCACAGAAAAAAACGAGCGGAGGGATGAGCAGCGAGACATAGCCTATCTGCCCGACTTTGCCGGGAAGTGCATGGCAGAGGTTGAGCACCAACAGAACCGTGAGCAGCAAAACCGACACCACTGCGTTGAGCCTCATCGTGAAGCGCATAATGGCAGTGGCCTCTCGGTCGCTCTCGGCAATGACGGGAGCCAACTCGTATTTGCACGTGGAAAGGATAATGAGCACTTCGATATAACTATAGAAGATGCCAAACAGGCCGAAGTCGTCGGGAGTGTAGATGCGGGTCAGCAGCAGGTACGACAGCATCGTTATTCCTTGAGCCAACACATTGCCCGAGAGAAGCGTTGCCAGCGGCTTCATCAGCTTCGATTCCGAGAAGTGTTGTTTCAGGCCCATAGGATGTCAGATTTCGCTATAGTATTTACGCACTGCCCACTCCGCTGCCAGCATCACCACAAGCAACGCCAACACCCACCATAGATGGAACACGGGAGTAGAGATATTATGAGAATGGACTATGGTTCTTATGTCGTCACGGCCAGCTATCCAGACGGCTATACTGTCGAGGCAATCGGGCGTCGCCATTTGTGCACCCGTCTGCTCAGCAATGGTCCGCAACAGAGAATGGTCGGCAACCAGGGTCTGCTCTTCCAAGTTGAGCTCGCTCACCACGAACGAGCCGCTTGCCGAGAGGTTTTTCTTGTCGAAAGTAGTGGAAGCGGTGTATGAGTAGGTCCCTCGCGGCAAGGCTCCCAACGAGAGTTTGTAGCCGGTGCCACTGCGATTGAGCATATATTCTTTCGCCTCGCCGTCGCCTGAAGCCGGACGTAGCGTAAATTTCACGTCGGCCGTGTTAGTCGGCTGGAAGTTGGAGTTGTAGAGCTCGCCGTTCACCACCACCGGCTCTCCTTCTTTATATATCGGCTGCAGCGTGATGCGGAATGGCTTGTCGTGGACCTCTATTGTGGTATAAAGCACCAGCTGCGAGAGGAGCTGGTCGAACACCTGTCCCCCCTGCTCCGAGATGTCCCGCATCCGCCAGCGCCACATCCCCTCTCCCACTACAAACGCCGTGCGCACCTGACCGCTGCCGTTAACGGCTATGAGGGGCTGGTCACTCATGATGTCCCCTATCTTTGCCGAGAAAAGCACCTGGACTGCCTCCTGCAAAGAATAATCGCCGAAGGGGGCTGTCAGCGGCGGGTACTGCTCCACTGTCGAAAAAGCGTAATCCTCCATGGCAAACGGAGCAAAACCCCGATGGCCCGAAGCGGTGACCTCGTTGGTCTTCTTCAGGTTGGTGGTTATTGTGAGCCCTGTGGCCAAGGCGTTGAACGCCGGAATATCTGTCTGGCTACCGATGACGTATATGACGGGAATATGTGCCACAGCCAAGGCTTTCGCCACTCCTCGGTCGCCCACGGTGGGCAGTTGATGGAGTATTACCAGTTGGCAGTCTTTCAGGTTGACTCCCTTGGTGACGGCAAGCGTGGCGGGATCTATGTCTTTGGCCAGATATACACTTACGTCGTAACTCTGGTTCCCTTCTAAAGAACGCCTGATGGCTGCCACGTCGGGATGGGGGGCGGCCGCCACTATGGCTATTTTGCGCCGGCTGTCTATCACGTTCACCGATACCACACAGCTGTTGTTTGCCACACTCACTTCTCCCTCGGCTGTACTTATCGCTATCCGGTAAGTCTGCACTCCTGCCTCTTCGGCGTCGAGCAGCACCGTCTCGGTGGTGGCAAAATGGTCTGACGTATAGCCGATTTCTTTGCTGTAGAGCTGCTTCCCTTTATGCGAGACGGTCAGTGTGCTTCTCCGGCCTTTCAGTTTGGCCGCCTTCACTGTTATCTCCACCGGAAACCGGCTCCCCATCAGCACCTCGCGGTTGTAACGGGTGCTGGCGATGGCCGCATCGCTGCGGACCATCGTGTCGCCCAGTGCCACGGTGTATATCGGACAAGCCATCTGCTCTGCCAGCGCCAGCGGATTGGCTCCCCGGTTGTATATGCCGTCTCCTGTGAGCACCACCGCTCCGACATTCCGGCCTTTGTATCTTTGTTTCAGGTCCCGGAGGGCTTGCGCCATATCGGTGGAGGGGTCGGTGTTTGTCAGTTCGTCGGTCTGCCGCAGTTCCGACCCATAGCCGAACCTCACCACTTCATAGTTCTTGTCCAGCTTGTCTATGAGTTTCGCCATCGCCTTGCGGTAGTCTCCTCTATAGTATGCCGAGTCTTTGCTGAGCATTGGCGACTGCGAATTGTCTTCCGCTATCAGTATTACGGGCTTCTCTTTCTCGTGCACCTGCCGCTTCACCAACGGTGACAACAGCAGAAACGCTATCGCCGAAACACTCAAAAACCGCAGCACACTCAACCCGATTTTCACTTTTCTGCTGTAGGATGACTCCTTTTTTCGCCACCTCACATAGTACAACGCCACACTGTACACCGCTCCCAAGAGCAGGCACAATGCCACAAAATACCACGGATAGCCCAAACTGATTTGCATCGGCAGATTATTTTTCCTAAGAATTTGCAAAAATACAAAAAAAAATCGTATCTTTGCATTTTCAAACAAAATAATCTTATGAAGAAAAGTCTTATTGCTCACTCACAGAGGTTTGTATTTTTGCTCCTCGCCCTTTCTTTTGCCCTCCCTGCGGCTCTCGCCGACGAAGGTATGTGGATTCCTATGCTCCTCGGCCGCAACGAGGCCGCCATGCAGAAAGCGGGAATGCGCATCTCCGCCAAGGACATCTACGACATCAACAACGCCTGTCTCAAAGACGCCGTGATTCTCTTCAACCAGGGTTGCACCGGCGAATTTGTCTCCGACCAGGGCCTCTTCCTCACCAACCACCACTGCGGCTATTCCTATATCGTGAGCCACTCCACCGAGGCTCACAACTACCTCACCAACGGCTTCTGGGCCGAGGACCTCGCCCACGAGCTCCCTTGCCCGGGTCTCACCGCCACCCGCCTGGTGCGTATGGAGGACGTCACCGATCAGGTCCTGCACGGAGTCTCTGATTCCGACAGCGAGGAGGCTCGCCAGCAGAAAATCGACGCCAACATCGAGAAGGTGACTGCGGAAGCGGTGAAGGGCACTCACTACAAGGCCATCGTAAAACCATTCTACTACGGCAACCAATATTTTATGTATGTCAACGAGGTCTTCCGCGATGTGCGTCTCGTGGGAGCTCCTCCTTCCAATATTGGCAAGTTCGGCGGCGACACCGACAACTGGATGTGGCCGCGCCACACTGGCGACTTCTCCATCTTCCGCGTCTATACCGGAAGCGACAACAAACCGGCCGACTACTCACCCGACAACAAGCCCTACCGTCCCCTAAAGCACCTCACCATTTCTCTGAAAGGGGTCGAAGAGGGCGACTTCACTTTTGTCTTCGGCTATCCGGGCACCACCAAACGCTACGTCACCCACGACGAGGTGGACCTCTCGGCCAACGCCACCAACCCCATCCGCATAGCTCTCCGCGACATCCGCCTCCGCAACTATAAGGCGGCCATGGAGCAGAGCGTGGCCCAGCGCCTCAAATATTCCTCCCGCGTAGCTTCCATCGCCAACGGCTGGAAGAAGTGGCAGGGCGAGACTCTCGGCATCAACCGTCTCCACGGCGTGGACCAGAAGATGCGCCAGGAAGCATCCTTCCAGCGTTGGGCGGCAAGCCATCCTCAGTATGAGTCGGTCCTCCCCGAACTCAACGACAACTACAGTCGCCTCTGGCCCGTCGAGATCGAGTGGACCTATTTCAACGAGGGCATCATGGCTTCCGACTTTATGAATCGCACCTTCAAACTCTGGCGGGCTCTCCGCGAGACTCAGTTCGACGACTCTCTCGCCCACGAGCAGTGCGAAGCTCTCGTCGCCGAGAACGAGCGTTTCTTCTCCGACTTCGCCATGCACTCCCCCACCGACCGCGCCATCTTCGTCGAGACGGCTCTCTACGTGTGGAAAGCGGGGCAGCTCTCTTTCCTCGACAGCAAATACCACGGCGAGGCCGCCGTCCGCCGCTTCTTCGAGGACCTCTACGACAACTCCATCCTCAACAACAAGGACAAATACAACAAATTCCTCCACTCCTACCGCACCAAGAACTACACCAAGGTCATCTCCGGCGGCATCCCGGCTGTGGACTTCTTCAACGTCGCCTACGCCCACGCCTACTCCTCCGATAAACGCTCTACCCATGCCTCCGCACGCAACAACATCAACCGCCTCATGCGCACCTACGTCCGCGGCATGATGGAGCAGTTCCCCGACTCTAACTTCTTCCCCGACGCCAACCTCACTCTCCGCGTCACCTACGGCCACGTCCAGGGATTCCGTCCTCGCGACGCCGTCTACTACACTCCTTATTCCACCCTCGACGGCATCATCGAGAAGGAAAACCCCGACATCTACGACTACGTCGTCGAGCCTCGCCTCAAAGAGCTCTACAACAATAAGGACTACGGCCGCTACGCCAACTCCCGTGGCGAACTCCCCACCTGTTTCATCGCCACCAACCACACCACCGGCGGCAACTCGGGCTCTCCCGTCCTCAATGCCGACGGTCAACTCATCGGCATCAACTTCGACCGCTGCTGGGAAGGCACCATGTCCGACCTCCTCTTCGACCCCGACTACTGCCGCAACATCTCCCTCGACATCCGCTACTGCCTCTTCCTCATCGACAAGTTCGCCGGCGCCCATCGCCTCATCGACGAGATGACCATCGTCCAGTAACCCTCCACATAATAACACAAACAACAGAGGGCGACCAAAATTGGCCGCCCTCTGTTTATATCTCATTACTTATTATCAAGTCCTAAAACAAATCCAACCTCTTCGTCTGATACAATCCATTCTCCATTCTTAAATTCAGCAGGCTTTGTATAAAGCGCTTCTCCTTTTGACGAATACCACGTCAAGTACATAATAAAGTCTATGTTATAGTTGGAATTTGCCCAATTATAATAGGTTGCATAATTATTGTTCTGCGACGACGGAGTCCATTGGCAACCGACCATTAACTCATCATCGTCAATGTTGTCATCGTCCCAAAACGAAATATTATACGTTGCACTCAGATTATATAAAGTGTAGTTTATATTAGACCAATATATCGGGCAATCTGCATTAGAAACATCTTCTTTGGTACTGCTCGTATAATATGTTACGGACCTATTGCCGTCCATTATCTTAAAATATATGTCAGGCTTCCCTGCCACATCCCATGAACCACTACTTGGTGCTGCAGGAAACTCGTAAAGATACAAGGATGTAATTTTAACCTGAGTTGGAGTTGTTGTGCTACCACCACCAGGAGTACCACCACCGCCAGGAGTACTGCCAGAAGAAATAGTAACAGTCTGTGAATCATAATCATCATAACCGTCCGAACTAGTCACCTTAAGTCTAATTGTATATGTACCAGTCGTGGTATAGGTATGAGTTGTCGTATACGTATAACTATGCTCTCCATCGCCCCAGTCCCACTCATACAACACTGCATTTTGAGAATTATCCGTAACCAATACAGTATAATTGTCGTAATTAGACACGGCAACTGTAAACGACGCCCTCGGATAAACTGGATCATCCTTCTTACATCCACATACCATTAAGCACGCTATCGCTAGCAGTACCCACAAATTTGTTAATCTTTTCATAGATTTCCTATTTTTTAACCTCCATCCGTGCCACGACAGACAACCATATACAAACGAAGCGTGGCACTGTACACCACTTCTTCTGATGGAGGTCGTGAGAATACCCTAAGACGTAGAAATAGATACAGCCCACGCTGTAACAGCGCGAACCATTATACCGTTCTTGCGTCTTTTAGAAATTTCTCACGTTTCCATCAGCAAGAGTCAAGCATAACGCTTCGTGATTTCGCCCTCGAAATCGACTGCAAAATTACGAAAAAAATATAACTTGCAAACTTTTTTCGAAAATTTTCTCAATACTTAGCCTGTCTAAACTCCTCCTTTACCTCTCTTTTTTCGAACCGACAACATTACAGCACTGACCAACGGCCATTGTCTATTGTCCGGCATAATCAACCATAGAGGAACCATAGAGTTGATATCTAGTTGTGTCCTAGTTATCAGCAACTTAGTATTATCCGGAAATCGCCCCCTCTCCCAAAAAACATCAAAAAAAGTTCACTATCAAAATACCCTTAACAATCAATCATTTACCTCAAATTTTAACATTTCAAGCCCTAAAAACCCGATTTCCCCCTCTCCCACTCCAAAAACCGACTTTTCTCCCTCCAGATTTCAAAAAATCCCTCTCAAAAAATTCCCCTTCCGAAAAAAATTCGTACCTTTGCATTTTCTATTCAACCCGAAAAATTCTATGAACATTCTTCGCCCTCCTCGCCTCTTCACATTACTTATTATTAATGTATTCATTATATTAGTATACACACACGTGAGCGCCCAGACCCTCACCGTCTCCTTCACCGCAGCCAACCACCTCCCTCTCGACAGCATCCACGTCTCCGACCTCTCTCAAGGCTGGCACACCACTCTCTACTCCCCCGACACCACTCTCTTCCTCTCTCCCTCCTCCTCCATCTCCACTCTCGGCCGCCAACCCATCCTCCTCTCCGGACTCTTCCCCAATCCCGCCGGCGGCAACGTCTCCTGCTCTCTCTCCAATCCTTCCCCAAAATACATCACCGCCGACCTCTACGACATCAACGGCCGACTGCTCGCCAGCAACGGAGCAGTCCTCCCTGCCGGGTGCCACGGCCTCTCGCTTCAGATGTCCAGGACCGGCACCTATCTCCTGCGCGTCTCCGACGGCCACTCCGTGGTCACCCACAAGATAGTCAACACCCGACCCTCCAGCCGCGACAACATCTCCTTCTCCTCTTCTCCTGATTTCAAAGGCTCCAACCCAAGCACCTTCATCATCGGCGACCTTATGCAATACACCGCCTTCGCCTCTCTCGGCGACTCTGTCATACGCAGCAAGGAAATCCTCCGCAACCAGACCCAGTCCGAACTCCTCACCTTCCTCTTCGACCTCTCCGCCTCCTCCGTCCCCGGATCTCTCCCCGGCCTCTTCTCTGTCAGCGACTCCCTCCAAGTCTTCTTCTCCCAAGGCAACCTCCAATATTCCGTCTCTGCTTCCCACCTCTCCGCCGACGGCACCTACCAACCGGGTACCTTCCTCTTCGCCGCCTCTCAATACGAATCCATCGGACCTGACAACTCCAACATCTCCCCCGACTACTCCGGCCTCATAGACCTCTTCGGTTGGGCCACCAGCGGATGGAGCTCCGGTTCCCGTGCCTTCAACCCCTACGATTCCATCAACGACTACTCTCTCTACATCCCTGGCGGCATCGACACCGCCGACCTCGACAGTTCCTTCGCCTTCTGCGACTGGGGCGTCTATAACTCCATCGCCAACGGCGGCAACCAACCCTTCCTTTGGCGTACTCTCTCCGCCTCCGAGTGGCAATATCTCCTCGGAGACTCTCCCTCCCGTGCCGACCGCTACGCCCAAGCCTCCATCCTCGACTCCGACACCGCCTACTACGGCATCGTCATCCTCCCCGACTCCTTCTCACTCCCCACCTCCTGCTCCTTCTCCCCGGGTCACCACGACGGATTCCTCACCAACTCCTACTCTCTCGACCAATGGTCCGCCATGCAGGATGCGGGGGCAGTTTTTCTCCCCACCACCGGCTACCGCAACGGCTCTTCCGTACGCCACACCTCCGCTCGCGGCTACTACTGGTCCTCTTCCCACGACAACACCTACACCCCATATTCCGCCCACTGCCTCTACTTCGTGGAAGGCGCCCTACAAACCGATGGCGGCAACTCCCGCAGCCTCGGCTCCGCCGTTCGTCTCGTCCGCAATTCCCAATAACTCTACATAAAAAAGCAAAGCAAACAAAAAGCGTAAAGGCCTTCCGTCCTTTACGCTCTTTCGTACCTCCTGGGGGAATCGAACCCTCATTTAAAGTTTAGGAAACTTCCGTTCTATCCGTTGAACTAAGGAGGCAACACGTTATAAATAACGACAACTTACTTCTTTTATTGTATCTCCTGCAACTTTTTTTTACAATTTCCTCTTTATCTCTATCACTTCGTAACCCTCTACAATATCTCCAACCTTTATGTCGTTGAAGTTCTCTATACTCAGTCCGCAGTCCTGACCGCTTACCACCTCCTTCACGTCATCTTTGAATCTCTTCAGCGAAGCCAGCTTGCCGGTATAGACAACTATACCGTCTCGTATGATACGCACACTCGTGGAACGGGCTATCTTGCCGTCCAGGCACATACATCCTGCAATCGTGCCAACCTTCGAGATCTTGAACGTTTCCCGCACTTCCAGATTGCACGTGATCTTCTCTTGTGTCTCAGGCGCAAGCATTCCTTCGATAGCATCCTTCAACTCGTTAATTGCGTCATATATGATACTATACAGACGAATATCGATATGTTCAGTCTCCGCCATCTTACGAGCTCCCACCGAGGGTCTCACCTGGAATCCGATAATGATGGCGTCCGACGACATTGCCAACATAACATCGTTCTCTGAGATCTGTCCCACTGCCTTGTGTATGACGTTGACCTGAACCTCGTCGGTGCCAAGCTTTATGAGCGAATCACTCAAAGCCTCCACCGAACCGTCCACGTCGCCCTTCACTATTATATTAAGCTCCTTGAAGTTTCCAAGGGCACGACGACGGCCAATTTCCTCCAGCGTAAGGTGCGTCTGGGTACGGAGTCCCTGTTCACGGGCCAGCTGGGTTCTCTTCGTGGCAATGTCCTTAGCCTCTTTCTCGTTCTCCATCACATTGAACGTATCGCCAGCCTGACAGGCTCCCGTCAGACCCAGCAACAATACCGGCTGCGAAGGACCTGCCGACATGACCTCCTGGTTCCTCTCGTTATACATTGCGCGTACGCGGCCTGCCACAGCTCCTGCCACAATCGGGTCGCCCTTCCTAATGGTACCGTCCTGCACCAAAAGCTTTGCCACATATCCACGTCCTTTGTCCAACGCACTCTCAATAACCACTCCCTTAGCTCTCTTGCTCGGATTTCCTTTAAGCTCCATTATGTCTGCCTGCAGGATAACCTTCTCCAGCAATTCTTCAACTCCAATTCCTTTCTTCGCACTGATGTCCTGACTCTGGTACTTACCGCCCCATTCCTCTATGAGCAAGTTCATATTCGCCAACTCCGTCTTGATGCGGTCGGGATCAGCTCCGGGCTTATCTATCTTGTTTATTGCAAACACAATTGGCACTCCTGCCGACTGGGCGTGGTTGATAGCCTCTACCGTCTGCGGCATTATCTTGTCGTCGGCAGCTATTACGATGATGGCTATATCCGTCATCTTGGCTCCACGTGCACGCATAGCCGTAAATGCCTCGTGACCGGGAGT
The DNA here is from genome assembly GCA_017439185.1 of Bacteroidales bacterium. Classification (GTDB taxonomy): domain Bacteria; phylum Bacteroidota; class Bacteroidia; order Bacteroidales; family P3; genus Colimorpha. The sequence continues at coordinate 156,449 of JAFRTM010000013.1, read as the reverse complement.
GTCGAGGAACGTTATCTTGCGCCCATCTGCTGTCTGCACCTCATAAGCTCCGATATGTTGCGTGATTCCGCCAGCCTCTCCAGCTATCACGTTGGTCTTGCGGATATAGTCAAGCAACGATGTCTTACCGTGGTCCACATGTCCCATTACCGTAATAATCGGATTTCGGGTAACAAGGTCTTCCGGACGGTCTTCTTCCTCAATCTTACTGATAGTGTTCACCACGTCTTCTGACGCAAACTTTATGTCAAATCCGAACTCATCGGCTATAAGTTTTATAGTCTCTGCGTCAAGACGTTGGTTTATGCTCACAAATATGCCTACCGACATACACGTGGCTATGATCTTGGTAACAGGCACCTGCATCATCGTGGCCAACTCGTTGGCAGTAACGAATTCGGTCACCTGCAGCATCTTCTGCTCCTCCATCTCGTTCAGCAGCTCTTCCTCCATACGCTGGTGCACCTTCTGGCGCTTCTCGCGGTTGTGTTTGGAAGTTGCCGACTTACCCTTGGAGCCCAGGCGGGAAAGGGTATCCCTTATCTGCTTCTCTATTTCATTGTCGTCAATCTCAACTTTCTTCTTCTCCGTTTTCTTCTTACCCTGCTTCTCGCTCTTCTTGTCTTTCGGAGGCTTGGTGCCCTCGGGACGGGCTCCTACCGATGCCACTCCAGAGACAACTGCTGTCCCGTCCACCTTTACTCCCTCTTTGCGTATTCTCTTACGGCGGCGGCGTTCTCCCTCGCTTACAGGTTTTGCTTTCTCAAACTGGGAAAGGTCTATCTTATTAACGACCTTGGGGCCTTCGAGCTTCTGATATTCTGTCGGCACAAACTCTATCACCTTCTCGGGTTGTGGTGCCGGCTGTTCTTTCTTTTCCTCTTCCACAGGCGCTGGAGCTTCAAGCTTCGGCTCTGCTTTGGGGGCCTTCGGAGTTTTTTGGGGCTCGGACTCTTTGGACTTCTTGCTACGCTTGGCCGGTTTCGGAGTCTCCAATCCGGACAAGTCAATCTTGTCAACGACCTTAAGGCCGCCCAACTTCTTATCAGACTTTACCTCCTCATCAACTGGGGCCTGCTGTTCTACGGGTTCTGGCTCGGGAGCCTGCTCCACCTCCGGTTCTGGGGTAACCTCAGGCTCTTCCTTCGGCTCTTCCTTTGCTTTTGCCGCAGGCTTCTCCTTCGGCTGCTCTTTACGAGTCTCAACAAATGCGACATTCTTGATTATTACTTCCTCGTCTCTCGTCTCTTTTGTTGAAGCCTTTGCCGCCTGTCCATTGTCAATAGACACGACATCACCACTGGTCGCCAGCTCAATTTTATCGGCTTGCTCTTTTACCTCTTTTTCCGACTGGTACTCTTTTGCCAATATGGCATACTGCTCGGGCGTAATGCGGGTATTGGGGTTCATCTCCACCTCGTGCCCTTTCTTCTTCAGGAAGTCCACCAGATTTTGTATTCCCACATTAAACTCTTTTGCAGCTTTGTTTAATCTTATGTTCTTTGTTTCTGCCATTTATAGCTTTTTATTTTCGTTAAATTGTAGCCTGATGATTGGTGTTGCTCTGTCGTATCTGATTGGAAAGACGCAAGATTTTATTCGAACTCGGACTGAAGCACCTCAATTATATGGTCAACCGTCTCCTCTTCGAGGTCGGTACGTTTGAGAAGGTCTTCCTTTGAAATGTTGAGCACACTCTTGGCCGTATCGCAACCTATGCCGATAAGAACATCAATAATCCACTGGTCGATTTCGTCATCGAACTCTCTCAAGTCAACATCATCGAAATCCTCGTCCACGTCGCGATATACTTCTATATTATAACCCACGAGTTTGGAAGCGAGTTTGATATTACATCCACCCTTACCTATCGCCAACGAAACCTGATCGGGCTCCATATATACCTCGGCACGTTTTTCCTCCTCGAAGACTTTTACCGAAGTGGTCTTTGCGGGACTGAGGGCACGCTGAATCATCACGTCGACACGCGGAGTGTAATTTATGATGTCGATATTCTCATTGTTCAGCTCACGTACGATTCCGTGAATACGGCTTCCCTTGACACCGACACAGCTTCCCACCGGGTCAATGCGGTCGTCGTATGATTCTACTGCTATCTTGGCGCGCTCTCCGGGAACACGCACAATGTTGCGTATGGTGATAGTGCCGTCGTGTATTTCAGACACCTCGGCTGCAAGGAGCTGCTCAAGGAACTGGGGGGCTGTACGCGACAATACAATTACCGGGTTGTTGTTGCGCATCTCCACTTTCTGTACCACTGCACGCACCACATCACCTTTACGGTAATGGTCGGTCGGGATCTGCTCAGTCTTTGGCAGCGACATCTCTATCTTCTCCTCGTCCTGGACGATGATTTCCTTGCTCCACGGCTGATATACTTCTCCCACTACGATTTCTCCAACCTTCTCCTTATATTTCTGGAAGACGAGTGACTTCTCGTAGTCCTGAACTTTGCTGTTGAGGTTTTGACGGATAGTGAGGATTTCGCGTCTTCCGAACTCAGAAAGGGATATAGGTTCGGAGAACTCCTCTCCTACTTCAAAGTCAGGTTCTACCTTTATGGCTTCGCTATATTCTATTTCGCGCTTGGGATCCTGAACATTGCCATCCTCGACAATGACACGGTTGCGGAAAATCTCGAGGTCTCCTTTGTCGATGTTAACGATGATGTTGAAGTTGTCATCGGTGCCATAACGCTTGGCTAACGCGGCACGAAAAACCTCCTCGAGGATACGCATAAGGCGCTCACGGTCGATGTTTTTTAACTCTTTAAATTCCGAAAAGGAATCAATCAGGTCTTGAGTCTTCTCTTGAGTCTTCATTTGACTGTCTGTGTTGTTTCTATATTATATAATATGTATTCCTTATAATTATTATAATTATATTTTCACGACCACATGGGCCACTCTTATCTCACTAAAGGAGAAAGTGAGTTCTTCTGCCGGCTGGCGTCTGGTGCCTTTGGTCTGCAAGGTGATGGAGGAGTCGTCGGCGGCGACAAGTTGAGCCTCGTGATGAGTGCCGTCGGTAGTGTCCACCGAAAGGGTTCTCCCTATGTGGCGCTTGTACTGGCGAGGAAGTTTGAGCGGAGAGTCCGCTCCAGCTGATGAGACGTTGAGTTCATAGTCTTCGACATCACGGTCGAGTTTGGAATTGATTTCGCGACTGAGGTTGATACAATCGTCGATGGTTACGCCGTTGTCGCCGTCAAGGTCAATGTTTATACGGTTGTCGTTACTGACCTTGAGTCCAACGAGGTAAACGGGCCCTTCGCCGAGTGTGTCTTTTACTATTTCCATTAAATGCAGTTTGTCTATCATAGCTGCTGTTTTGGGTGTGGCAATAAATAAGGGGACTCACGTCCCCGCTCTCAAAAACCGACTGCAAAAATACGCACTTTTTTCGAACTGACAAAATTTATTTTACTTTTTTATATTTATACTTCTATTATTATTTTGATTACCAGCATATTGACAATAAAATATTTTTATAGGAAATTTGCTTTGTTTTGTAATATTTTGACGTGTAAAGAGTGGAGAATCAGTGTTTTTGAGGTAGTAAAAATAGTGCGGGACTCCGAAAACGGAGTCCCGCACTGGTTATCGTGACGGCAACTGATTGGGTTGCCTGGTCGCTAACGCTTAGCGAACGATGAGTTTCTCAACCTTGGTGAACTTGTCGTTGGTGATGCGTACGAAGTAAGCACCCTTAGCGAGGTTGGAGAGGTTGATGTTGGTGGTAGCCTCAGCGTTGATGTTCTGGTTGTAAACCACGCGGCCGCTCATGTCGAGGATAGCGCAGTTGACAGTGCCGTTAACACCAGCGATAGAGAGCTGCACGTTGTTGTTGGCAGGATTCGGGAAGAGGTTCATCTTCACGTTAGCAGCAGCCTTGTCGATGCCTTGACGCTCGCCAAATACGACGCGGATGGTAGCATCCTCGGTGAGGTTGGGGAAAGTGTAGCGAACCACGTCGCTTTCATTGTAGGTGTAACGATAAACAACGGTCTCATCGAAAGCGGCATCAGTTGTGTCGATCATAACAGACACGCCGTCAACATAGAGCTCAAGAACCTGATAGCCAGCTTCGGCCTCGAAGTAAACTTGGTTGGAACCTTCAACCATGGAAAGGGTCTGGCCGCACTGGTCGTCGTCGCTGTCACCGTAGTAAGCGGCACCACCTTCACCTTCGCACTGGATGGTTACATTGTGCGTAGGATAGGTGTAAGAGGGACCAACGAGCATACGGATCATAGGGGGATAGTCGAAAACGAATCCCCAAGAGATTTGTTGCTGATCGGGATCATAGACGAACTGGTTGTAGCCAGAACCGGGATGCCAGGTGTTACCATATTTCTTGGTGTTGTTGATGGTGTCGTTTGCCATGTAGTTGGTGTAGCGTACGGAGTCGGGGTCGCCATCATAGTGGTGAGCATAGTAACTAACCTGAGCGGCGGGAGCGAAGTAACCGTCGTCGAGCTGGTAGCCGAGACGATAGGAGGTGCGGGGCTGCAGGGCGGGCTGCTGCGGGAAGAGGATGTTGATAACATTGTAGTCACCAGGCTCCATATATTCCTGAGCGTTCATCTGAGCGTAGCTGAAGTGGGACATATCGTTGTTGTAGTAGTTGAAGTCAGAGACTTTGGTCTCGTACTGAACAGCACCGGTAGAGATGGTGGAAAGACTGAACGAAGAAGAAGTATCGGTCGCGAAGACGTCGTACATGAGGTCGGCGGAGATGTGAGACATAGGAGCGACGTTGATACCGCTACGGGTGGCGGCAACGATCTGCATACCGCGGATTACCCAGCCATTGGGTACGTTAGGACCGGTGACGAAGCGGTTCCAAGCGGAGTAGCCCGGCTTGGTGTAGGAGGGGTTGTCCGAGCCGTAGTCGTCGGTACCGTACCACTGGTTGTTTTCATAGGTACGACCTTCAGCCCAGTAGCTTAAAGGAGTAAGGAAGCCGTTATCGAGTGCCCAAACTGCATACTGACCTTTGCCTTCGGGATCGTTTTGGAGGGCATTGACCATATAGCCGATGGTGTCGAGGTTGGCGGCGGGGACGTTGGCTGCGCTATAGGAAGCGAATACGAAGTGGTCGCCGGTTTCAGCAACCGGGAGGTTGGCGGTAGTGTTGGGGGTGCTGAGGACGGAGAAGCCGTCGTTAGCGGTGCCCATACCATCGACATAGAACTCACCAGACTCGTTGGAAGCGAGGTTGCTATAAGTTTTGGAACCGACCTGTGTCATGTTGGAGTAGTTGGCGTCGAGGTGATTGACGGCAACGGTAACGGTAGCCTGGTCGTTAGCACCCGAGTTGAGGATGTTGGCATACCAAGTGAGAGGGGTCTCGAAGTTCTGAGGAATCATGTGGTATGTACCAATTTCATAGAGGTTCTGGGTGAGACGGAGCTCGTTGTCGAAGGCTTCCACAACCTGAACGTCGTCGATCATCCACCAGTAGGAACCGCCATCGCCTTGGTTGCAAGCCCAACGGACACGAAGCTCGAGGCTGGCCACGTTGGCGCAAGCGGTGGGGAGGTTAGCGCGGAGGGTGCCGCGGAGGATGGAGTTCTCGTCAACATCAACTCCACGTACGTTGATTTCCATATAGTGCCAGCCACTGCCGGTGTTGTAGTCGACGTAGCAGTGGTCGCGGTTGAATTTGCGATAGTACTGGTACATCTCGAGGACTACGAGGGGGGCACCCGTTGTAGCGAAAGCGGGGAACTGGATGTAAGCGTCATAGTTGGCATCCAGGCCGTGACCGCCCCAACCCTGGTAACTGTCGATCATGGACATAAGCATGAAACCGTTGTCAGGGGTAGTGGATTTGAACATATTGGAGAGGGTGTAGGAAGCTCCGACGCCATCGAAGAGATAGCCAAAGAGTACGGGATAACCGCCCTGGGCGCACTCCAAACCTGCGAGAGCGTTTAATGTGGACTGGTTGGTGTCAGCGATACGCATCCACTTGTCGCAGTTGAAAGTGTAGCCGTGAGCTGCGAGGTTCTCGGAAGAGCCAGAGGGATTGATGATGGTCTGGCCAGCTCCGATGGTACCGGTGGAATAGCCAGTGTTTTCGGTGCCAAAGTCGCACTGCATCAGGACGTCGCCGCCGGCTTTGGTGTTGAAGATAGAAGCTTTGTAGTTGGGCTTAGCCTCGCGGATGTTGTCGCGAGTCTGAATGGCCGCTACATTCTGGGTCTTCTGCATTGTGCGTGCAGGAGCGTGTTTGGTCTGGGCGAACGCGAGGGTTCCGCAGAGCGCAAAACACAGAACGATTACAGATTTTTTCATTTTTTGTGTGTTTTGATGAATAATTTATTTGTTTCTGTTTCTTTCTAATCATCTCGATGAGTGCAAGTTAGGGGCACCCAAGGAGGATTTGTACTTTTTTTTGTTACAATGCAAATATAGGTATTTTTTTTTGATTGGCAAATGTTTTAAGAAAATTTATGAATTTTTATGTTTTTGGGGAGGGTGCCTGAGCAGGAATCACACCCCGTTTTTTCTGTGTATTTAATACATAGTATTAATATAGGGGAACGGGGTGGGGTTCATTCGTATCCCATTAATGGTTCATTCGATATTCATTCGACTCACATTCGTATCACATTCGATACTCATTCGTGTCACCTTCGATTCGGGTGAGGGTGTGACGAGGGGGATTTAAGATTTCGGGAGGTGGGTCTGGTAGATTAGGAGAGTGCCGTGGGAGGGGGTTATGGAGAATTGGTCGGAGAGGGATGAGTTGAGAGTGCCATGCCAGAGGGAGGGAAGCGGCTGGCCGGAAAGCGGGTACTGGAGGCCGGTGGTGGTGATGAGTATTGTGGGGTCGAGCGCAAAAATGGAGACTTGCTGACGTGGGAAGGAGGGGAAGGTGGTGGGAGATGATATAGGGGTAAAAAGTCCGGTGTCGGTGCAGATGACGGGAGTGATGGGGACAGGAAGTTGCTGGCAGAGTTGTTGGTAGTCGGCGAGGAGAGATATGTTTCCAAGGGTGTGGTCTTCCCGCAGGCCGGTGGCTCCGAGTATGGTGATTGAGGTTGGATGGAGATTGGAGAGGGTGTATTGAACGGCTTTGGTGAGGTCGTTGGTGTTCTGGTCGGAGATGCGGATGGGGGTGAGGTTGTGTGGTGTGGAGTTGATGGAGTCGAGGTCGCCGATGACGGTGAGTGGTGTGGGGATGTCGGGGAGTGCGGCGAGGAGGTTGTCGTAGGCTGCGTCGCAGCAGACGATGTGGTCGGCGGAGAGGAGGAGCGAGAGTGGTTGGGGTGCGGCGGGGAACTGGCCGTTGGCGAGGATTACGATGTTCATTGTTGTGTGGGGTTTTGTTTGTGGAACTGGCGTTTCCATCGTATGTAGCCGAGTATGGCTACAATGAGATAGATGGTGTACATTATGGCTGTAGGGTAGAGTCCGGAGAGGAGTGAGAGTGCTATCATGAGTGGTTCTGTGATGATGCAGAGGATCCATTGCTGGTACCATCGTTTGGAGAGCATGTACATCATGACGATGGAGAGTGCGGTGGTGGTGCCGTCGAGAACGGGGAAGCGGCTTTCGTGAAGGAGTGAAAGAATGAGGGCTATGGCTTCTGCGAGTACGACAACAGAAAGAGCGATGAGCAAGAAGTAGCGTGAGGGGCAGCTTTTGATGACCATCGGCTTGACTGCGGTTCCGCGAACTTTCCACCAGGCGAAGAATCCATAGACGGAGGCGATGATGTAGTAGATGTTGATGGCTGTGTTGGCATAGAGGGCGCTGGTGAAGAAGATGTATACGTAGGCGATGGGCATAAGAATGCCGAATACCCATGTCCAGATGCTGGCGCGGTACTCGCTGAGGAGATAGGCGATGCCCACCAGCGCCCCTACTATTTCTATGACGGTCATAGGGTTACTATGATTCTACCCATGAAGTTGATGCCTGGCTGCTGGTAGTAGCCGCGGTAGAAGACGCCGTACTCTTGGGAGCCCCATGCGGAGAGGCGGTAGTGGTTGTTGAGCATGTTGTTGATGAGGAATTGAGCTTCGATTGTGGAGTTGCCTTTGATGGTCCAGGTGTAGGAGAGTTTGGCGTTTGCGACGAAGTAGGCCGGTTGTTTCATTTCGTCGCGTGAGGTGTTGTCGACGTACATTTTCCCCACGTATTTGCCTACGAGCTGGAGTTTGAGTGTTTTCCATGGGTTGAAGTTGAGGAGTATGGCGCCAATGGTGTTGGGAGACATGGCGAGATCGGTGGTGCCTTTGTGGTAATAGAGGTTAGAGTCGGCTTCGGAGGATTCGTATTCGTAGTCTATCACTTTGTTCTGGCTGAGTGTAAGGTTGGCGCTGAAGTCGAACCAGCGGCAGGGTTTGTAGCCGCCTTCGAGTTCGATGCCGATACGGTAGCTTTTGTCGACGTTCATCATAAGAGTGTAGCCGGAGGAGCTGAGGAGTCCGTTGGGAGTGAGCTGGTCTTTGTAGAGCATTGCGTAGGTGTTGGCGTTGAAGAGGTAGTTTTTGCCTTTGAGGCCGTAGCCGAGTTCGATGTCGAGCATGTGTTCGGCTTTTACTTCTTCGCCGATCTTGAGGTGCTCCTTGACGTCGGAGCGGCAGGGTTCGCGGTTGGAGATACCTGCAACGAGATAGATGCGGTGCATGTCGTTGAAGGCGTAGTTGACGCCTACACGGGGGTTGAAGAACGGGTATAGATGGTGATATTGCAGACTTGCCGAATCTAACTCATAATAGTCGTCGTCGGTGCCGGAGAAGGTGTAATCGACGAAACGGGCCTGGAGGTCGGCATATATGTTCATGTGGTTATCAAGCAGGTTAAACGATGCTTTTGCAAACACGGAACCGTCAAGTTTGACGCCGTCGTTTCTGTACCACTCGTACACGTCGTCTTCCCCGTTGGGCAAACCGTAGTAGGCAAGAGTGTTGTGAAGTGTGGAGTCTTTCGACCACAGCACGTTGCCGTAGTGGTTGCCTTTAAAGTAGGAGCCGGTAGCGCCGAAAGAGAGGTCGAGGAGTTTGTTTTTGTATTTGGCGGACATGGTGGCGGTGAAGTTGTTGCCGTCGGATAGTTTCCGTGTGATGTAGTCGTCTTTGGCGGAGCCGATGAGACCGAATTTGATGGGCTTTTTGTTGTATTTGTAATATTCGTCGAAGCCTTTTCCGTGGGTGTAGTCAAACGCTGCGTTGAGGCTCCATCCTTTGTTGAGGAGTTGTGCCCAATAGAGCTGGTAGTGCTGCTGGTCGTAGTTGTCGGTCTCGTTGCCGTAATAACGGACGTTGCCCAACTCGTCGTAATACTCGCCGGCATCATTGTAGCGTGGGTCGCTGTCCAGAATCTCGGCATCGATTCCGTTCCATGTGATTCCTGTTTTTTGGTGACCAAGGATGAAGACGGCTTTGAGGAGTGTTTTGGCATTGGACCAACCACCTGTTAGGAATAAAGAATGCTGGTCGCCAAAGCCGTTGCGCACGTAGCCGTCGGTGCCGAAGCCGTTGTAGGCCACGTCGAAGGCAAATCCGTGCTTGGTGCGTCCGCTGCCGGCGGTGATGCCGTATTGGCGGGTGTTGAAGGAGCCATAGGCTACATCGGCCACAGCATAAGGGTCAACTGCCGGGGAGAGTGTTTGAAGGCTGATGGTGCCACCCAGCGCAGGGCTTCCGCCGACAGAGGTGCCGACACCGCGCTGGACCTGCAGGCTTTGGGCCATGCCGCCAAGGTTGGGGATATTGACCCAATAGACGGCCTGGCTTTCAGGGTCATTAAGAGTTATTCCGTTAATGTTCACATTGATGCGTGTAGCGTCCACACCACGGATGCGGATGGAAGAGTTTCCGGCTTTTCCTTGCTCACTTTCCACCACTACACTTGGTTGTAATTCGAGGACGTACGGCACCGATATTTCGCCTTTGCGATCATTAATCTCATCACGAGATATGGTGGAAGTGGTCATCGGGGTCGATGGATTGACGCGTGTATCGCTAATAATGACTTCTTCAAGGACTTTGACAGAGTCCTTGGTGGTTTGGGCTTGAACGGTAGCCGTGATACAGAAAGTTGTTGCGATTGTTGCCAAGAAGGCAAATGCTCTGCAGGAGAGCTTGAAAATGTTTTTCTTCATAGTGTTTTCCTCCGCCGGTATTGTCCGGATCAGGTTAAATGGGTATGTTCTCAGCTGTTTGATGCCCGAAGGCAGACAGTTTTGCAGCACCCCATGGGTTAATAATTGTTTTTGTTTACCTTTTATTTATTATATATCCTTAAAAATTATTGTCAGCCGTTGATACGTTGTTTGTACTTGAGCCAAATCTCCGGTATTCTGTTCTGAGTTGCTTCCACATAGTCGTCGACGAGACAGGGAACGAGGAGATGCTGTTTGAAGCGAGACAACTGGTCATCGGTACATGGGACCTGAATCCACCAGCGATCGCTTTTCTTGCTTTTGAAAAATACGATGTCCTCAGACTGGTTGTGGTTGATGACCGGGACAGTGACTTTGCGGTAGTTCTCAGTGTCCTTATAGGGGAAATCTTGTTTGCGGTTGTGTACACCCTCGATGAAATACCAAAGAGCGTGGGCAAGCATGTGTGCCGTCTGCCCGTGATTGTCGTATGAGGGATTGAATTCAAAGAGTCCGAACGTGGAAGTCTTGTCGCTCATACCCGCGAAACGGGCGAGCCTGCAGAGTTGTTCACCATAGAGTCCGTGAGGCGAAGGATCGGCATTGGCCGGTGCATCGCTCTGACGTACAGCAGAAATGTCGATGCTTACACAGTCGGCATTGCGCATAAGCGGCTCGGCACGCATAAGATTTTCCTGAAGCCATCCCAGACGGAAAGCATCAAACTGAAGTTCCTCAAAAAGTTCTACCGCGGACTGTCCCACAAAGTATGTCTGATAGCCAATATTGGTAAAGTTAAAAAGATAGTTGGGCTGTTGCATGATGATATGACGGAGGTAGTTGCGGGAGTGTAACTGAGGGCTTTCATCAAGATCGAAACGGGAATCGACAGCACAGATGTTTATCACTTTGCCCACTTTGGCATAAGCCTGATATAGCGAAAACGTCAAATCTTGGCTGCCACCGATAACGATGACGATGTGGTTGTCACGAAGTAATTGTGCCACCACGTCGGTCAAAGCCTGACGGGTGTCGTCAACCGTGAGTCCGATGGACAGGTTCCCGAGGTCCACCAAACGCATATTATCGGGAGTAGGAAGAGCCAACGGGTAGAGGTAACGGCGAATTTCATCGGCGCCCCCCACGCAGCCCTTATTGACTTCCGACCCACGATCGTCGTTAACGCCAAGCATAATGAGCGAAGCCTGACTGTAATTAGGGAAGTTATTGTCGCGGCTGTTAAAGCTTATTGTACGGTCAGCAATACAAGGCATCAGGCTGCTACGCGGGATGTCAATTTTATTGATATCGATGGGTTCAAAGTATTCGTTCAAATCCATTGCTTTACATTTTAAGGAATTGCAAAAGTACTAATTATTTTTGAAACAACACTTTTTTGATTATTTTTTAACCATTGGCAAATCGTAGTGTCTTCGCTCCATCGTAATAAAACATTTTGATTATCAGTGCATGCTATTCTTGTCGTTCTCATATTTGGAACTGCCCCAAAGAAGTTTGTTACGAAGAGCCGAGAAGAAGTTTTGACGAGGAAGACGAATCAATCGGAGTTCATTTTCGTGGCGAGAAAGGACCACCGACTGACTGCTGCTTATGAGCCGCGAAGTGGAATCAGTTCCAAGCATAAGTTTACTGGACTCCCCTTCAGGCTGAAGGAGAATGCTAACCTTATCGGAAAGTACCATCGGACGAAGAGTAAGTGTGTGAGCACCGATAGGAGTAATGACAACACAACCCGAATCGGGTGTAAGGATGGGTCCACCGCAACTAAGGGAATAGGCCGTGGAACCGGTGGGAGTAGCCACGATGAGTCCGTCGCCCGAATAGTTGGCGAGATATTGCCCATCGACATAGACCCTTACACGCAGGAGAGGATTGTCTAGAGTGCGGTGCATCAACACCTCGTTGAGCACAAATTGAGGATTCTCTCCCCCCTCGCTCATAGCAACCTTCAGGAGAGTACGTTTCTCTATATTGTAGTCTCCGGCCTTCAGGCTTTCCACCATCTGGCTTACGTTCTCCTTGTTGGCCGTGGTAAGGAATCCCAGATGACCGAAATTCACCCCCAACACAGGTATGCCCGTTGCTCCGATAAGGTGTACCGACGACAGGAGAGTTCCGTCACCGCCAACAGAAAGCACCACATCGACATCGGAAAGGTCTCCCACCTGCGACTGCGACGAGAGCTCGATGGTGGACAAGCCATTGCGACTGAGGATGTCGGCCAGTGGCTGTGTGGTAGATTCATCGGGAGTTCGAGTATATAGTCCTACTTTCATTTTACGAAGTGTTTACTTTATTAATAACAGAATACCTTTTATCACATGCTGTTCGCCCCCTTGGGAATAGAACAGCAGATAAGTATATGCCGACCCACCCAACGGCACTCCTTTATAGGTACCGTCGAATGCTTCGGCCGGATTAGAGCTACGGAATACCCGACAACCAACCCTATTGTAGATGTCGAGCCTGTAGCCACTTACGCCCTCAGGGAGCTTCCCCTGATAACATGGGAGGAACTCGTGGTTGGGCGGCTGCTGGAATATTATGGCATTGGGCAAATAGAACGGCGTCTCGCCATCGGCGATGCCTCCGCCATGATGGGAGGGACAAGGTTGAGTTCCTATGTTATCGACGTTGAGCCACACCTGATTGGAATAGCATAGCGAAGTCCCTTCCCTGTTGCATACCATCAGACGGAAGAGGCATGAATCGACAATCCCGGTCTCCAATGTTTTGCAAATCTGTAATGCCGAAGTAGAATCCTCCACGACCCACGCACGCTGGAATTTGTCATACCGCTGTAGTACATACTTCCCCATAGTCCCCGGCATATTGTTATATGCGTTCCACTTGGCGGTATAGGTGCCGCCACAAGTGTCGCCATCGACAGTCAAGACGATATTGTTGCACGGCTCCGAGAGCGCACTGGGATTTCCGCAGCTGTCTATGGGGAACAGACGAAACGAAACCACACTTCCATCCGACGGAACCCTGTATGAAACAGAGTAAACAGTGTCGGGATTCAGACACGGTGCTCCGGTACACACTATATATGCCATTACATCGTTCGACAGCGACGGCAGCCAGGACACTATTATGTCGCCCGTCGCAGAGTCTGTGCTCACCTGCTGTATTGCCACCGGCAAAGGGGGGACAAGGTCATTGAACCACACCTGTGACGATGCCCGCAGTACGCCACCCGCCCACAGCTGATAATGTATTGTGTCGCCGCATATAGAGACACCTATTGTGTCGCTGTAGTGCGAGTCGGCAGTTGTTACCAACGGAACATATTCGCCACCCGGGAGTTTTCTCATCAATGTGTGGTCTCCGCCACCGTCTTGCCATACCAATTCCACGTATAGTCCCTCACGTACCTGGGCGTAAAACTGCTGAGCCGACAATCCTATAGACAGCAATACAAACACAAATATGGCAACAACATATCTCATAGCGTCCCTTCTCCACGATCTACCATTTTACGATATATGCCACCCGCCTCATACAGTTCCTTTGCCGTTCCCCTCTCCACTATCTCGCCCTTATCCAGTACCACTATCTCGTCAGCATTCCTCACTGTCGATAACCTGTGGGCAATAACCAGCACGGTACGGCCTTTCATTGCCTGTTCAAGGCCCTGCTGTACGCAACGTTCAGCCTCGGTATCGAGTGCGCTTGTGGCCTCGTCCAAAACCAATAGGTCGGGATTGCCCACGATGGCCCGAGCAATACATATACGCTGACGCTGTCCGCCGCTCAGAAGGCTGCCACCATCACCCACAATGGAACCATATCCACCTTCCATCTCGCTGATAAAATCGTGGGCATTGGCGATCTTTGCCGCCTGCTCCACCTGCTCAGGAGTCACACCCTCCAGTCCAAAAGCGATATTGTTGAAAATGCTGTCGTTGAACAATGCCGGCTCCTGCGTCACCACTCCTATCCTGCTTCTCCACGAAGCCACCGAATAGTCCGCCACATCGCGGCCGTCAACCATAACACTGCCTTCCGTAGGTTCGTAGAACCGCAGCAAGATGTTAGCCAACGTAGTCTTGCCGCTTCCCGACGCCCCCACCAATGCTACCATGCTTCCCTTCTTTATCGAGAGGTCTATATTGTTCAACACTTTGCCTTCTCCATAGGTAAAACCGACCCCTCTCATTTCCACGTCGCCCATCCTCTCCAGAGAGGCACTGCCTCCGAGAGGTTCCTCCTGGTCGTTAGACAGGAATTCCTCCAGCCTTGCCACACATCCCTTGCCCCTCTTTATCTGAGCCACCACCGTCGAAAGATTCTTTGCCGGCGGCAACATCAGCACGAACAGCATAATGTACGACACAAACAGCTCGGCACTCAGCCTCCCTTCGCCTCCCACCACCATCATGGCGCCTACCACCAGCACCGCCACAACTATCGTATTCCCCAGAAAATCGCTTATCGGCGATGCCGCATATATCCTGCGGAACATTCCTATGCGCTCCTTGGAATAGACTGCGTTCACAGCCCTGAAGCGCCGGTTAGAGAAGTCTATGGCGTTATATGCCTTGATTATGCGCAGGCCGCTGATTGCCTCTTCGGTGAGCGACAGCAAGTATCCGTTCTTCTCCTGTACACTCTTCGACTTCTTCTTCAATCTTCTCGAAAGCCCAGATATGACGAACGCAACCAAAGGTATGCTCGCCAGAACCACTCCGGTGAGACGATAATCCAGATACAACAGCATGGCGAGATACATCACCAGTCCCACTGCCGACGACACCAGAGTCTGCAGCGCCCCCAACACGTTCTCGTCATATTCCGTCACGTCTCCACCGAAGCGCGACAATATGTCGCCCTCTTTCTGCTCACTGAAATAGCCACGCTTCAACTTCATAGACTTGCCGAACAGGTCTCTCCTGATGTCCCTGACAACCCTGCTCCTCACCTTGCCTATCACCACTGCCGAGAGGTATCCGAAAAGGTTCTTGGAACCGTAAAGTGCCAGCACCAGCAACGAGAACAGCCACAGAGCCGACTGCTTGCCGTAGCCTATCATCCAGCCATACAACCCTTCCAGCCACCGGCTTATCAGGTTGCTTCCGCTTCCCGGCAGCACCTCCTCGCCTTCGAACAATAGTTTCAGGAAGTCCGTCACGCTCAACGCAGTGGCCATCACAAAGGCTGTGCTCAACACCACAAAGACACCATACAGCGCCAGTCGGGCGCCGTATGGTCTCATATATTTTCCGGTGAACGTCACGGTTCTACCCCCTCTCTCTAACTTCTACTCACAGGCGTAGCCCGTGTAGTTGTGCGGCGTGATTGCTCTCAGCCGCTCTTTTACCTCTTCGCTCACATCCAGCGTGGCCACGAAATCTTCTATCGTCTGTTCTGTCACGTGGCTGTTGGTGCGTGTGAGCTGTTTCAGCGCCTCGTAGGGATTGGGATAGCCCACGCTGCGGAGGATAGTCTGTATGGCCTCGGCGACCACTGCCCAGTTTTTCTCCAGGTCGGCGGCGAGGGCTTCTTCGTTGAGCAGCAGTTTGCCCATACCTTTATCTATCGAGGCCAGCGATATCATCACGTGAGCCAACGGCACTCCAATGTTGCGGCTTACCGTCGAGTCGGTCAGGTCGCGCTGCATGCGCGAAACGGGCAGCTTGTGGCTCAGGTGTTCCAATATGGCGTTGGCGAGACCGAGGTTGCCTTCGGCGTTCTCGAAATCTATCGGGTTCACCTTGTGAGGCATCGCCGAGGAGCCCACCTCGCCGGCTTTTATCTTCTGCTTGAAATATTCCATCGACACATAAGTCCAAACGTCGCGGCAGAGGTCGATCAATATTACGTTCATGCGTTTGCACACATCGAAATAGGCCGCCATGTTGTCGTAGTTCTCAATCTGGGTTGTCAGCTGCTGCCTCTCCAGCCCCAGCGACTCGCTCACGAAATGGTTGCCGAACGACACCCAGTCCACCTCAGGGAATGCCACCCTGTGGGCGTTGAAGTTACCCGTTGCACCGCCAAATTTTGCCGAGAACGCAATACCGTCCATCTGCCTCAGCTGGTTTCTCAGACGATAGGCGAACACCGCCATCTCTTTTCCCAATCCGGTCGGCGAGGCAGGCTGCCCGTGGGTGTGGGCCAGCATCGGCACCTTCTTCCACTCTTCGGCTCGCGCCTCGATCTGTTCTATGATTTTTTCATAGCCGGGCCTAATCACCTCTTCGTGGCATTCCTTCATGCTCAGCGGCACTGCCGTATTGTTTATGTCCTGCGAGGTAAGTCCGAAATGGATAAACTCTTTCATCTCGGCCAGTCCCATCGCGTCGAACCGCCTCTTGATGAAATATTCCACCGCCTTAACGTCGTGATTGGTGGTCTTCTCTATCTCCTTTATCTCCGTCGCCTCGGCGTCGCCGAAACTGCGGTAGATGTCCCTCAGCGCCTCTTCCTTCCCGTCGCATCCTTTCCCCAGTTCCTTCATCAAGGCTATGTAGTACTCAATTTCCACCCTCACCCTATACTTGATCAAAGCTCTCTCCGAAAAATAGTCAGCCAGCTGTTCCACCTTGCCGCGGTAGCGGCCGTCGATCGGTGATATTGCATTCAATGTGTTCATCTTCTTATGCTTTATTTGAATATTTTTTCCGTTTTTTCTCGAACCAATGTCGAATTTGCCTCCTATGTGCCTCCTATATGGTTCCTCTATGGTTGATTAATATTTGATTAATGGTTGATTAATGTTTAGAGCCTTTTGATACTTGCCCCGAGAGCGTTGAGACGTTCCTCGATGTGCTGGTAGCCGCGGTCAATCTGTTCTATATTGTCGATGCGGCTTACCCCGTCGGCACTCATAGCCGCCAGCAACAGCGCCACTCCCGCCCTGATGTCGGGCGAAGTCATCCTCACCCCTCTCAGTCGGTGTTCGTGGTTCAGACCCACCACCGTTGCACGATGCGGGTCGCACAGGATTATCTGCGCTCCCATGTCGATCAGCTTGTCCACGAAGAACAGGCGGCTCTCAAACATCTTCTGGTGTATCAGCACGCTTCCTTTGCACTGCGTCGCCACCACCAGGGCTATACTTATCAGGTCGGGGGTAAATCCCGGCCACGGGGCGTCGGCTATAGTCATTATCGAGCCGTCCATAAAACGCTCTATCTCGTAGCACCTCTTGCGCGGGACATACAAGTCGTCGCCGGTGCTCCACACCTCTATGCCCAGCCGCCGGAACATCTGCGGTATAAGTCCCAGATGCTCTACCTGCGCATTCTTTATCGTAAGGTCGCTCTGGGTCATGGCAGCCATTCCGATGAAGCTTCCCACCTCAATCATATCGGGCAGTAGTCTGTGCTCGCAGCCGTGCAGCTCCCCGACGCCTTCGATATGCAGCAGGTTCGAGCCCACGCCGTCAATCTTTGCCCCCATGCGGTTGAGCATCTTGCACAGCTGATATACATACGGCTCACACGCCGCATTCATTATCGTGGTCTTCCCTTTGGCCATCACCGCCGCCATCACTATGTTGGCCGTTCCCGTTACGCTGGCTTCGTCCAGCAGCATGTATCTTCCCTGCAGGCCCTTTTCGGCAGTCACCACAAATCCGGTGGTGCCGGTACGTTCCACGTTGCCGTCCGTTCCCGACTGCTCGCCATATTCTTTGAACTCCACCGTGGCGCCCAGCTGCTCCATGCCCTTGAAATGGGTGTCCAGCCTCCTGCGGCCGATCTTGTCCCCACCCGGTTGCGGCACCACCGCCTTGCCATACCTGGCCAGCAGCGGTCCCACCAACATTATACTGCCTCGCAACGCAGTCGCCTTCTCGGTAAACTCTTTGCTTTCGAGTCGCTCCAGTTCCACGTTGCCGGCCTTGAACCTGAACTTCCTGCAGCCACCCAACCACTCGCCGTTGGGGCCTTTCACGGTCTCCTCCTTCACCTCTACCCCCAAGACCTCCAGCAGCTCGATGAGCCGGTTCACGTCCCTGATGTCCGGCACGTTGTCTATCTCCACCTCTTCGCTTGTCAGCAGCACCGCACAGATAACCTGCAATGCCTCGTTCTTTGCGCCCTGGGGCTCTATCGATCCTTTCAGCCTCTTGCCGCCTTCTATCTCGAAACTACTCACGTTCACCCTCCTTTCCTTTGTTGCTGACCCTCAACTGACCGCTGCTGAGTATCTCCAGCTGCTTCTCCACCACTGTGTCGTCCTGCATCGTCTGGTTCCAAGTGGAATAACACAGCTTCATGCGCTCCACAATCTGCTTCACCAGCTCCTCTTTCTCCGGACCCTCTTCCATGTCTCTCGCCTTGGCTATCATCTGTTCCAGAGCCTTGCCGTAGTGGCGGAACCTCACCTGCCGGCGGTCGCTGTATGTCAGCCGGCGAGGCTTGAACTCCATCGCGTTCTCCGGCGGTGTCTCGGGCTTCAATCCTGCCCACACCGGCCAGTCTACGTCCAACTCCCAGTTGGAGAGTATCATCATGTGATCCCACATCTTGCGTTTCCACGCCGTGTTCTCCTTCACCTTAGGCGCCACCAGCCCCATCAGCTCCACCACACTTTCCGCCGCCTTGTTCCTCGCCTCGCGGTCCTCTATGGTTTTCACATATTGGATCAGGCCCTCTATATTGCGGCCATAATCCATTATCTTTATCTTCTTTCTCTGTGTATTATATTCCATTATGCTATTTGTAATTATGTTCCTGTTCAGAAATCGGGACTCATTATGCCCCATCCGCCGCCCAGCAGGCCGCCATAGCAGCCATATCCGCCGAAGCCGCCGAAGCCGTCACCCATAAGAGGGCCATAGGAATAAGGCCACATCATATAAGGAGCCAGCGCTCCCGTGCCGTCGTGGATATACTCGAAATGGAGTCCCAGCATGCTTCCCCTCCGCGTCCTGTACCGCAAATCGGCAGCCACTCCCGTCACGTCGAGTTTCATAGGGCCGTCGCACCACAGCCATTCCACACCGCCGCCCATTCTCATCACCGTCGCCGCCAGCGTGAGCCTCTCGTTGACCGCCCACTCCCCTCTCGCATACACCTCATAACCCACCGTGGCGGAGGCCTTACGCGGCACCAGGCTCCTGCCGCCCGTACGGCTCAAGCTCAGATTGCTCTGACCCAAACCGTAACTGCTCATCACTTTGGCTCCTGCCGTGAGTTTGAAACGGTCGTTGAAGCGGTAACTCAACTGGGGAGCCACACCGGTATATCCCAACCCTTTTCCCCAGCCGGCTGCCACTCCTGTCTCCAAACCCAGGTGATACTCCACCTTCCTCACACTGTCGCGCGTATTCCTCTGGGCAAAAGCCGTCAACCCCACCAGCGTCACCATCACCATTACCGCAATTATCCGTTTCATTTTCCTAATTATTTTTATTCAATATGACCAATGCCCCGATCACCCCTGGCACCCAGCCCACACATGTCAGCAGCGCGACAATCGCCACCGAGCCACAACCCTTGTCTATTACCGCCAGCGACGGAAACACTATTGCCAATAGAACTCTCCAGAACGACATAGTTATTATTATTTATTCAATAGTATATAACGTCATTTTTTCAGTATTATTGTACTGATCTCAAAAAAAATATTTTTCCTGCAATTTTCTGCCAATCTAAAAAAAGTTCGTACCTTTGCATTTTCATTTCAAATAACAAAAATTATGGAAATTCTCAGCAATAGAATCCTCGAAATGGCGGAGAGCGAAACCCTCGCCATGACCGCCAAAGCGCGCGAACTGAAAGCCCAGGGGCGCGATGTGATAAGCCTCTCCATCGGAGAGCCCGACTTCAACACCCCCGACCGTGTGAAAGTCGCCGCCAAGAAGGCCATCGACGACAATTTCACACACTATCCTCCCGTGCCCGGCTATCCCGACCTGCGCGAAGCCGTGTGCCAGAAGTTCAAACGCGACAACGGCCTCGACTTCAAACCCGAGCAGATAGTGGTCTCCACCGGTGCCAAGCAGTCCATCTACCAGTTGGCCCAGGTACTCATCAACCCCGGCGACGAAGCCATCATCCCCACCCCCTTCTGGGTCTCCTACAAAGAGATCGTGCGTGTAGCTGGCGGAAAATGTGTCTTCGTCAAGACCTCCATCGACAACGACTTCAAGGTCACCCCCGAGCAGCTGGAAGCCGCCATCACCCCCAAGACCAAACTCATCATGTTCTCCTCGCCCTCGAACCCCACGGGAATGCTCTACACCAAAGAAGAGCTCCGCGGCATCGCCGACGTGGTGGCACGCCACCCCAACGTGTTCGTGATGGCCGACGAGATCTATGAGCACATAAACTTCGTCGGAAAACACGAGAGTATCGCCCAGTTCGACGACGTCAAAGACCGTGTCATCACCGTCAACGGAGTCGCCAAAGGCTTCGCTATGACCGGCTGGCGCATCGGCTTCATCGCCGCTCCCCTGGTAATCGCCAAAGCCTGCAACAAGCTGCAGGGACAGATCACCTCCGCCACCTGCTCCATAGCTCAGAAAGCCACGGTGGAAGCCATGCTTATGGATCCTACCACCTCCGAGGATATCATCAATATGCGCGAGACCTTCCGCAAACGCCGCGACATGGTATTCCAGATGCTTTCCGCCATCCCCGGCCTGAAGGTGCGCATGCCTCAGGGTGCTTTCTATTTCTTCCCCGACGTAAGCGCCTACTACGGCAAGAGCTTCAACGGCAACGAGATCAAGAACTCCACCGATATGGCGTTCTACCTGCTCAACGAGGCCAATGTCGCCACCGTTATGGGTTCAGCCTTCGGTGACGACGCTTGCATCCGTCTCTCCTATGCCACCAGCGAAGACCTCCTGCGCGAAGCGCTGCGTCGCATAGCCGAAGCACTCGCCAACTTGAAATAACATCTTAGTTATACTCTTCTTGTGCAGGCGGCAGCCCTCTGGGTTGCCGCCTGTCTTTTATCTCCTCAGCTCCCAGAATATCACCGCGGCGGCGGCAGCCACGTTCAGCGAATCCACCCCGTTCATCATAGGAATCTTCGCCACATAGTCGCAGCCTTCTATGGCCTTATGGCTAAGGCCGTCGCCTTCGCTTCCGAGCACTATCGCCAGCCTCTCCTCCCCTTTGAGACGAGGGTCGTCGATGCTTATAGCCTCGTCGCTCAACGCCATGGCGGCATTTTTATACCCTATAGCTTTCAGACGCTCCAATCCCCCTTGCTCCAAAGTCTCGTCGAGATAAGCCCACGGGACCTGGAACACCGTCCCCATACTCACCCTCACCGAACGGCGGTTGAGGACATCGCAGCAAGTGCGTTCCAGCACTACGGCCTCTATGCCCAGCGCGGCAGCGGCACGGAAGATGGCTCCTATGTTGGTGGCGTTGACCACCCCGCTTACCACCGCCACACGATGTTTCCCCCGGCATATCTCCTCGATGCTGAGCGGCTTTGGCCTTCGCATGGCACACAGCACACCCCTGGTGAGTTCATAGCCGGTAAGGCTTGCCAGGAGCTGGCGGTCGCCGGTGAATACCGGGAAATCGTCGTCCAGCCTGCCGATAAGCCCTTTTGCGTCACCTTCGAGATGTCTCCGCTCAGTAAGCAGCGACAGCGGCTCATAGCCCCGATCCAGCGCCACCTCTATCACCTTGGGACTTTCGGCAATAAAGATACCTTTCTCCTCCTCAAGACGGTTACGCAACTGAGCCTCGGTGAGCCGGCTGTATATCCCCACACGCTCGTCGTCGAAATCCCTTATCTCCTCTATCATCCTACAGCCCTTTGAGTTTTACAAGCTTTGCTCCTTTGTTGTTGCCCACGACAACCATATATTCCCCTTTCTGCTCTATGAGGCTACCCCAGAGGAGGAACGACTTGCCCAGTTCGGTGACGCTCTTGTCCACATGGCCGCCCTCGTCGATGGCATACAGTGCCAGCTGCGAAGGCTCGAAGAGAAACAGCAGCTTGATCATCTCGCTGTTGTCGTAATTCTTGGCATAGCGGGCACTCTCCGTCTGAGCCAGATATACCTTGCCGTTGCGGTAGAACAGGTGCTGGTTGAGTTCCTTGTCGCTTTCGATCGATGTCAGGCGGTTCCTTATGGGTGCCACCCAACGGAAGTCGGCATTGGTGTCTATGCCCGCTATGAGGCTTCCCGTGAGTTGCCATTGGCGTTGGCTCATGCCGTTTGATACGGTGGTCTCGATATATGTGCGCCATACCTGCAAGGCTCCGCCCCATTCGGTTGCGCAACCGTCTTTCAGGTTCAAGGCGTTCACTTTGCCCCTCTTGGTTGCAGCCGCAATCTCGCGGTTGGCGAGGACGTTGATTTCTGCATCGCTCAAGGGACGAGTGTTCACCTTCTTCTGTCCTGTGCGCTCGTTATAGTTGAGGGCGAAGAGGGCGTTATACTGCATGCCGTCCACCATCACCTCGCCACAAGAGATCAGTCCTCCTACCACGAAGTTGCCGTTGACCCAGTTGAGCAGGCGGAACCGCTCGATGTCGGTACGGTTCACCGAGTCCAGCATCACGTCGTCGGCATACGAGCTATGGTTGAGGAACATAAAATAGGTCTTGCCGTTGCCGCGTCCGGCGAGGAGTACATGACACACCTCGTTGGAGTCCATTATCATGTTGCTGTAGTAGCCTTCGAGGTCGTCACGCTGCCAGAGGGGCTTGCAGCGGCTGTCGAGGACAAGGAGATAGCTGTTCTCGGACGGGTCCTTGCCCCATGTGTTCATGAACTTCACATATTCGTGCCGCTCACGCACCGCGAGCGCCATGACACTGCCGTCGGGAGTGCGCGCTACTTTCCAGTCCATATCGTTCATCTTTTTCTCCTTGTGAGTTCTGAGCAGTTCCGGCTGTCCCACGGTGCTCCACGTCTTGAGGTCCACCGCCCAACGGTAAAGGTCATAGTATTCCAACTTCTTGCCAAGAGCATACCCAACCATATATACAGTGTCACCCACTCGGTTGGCTACAAGCACGCGCGAATTAATAACCTTATTGATTTTGAGTTCCTTCAGCACCTTCCCGTCAGGGCCGAAGCCTTCGAGGACTATGCCGCTGGTGTTCCAGTTTACGACGACAGAGGGCGTCTTGCTGTAATTAGTCAACACCAACTGCATCCCCTCGTACTCGCCAAGAAACTGAGACCACGTGCCTTCGATACGAGACATCCATTTGAGGTCAGTGGTTTCCGATTGCAAAGTCTGAGCCACCATATTGGGCATCACGAAAAGCGCCAAAAGAACGCTAAGATAAAATCGTTTCATAGGATATTGTGTTTGTTATTGTCAGTTTTTTCAATCTTAAGTATTCTTTACTTCCTTAGATCTAGTTATCCTTTTCTATTTATGTATCGCATTATTCTATTTTAGTACACATAATTAAGCAATACGCCTTTGTTTATACAGTATGTGTTGCCTGTTTGCGATGCGCTTCATTATATGTCTCAAAAGCAAATAATCTTCAGCTGTACCAATTTTTCGACTTATTGTCATACTCTTGTTTCATTCTATATAGTTCTGACTCTGGATTTATTATTTCATATCGATAGTTCTTGTAATACTCTAGAATCCGTAGGTACTTGGGATTATTTGTTAACTCTTCTATGTTATTAAATTCGTTTCTATATATAATTGGATATAGCTCTTTCTTCTCTTTCTTTGAAAGTGATTTTATGGATTTTCTCCATTCATCGGTATAACCTATTTCTTCAAAGAAGAATCTATAAATGATGAATGTTTCTGGCATAATAAGCAATTCCATATATTCATCTACAGTCCGTCCAAAAGCTTTCTCAAAAAATGATACGCCAACTCCTATTTTGCCTTTTGTTGCGTTAAGTACAGCTTGTACTGCACGTATATATTTTCGATTCCAATGTTCACCAATATAATAACGATCATGACTATGGTCACCTCGAATGGGATGATACTTCATTGGAAAAGAATAGATATTCACATTGTATTTCTCACATAAATCAACATTTATCCGAAGTCGTGTATAAAGATCTTCTGGCTTATCATGGAAATTGTACAGCAGATAGTTGGAGAAATCCTTTAAGCCATGATTTATACTCATTTCGACGGCTTTTACATAACTGTCCGTAGTTTTAATGTCATCAAATGCGATTCGCAAAGGGCGAATCGCAATGCCACTCAAAGCAGAAACAATATCCTCGGTAAATAATCGCGCATCTACGCCTTGGTTAAAGTCAATAAAGCGTTGTTTTCCTTTTATATTCGAATAACGTTTTTGAAAAAAAGGGGCAAAAAAATGATACGATTGCAACAACGCATCTCTTGTACACGTGTCTAACGAAAGTAAACCATATTTATCTCGGATGGCATATATCTCCGTGCGTTCGTCTTCCGAGAAACGTTTCATATCATTCAGCTCCTGAAGTAGGCGAAAAGCCTTACGCGTATAAGCACGGTCATTTAAATGTATGCGTAGATTTCGTATAGCCAAATCATATTGATTTGTCTCTATGTATTTTCCCCCTTTAGCAAATCCACATTTTTTAATATCTTGTATGATTTCTTGAAATTTTGAAGATGCCATTACATTGTTATCCATTAACAGCAAATTCTGCTGTTCTCCATACAGTCTACGGGTTTGTTCAATTCGCTCTTTTAGAGGAATATAGTCCACATAGTGCGGTTCTATCGTATGAACCGCACAAAATGCACACTTCCTAATACACCCTCGCGTGGTATAGCTAAAGTATGCGTTGTTGTCTGGGTAAACGTAATCTATTTCGTCAAGGATTGAATAGTCAAGTGGTAATTCATCTATGATATAAGGATTGTCGGGATCAATGTCGCCTTTGGTATGCAATGTTCCACAATGAGGCATTATTCCTGTCTCATCATAAATTTCTTGTGGTTGTATTGAGGCCAGAACACCACCAACCTGCAATCGATCAATGTCTTTAACAAGTTTTTTTGCAAACTCTATTGTTCTAATAGTAATATCCCAATAGAATGTAAAAAGCGTTGTAACACCAATAAAATCAAATTTTGAGTCGCTTGATAATTTGCCAGAACGGAACTCTTTGTGGTATTGTTCAATCCAGGGGGTCAAGAAAATAGAATATTCTGAATCGTTTATTCTTAAATCAGCAATGATTTCTTTTTTCCCCGTTTGAATATACTGTTTTATTTTATCTCCCTTTAATTTCCATTTTATTGTATCATCTATGGAATTAAACTTCTCAATACATAGCTGTGTCAGCCAATCAAGAAGAAACGCTTTCAGCTCCCCTTTGAAGAATACAACATTATCTCCCCGAAGCCGAAAATAGGTAGCCATCTTCATCAGGCCAATCGGTGGAAACTTATTTTTGTAGTTGGGCTCTATTAGCAGTACCTTACGGTTCATTTGGTAATTTCTTTCTCTATTTTCTCTATTAAAACATCACCCATATTATTCGAAAATGTATCCGCAATTATTGAGTATATTGAGGCTATTAATTTCTTCTCTTGGGATGTAAACTTATTATAGATTGACTTGTCTATTCGTAGATTATCTTCTTTTTTTGTCACACTAGGAGCATCGAAGAGTGTGTTGGATTCTGGCAACGTGTATTCTTGTGGATCGGTTAAACCTAACGGACTAAACAATTGCCGTAATGGAGATTCGTTTTCGTCCATTTCTTTTTTCATACGTTGCAGCTTCTTAATAGACTCGGTTTTCTTTTTCCGGATATCTTTGAGTTCTGCCTCTACTTTTCTTTGCTCATTTTCACTATTAAAACCTTTTTCTCTTTTCTTAATCAGTTCTTCTTCCCTCTTTGTCGTTATATTCACGGTTTTCTCTTCGTTCCGTAGATGAGATGCTTGATAACACAGTTTTTCTAATTTAAGGAAATTATTCTCTACACTACATTCAAATTCTCTTACAGCATCATCTTCACGCAGATAATCTCTCTGTGAATTTGGAATTAGTTTTTCTGAGGATATTACATGAATTTCCCCAAAGAACCAACGCACAAACCGTTGTTTATCATTAGGCAGGAAACGCAGACACGCACTCTCATCCCCTAATTGTATGTTCTCACAACGTAAACGAATATTGCGAGCATTATTTGCCTTTGCAATAACCCCCTTAAGACCCGAAACCGAATACCACCCCCAATACATCGGCTTACCTTTGGCATTCTGTTCATACCAAAACTCTACACCTGTCACCTTATCACATTCTTGACCACCAGCATCATAAATTGTCATTGTATAATCCTTAAATAATTGATTTTGTCCTACAAATATGTTATAGCAATCAAGATGAAGATTATGCGCTCTCATAAAATCATATATCTTAGTTCTATAAACGAAATGGTTGGAATAATCTACTGGAGAAACCATTGATAGGTAATCTCGGATATCTTTTTCGATTAGCAATTTACCATCGGTAACATCTTCCATTACAACCTTAAAGTAGTGACACTCTTTAACAGACTTGTCTTGTTCTGTGGACACTTTTGTAATGTCATCAATAACCTCACCTGCGTCACGGTCGTCGGTATCGTCATCAAGGATTTTGTTAAGTCGTACAGCATCCCAGGATATGACAGATACTTTGTCCTCATTATAGTATGACGTTTCGAACTTTAACGTTTTACAATATGCCAAACCACCTAATCGACCAATACCACGAAATCCCTTGTTTACTCCACGTTCTTTTGCCGAACGAGCGACATCAATTAGTAAGGCTCGAACATCCTTTGCGCGGACTCCTGTGGCATTATCTTCTATTGTGATTGAGCCGTGATGCTGGTCAATCGTCACAAATACATTGTATTCCCATTCTGGATGTTCTTTCTTCGCCTCATCAATTTGGTCAGCTGCATTTTGTATATACTCACGGTATACACATCTGCTGTCTGCATACATGCTACGAGTCAAAGACTCCAATACGTTTTTACCTATACGTGCCATTAGTCATTATAATATTTATAGATCGGTTTTGGAAATTTAATATTCAATAGGGAACGAAATACTGGGTTTTGGATGATATATTCTCCTTGCTTTAAGCGAGTAAGCATTGTTTTGTACACAGACGGCACAAAACGAAAGTCCTCTTTGGTTATTTCTATAGCATTTGTTCGCCCAAAAGCTTGTGTTGCACAGTTTCCTTTAACTCGTTTATGAATGTCACTGACAAATTGTTCTGCGCCAAATAACACTATTCCCAATGAACGCCCACGCTCTGTTATGTCTAGTAATTGTCTCAGAATTGGCGAAGATTTCGGCACATCACCCGACGCGTATTTATTTAATTCATCAATAAATATTATTACATGGTCAGGAATATCCTCTCGTTCATTCCCCAATTTCAGGTTATAGACAGCTCTCATCACATCACCAAACACAAAACCCTGTGAATCGTCGTCTAATTTTGAAATGTCTACAACCATAACATCATTAGGCTTTATTTCAGATATCTTATCTCGCAACCGAATTCCTGTAGTTCCAAGCCCATTTGTGAACATCTGACGGTTTTTTTGATAGCACTTATTAAATAAGCGATAAAACTTTCGCCAGCTCACAACAGGTATCTCGTTCTTTTGGCCTCTTTTGTCTGTAGAAGATGCATTCGCTTGGTCTGCTAGTGCGGAACGAAAATCCTCCCATGTCTCTACATTGTGAAATACGCCTTGCCCTGCTATAATATAACTGATGATAGATTCTATTGTTTCATTAGGGTCGTCTACATTTGCAAATAACAAATCCAAACATTCTTTGTCTTCTGTTGTTTCGAACAAATATTTGTATTGAAATGCTTGTTTCTTCTTTAATCGACTATCTAAACGCGTTTTTTTCTCATGAGTATAGGCAGTGCCTTCATCTGCAGAATATGGATAATAGTAGGTTACGTGTTGAAATGGTTTCATGTCCATATCTAAAATTTTGTAGATTGGCAGAATCTCTTCCAACTCTTCTTGTTTAGTGTTCTTTTGGTCAATCGATAGCAAATCTGTTCCTTTAACATTAAGCATGATGAATGCGACAGACTCCTTGCTGTTTTTCTGAGCACTATCCTGTATTGCTTTCATCAAAAACATTGCATAAGATGTTTTTGAAGCAAGACCAGATATACCTGAGATATTTAAATGAGCACCTTCCGGACCAATAAGGAAATGAGAGTTGAAATGTACTGGCAGGATCTGTTGCTCTACGCCATCATACATCTGAATGTATCCTGCAGGAACAGGATTCTTAACATCATCTAATCCGAGCGCTTCCATTATTTCAGGCTGAGAAGCAAGACGTACAGGGCTATCTTCTTTGACTGGTATGTAAATATTCTGTGAATTTCCAACAACCTTACACTTCACATAGTTCATACCTATACGGTCTGTATATGATTGGGAGTCCACATGTCCAAAATCGCTTGAAATGTAACCGGCAAGAGGGCTGGGAGCATCTGTAATATGAGCGATTTCCTCTACTACACCAAAAGTGAGAGAATGATCAATATGGTGTTCGACAACTACCACATCAAATGG
Organism: Bacteroidales bacterium; assembly: GCA_017439185.1. Classification (GTDB taxonomy): domain Bacteria; phylum Bacteroidota; class Bacteroidia; order Bacteroidales; family P3; genus Colimorpha. The sequence goes on along the minus strand of JAFRTM010000013.1, from coordinate 127,810 downwards.
CTTAAGCTTCCTTTCCTTATTCGTCCAAAAGGTGAACTCCTCAATGGTTGATGGAAGTTTCTCTGTGGCAATGATTTTACCTATGGTTTCCATATTAGAAAATATTTAAGAAATAATATTCGCTTTTAAATTTGCTCTTACAATAACATTCTGTCATATAGACAGGATAAAGATGATTCGCCCAACGTGCATCCTTCCCATAGCAAACGGGGTTGCGTTCATTAATGATATTGGCAGTAATCATATCAACCTCGTCTGTTGTCAAGCCACGTTCAGACTCATCTCCTGTCATAAGCATTTTTTCTATCTTGAGAATACCCGAATAGGGCGTCGCCGTTTTGTCTCGCTCTCTTATGCGAACATACCATATGGCAAAATTTGCCTCACAAAAAGCGGGATCTGGTTCCCACATTATCGCTGGAGTACGGTGAAACAAAGGTAAGTTGGCTATCTCTGCCGCAATACTTTGTCCTTTACTATTACTCATCAAGTTAGGGTTAAACATTTTGCTTACACCAACAACACGCTGATAGTTGCTACGGATTTTCTTTAATTCACCGAAATCGCCTGTTTTAATTGTACGATACTGTAAAGAGCCATCTTTTATCAAATAGTGGTCTGGTGTGAGTTTGTGCTGACTGACAAGTTTTGCGACTATTTTCTTTTCGCAATCCACCATTTCATCCTGTATTCGCGCGGTGGCCAATTTGTCAAACGAACTATCTTTTTGCTGGCTTGAAGAATACACAAGAACTTTTTGAAGATGCAGTTTCTTACGTTTTGCTTGCTCGGATGAGTTTATCTTATTGCATAAATTGCGAAAGAAAACACTAGAATCTATCCCTTTTGAGTTGGCGGCATTGGGCAGTGCAAGTACAGAATACGACTCTTCCTCATAGTGTTGGAATGAGCCAAAACTAATTCCATCGTCTTTCATAATTCGTTCGCAACATGCAACGGATATTTGCCCGGCCACAAGTGGATATACTTTTTTGTCGTACTGAATATCATCCACCTTGTACACCATACGAGAGCCATCCAGAAAATAATGGAAAAGAGGAGGAAATGCGCTTAATTGTCTAGATAGCGCCTCCATGTCTCGCGATTGTGGAATCTTTACATTTTCGGCATATTGTTTTGGCGAAATTGGTAAATCTTGTTCTTCATATGGAATGCGCATCTGTGGGTCGTTGTCGTAACCATATTTGAAAGAACCAAACGGTTTCCCGTCGGTTTCATCCGCGATATACTTTACTATTTCTCCCATTAGTTACTGAATTATGTTTAATGATAACCAACTCCGTAGTGTATCATAGAGTATTTATAAATGGAAAAGCATTGAAGTCAGTATCTTATTTATATTGTATATTTATTGATATCCATTCCTTATTTGAAATTGCAAAGATACGAATTTTATTTCTATCTGCAGCGATTTCCTAAGGTTTTTTTAATAATACTACTGTTTATGCCTGTGAACTGTTCATCTATCCGTTATTACCGTTTATCAGGTTCACGATGACCTTGACCATCACGTCCTTGTCCTCCGGACAGCTTTCGGCAATCATAAGGGTGAGCGCCACAAGGGTGCTGTCGGCGATGCGTTTGCTTCCGTCCTGGTGGTAAAGTATGCCATTGCCGTTAAGGAACCACAGGAACAGGGTGGCGGCGATACGCTTGTTGCCGTCGCTGAAAGAGTGGTTTTTGGTTACGAGGTAGAGCAACATGGCGGCTTTCTCTTCCACGCTCGGGTAGAGTTCTTCGCCTCCGAATGTCTGATAGATCTGCCCTATGCTGCTTTTGAAGGAGTCGTCTTTCTCGTTTCCGAAGAGTCCGTTGCCTCCAAACTTGTCACGCAACGCTTTGATGGCATCCATAGCATTCTCGTAGGTGGCATGGAACTTGTCTTCCCGTGTGGTCTTCTCTACGGTCAGTTGCTGGAAGTCGTATTTGTCGAGGGTGTCGAGGGCATAGGTGTAATCCACCACGATGTCGAACAACGCCTGATTTTCGTCGTCTGAAACCCGGGACTGGCTCTGCAGGGTGCGGCCAACGACCTGCACCAGCTGACGCAACTCGGCTATCTGCTCATGGCGGATACGCTCATTAACGGCATAGCCTTTGACAAGATATTGTTTCAACACCTGGTTGGCCCATTGACGAAATTTCACACCGCGCTTTGAATTCACACGATAACCCACAGAAATTATCATGTCGAGATTGAAGTACGGAATATTACGCTTTACTGTTCTTTTGCCTTCCATTTGAACTTGTGCAATTTTTGCACAGGTTGACTCCCTCTCCAACTCTTCTACCTTATAGATGTTGTTAATATGACGAACTATTGAGGTCCTATCTGTCTGAAACAACTCAGCCATCTGGGACTGCGTCAGCCATACGGTCTCGTTCTCCAGGCGGACATCTATCTGTGTCTGCCCGTCGTCGGTCTGGTATATAACTATCTTGTTTTCTGTATCCATCGTCTTATGTTCCTGTATCTATGCCGCAGAGACAGGATTTCTTCTGCTCCGCGAGTTGTTTGTTTCTGCCGTTTTTAGTCTTTGTTTTGAATTTGCAAAGATACGAAGAATATTTCTATCTGCAGCGATTTTACTAATGTTTTTTATAATAATGTTGCCTCTGCTAGGGAGGCTATACATCTATCCGTTATTACCGTTTATCCGGTTTACGATGATCTTGACCACCACATCCTTATGTACCGACTCTGTCGATCCATGATGGCCATTTCCAGACTATGTTCGTTAAATGTTCTCATATTATTTATTTCTATATTGCTCGCCCCATCTTTGCTCCTTCTGGGTCTGGATGAACATCAACCCGCTTGTAGGTCGTGTATTCTCTCCAATCCTCCCCTTCTTGTATTACTTCGTGGAATATTTCCTTCATTTCTTCCACTTCGTTAGATCCTACCTCACCTAACTTCTGCTGTTCCTTGATATACTCGTCAAAGTCCATATATTCGTCTTTCATTTTTTTCAATCATTACCGTTTGTCTCCTTGTTGGAGTAAAAATAATTCCTTTTGCTTCTCTATTTCCCTGCGCAATTGTTCTTCTGTGGGCAAATATAATTTATACTTGGTTGCAAATATTTGTTCATTGCCTTTCAGGATGGAATATCGTGCGATGTCGGCGTCAGTCTCGGAACACAACACAATGCCGATTGTGGGACAGTCTCCTTCGGTACGTTTCAATTCATCATACATGCGGACATACATATCCATCTGCCCAACATCTTGATGGGTAATCCTACCCACTTTTAAGTCGATAAGCACATAGCACTTCAGTACAACATTATAGAGAACCAAGTCAATGAAATAGTCTTGCGCATCAGTACGGATATGTTGCTGGCGAGCCACAAATGCGAAGCCTTGTCCCATCTCCATCATAAAATCCTTCAAGTGTGTTATAATACTTGATTCCAAGTCTCTTTCGGAATAACTTTCATCTGGTTTGAAACCAAGGAACTCTGCAACCAAAGGACTCTTCAATATTTCTTCTTTAGCTGGAGTTGGAAATTTCTCATTTAACAATTGTGGTGCCTGGAAATGTCGTTCATAATATTGAGTACTAATATTGCGGTTCAATACCCTAACACTCCACATCTGTTCCGAGGCGTTTTCCAGATACCATCTTCTGGCGACTTCATCGTCAACACGCAATGCCGTTAAGATATGAGACCATTTTAGATTTTGCAAACGCGTTTGCAAAATCTGTAGGTTAGGAATTGTAATGTAAAACTTTCTGAAATACGCCAAGTATCTCTCGCTGAACCCACTGCCATACTCTTGTGTAAGCTCTTTAGCAAGCATTTTTATTAGTTCTGTGCCATATTCCGCTCGCTCTTTCCCTTGCTGTTCTTCTTCCACAATGCGCCGACCTATGTTCCAGTAGGTTGCAATCATGGCGGTATTCACTGCCGTGTATGCTGTGGTACGCCCATTGTTGATAATAGCTTTAATGTCTTCAACAACATTTGTGGGAGTAGATTGTTTTATTATCTTTTTGCCTGCCATATTATATCTATTTCACATTAAATATTAAATCATGATAGAATGTGTCATCTTTACCATTGGGGTTGTTTCATTTTATTAAGAGCCTACAAGGTACGTGTAAAAAATGCACGTTATTATCCCGCTCCAATTCTCCTTCTTTGAATACATTGAGTACATGTCGGCGGATATTCGACTCCTCTCGGTCAAAAAGAAGTGCCATCTGGTCTATATTCAGCCATACGGTCTCGTTCTCCAGGCGGACATCAATCTGTGTCTGCCCGTCGTCGGTCTGGTATATAACTATCTTGTTTTCTGTATCCATCGTCTTATGTTTCTGTATCTATGCCGCAGAGACAGGATTTCTTCTGCTCCGCGAGTTGTTTGTTTCTGCCGTTTTTAGTCTTTGTTTTGAATTTGCAAAGATACGAAAAATATTTCTATCTGCAGCGATTTAACCAATGTTTTTTAGAAAATATTTTTGTCTGTTCTGGCTCCCAAAATGGATGCCCTCATATATAAGTACGACTAATGGTGTTTTTAAATCGCTTTTTGGTGCTAAAAATGGGAAGATTTAAGAAAATTTATTAGTGATCAGCGGTAACCTTTATTTCGCAATTATTCCTCCGGGCGATTCTCCCAGCGCTGGCGGGCGGCTTCCAGGCCTTTGTGCAGCTGGCGAATAGACCATCTTTCGGAAGCAGCCAACGCCAGGTAGAATTCCCGCTGAAGGTCGTTCTTTAAGGGTAAATATCTCTGTTATATGTGACCACATCAATTGTGCCGACACTGTCGCGACAATTTGTTTCCCGTATTCAGCGCGCTCGTTTCCAAGCACTTCTCTATTGATAAGCTCGCCGATATGCCAATACATCAGGGTGAGTTTGGTATTGGTTTTGACGGCGACGCGGTTGCGCGTCCGGTTGTTTATTTGCCGCAGGTCGTCAACCAACGGCATAAGGTTGTTGCTCTGTATGGTTATGCTGTCTGATATTGGCATAATTATTAGCTATTTTTTAAAATTGTAAAGATACGAAAATCCATATCACAATAAAAAAAGTTGAAACTTTCTCATATATAAAGACCCGAAACCACGTTTTTGAAAACACATTTCACATTGTCGGATTTGTCCTATTGGAATATAATATACTGCTAATCAATGCAGAGAACAGTAGAAAAAAGTTAGCCAACTGCAAAGAACTGACGTACGTCACTGGGCATTTAGCAACGTTGCTCATTCGACACACATTCGACACACATATTACTTTCATATTACTGAAGGTTCTGGTCTCAAGCTATGGGATAGCCGATAGATGCGCGAAATTTAACATGTTTATAATGAGGTATTATTCAGCGACTTAACAACACAGTATGGTTGTCGATAGGGAAAAACGGCATTTCAAAAATGGCCATCGGGGTCTATAATAATAGAAAGAGATTGAGAGAAGGTATGACACGAAAAGGGAACAGCGAAGACAGCGACCGTCCGGTCCGACAGGGTAAAGGCGTGGTACTACTCTTCCACTTTCCAGTCTTCCTCCATCTCCCAGTTCTCGCGCAGCTGCAAGGCCTTGCCGAAATAGAACACCGGCTCGGGATGGCGGTGGAGGTAGTAGTCGCCCGGAGTCCAGCGTCCGTCGCCGTCGCGGTCGTCGAAGAGCCGAAGACCGTAGGTGGCGGGCTTGAGATGGGGGAACGTCACCTTATCCGAAGAGGCTGCCAGCACCTGCTCGACCACGACCTCGCCTTTGTCGTTGAGAAGCTGCAGGACGGGACGCTGCAGCGACGAATTGACGCTGACGGAGATGGTGCCGTAGTCTTTCTCGGAGGTGAGGGTTGTGGTGAACACGAGGGAGTCGTTGGCACGGCGCCAGATGTCGCGGGTAGCCCCCGCAGGTATGGTTATACGGTATTTCTCGCCCTGCTGGAGGGGTTTGTTCGTCACGATGCGGGCGAGGGTGCCAGGCCACAGGATGTCGGCATAGACGGTGTCGCTGGTAGAGTCGGCGAGGTGGAGGATGGTGATGTCGGAGAGACTGCTTGCCGAGACGGGTGCCGCAAAGGCGAAGGTGAGGGAGTCGAAATAGGGATGGGTGGAGGATACCCGTGAGGTGAGGCGGTTGAGTTCAGGGGTGTCGGAGTTGTTGCGACGGCTGCGGCGGGATTCGCGGTAGCGGAGGGTGAGGGTGTCGGAGAGCGAGGTGGCCGAGTCGAGGAGTATCACCTGAAGTGAGTCGGTGGTCTGCCGTAGGGTGTAGAGGGTGAGCGTGTCGCCCTTGGCGTTGAGTTGCCACATCACGGAGTCGGCGACAACCTGAGGGTTGGAAAGGGGTGCAGCGGTCACCACCCGTGCTATGCCACGCTCGGAGAACGTCTTGGACACTATCCTCTGGGGAACAGCGGAAGACGCACTGCTGGAGACCAGCAGACGCAAAGGCTCCACGGCGGGTACTTCCACTGCCGCCGCAAGTGTGTCGGCGACAACGGTAGAGTCCGCCACAGCAGTGGTGTCGGCTGTTTTGGCGGTATCCTGCTTCGGCCGCGGAAGAGGATAGGCCTTCACGGCGGTGTCGAGCCAGGCTATGGCCTCGGAAGGGGAATGGCGCAGGTTGTGGTCGCCATCGTCGATGGCCACTATCTTGTAGGAATTATCGGCGAGGTAGTTGAGCGAGAAAGAGCCGTCGGCGGCAGTACGTGTCACGTAGGTGGGGTGCACCTTGGCTATGAGCGAGTCGCCGAGGGTGTCGGAGGGCGAAGGACTGTAGGCGAGGATGGTGAGGGGGCTGCTATAAGGCTTGAGGGTCAAAGCATCGACCACCGCGCCACGCAAGCAGAGCGAATCGACCGCCTCGCCGGTGGAAAAGACATACTCGAAGGAGGGCAGCGGGTTGCCTTCGGTGTAGTCCACCACTGCTCCGCTGAACTGGAAGAGATAGGTGGTGGAGGGTCTCAGGGTGTCGCGGAACTTCACCATCAGGCTCTTCCCTTTGACGGTATATTCCGGCTTGGGATTCATAGGCGGCGACACAAGGATGTTGTTGTCGGCATCTTTGAGATCTATGTATTCGTTGAAGTCAAGCCGGAAGCGGTTGGCGGAATAGGCGGTAGAGCCCGAGGGAGGTGTTACCCCCTTGACTGCCGGCGGGTCCACGTCCTTGGGACCTCCCGAGGGGTACCCCTGCTTGGCACACGAGGCGAGGAAGGCCATGGCCGGGAGCAGGAAAACTATTAACAACAGACGACGACTTGACATATACTATGGGTGTTTTAGAACTGGAAATAGATGAACGGCTGGAGGTCGGCGGTGACAAACTGGTAGAGGACGAATACGGCCACCACCGCCACGGCCAGCATGGCCCAGAGTGGCAGCGAGGCAAAAGCCAGGCGGTAACGCCTCTTGAAACGGTCGGGCAGCAGGTGCACCACCATGCCTATGGCGAAAAGGAGGAATATCTGCCAGTAGGAGCCGACGATTTCGGGTACCTGCTGGAGATTCCACCGCGAGCCTATCTGATGGACCATCTGCGAAGCGGTGCGCCAAGCGGTCTCGTTGGCTTCGGCGGGGTTGAGGTTGGAACCGCTACGGAAGAACAGACGGGTAAACGAGATGAAGACGAAGGTGAGCAGGGTGTTCCACGCCACGGTAAGCCACGACTCCTGAATCTTGAACGAGGAGCCCTTGCGTTCGAGGATAAGGCGGGTGATGTTGAGGATAGCTATTGCCACGAATATGACACCGAACACCACGGCCAGCAGGTTGAGGAGTGGCATGGGGAAAAGGATGTCCACGGTTACCGCAGCGGCAGCGAGCAGGAAAGTGGCGAGGATACGGACCCGTGGACCCATCTTCTTCCACCACTTATAGACCAGTATGCCAAGACCGTTGAGGCCACCCCAGGTGATGAAGTTGAACGAAGCACCGTGCCACAAGCCACCGAGAAGCATGGTGTCCATATTGTTGATGTTGGTGTTGAACTCGCGGCGGTGCTTGGGGAAGAGGATATAGACTGCAATCAGGATTACCGCCACAATGGATATGGTAAGGGTCACCCAGCGGTTAGCTGCCATAAAGCCTATGGCGGCGAGCACCACGGCGAGTATTATGTAGGTGGCGGCAGTGGCGTTGCGGTTGCCTCCGATGGGGATGTAGAGGTAATCCTTCAGCCAGTTGCTCAGCGAGATATGCCAGCGTTTCCAGAAACCTGCCGCGTTGGTGGCCTTATAGGGCGAGTTGAAGTTGAGCGGCAGGTAGAATCCCATAAGCATGGCCACGCCTATCGCTATGTCGGTATAGCCGCTGAAGTCGGCATAGACCTGCAGGGAATAGACCATCAGCGCCGAGAAATTCTCGAACGGGGTGAAGAGGGTGGGGTTATCGAACACCCGGTCCACGAAGTTTACCGCCAAGTAGTCGGCGAGGACTATCTTCTTGAAAAGGCCGTTGAATATCCAGAACACCGCGATACCGAACTGCCGGCGGGTGAGGAAGAAGGGCTTGTAGAGCTGGGGGATGAACTGGTCGGCCCTGATGATGGGGCCTGCCACCAGCTGAGGGAAGAAGGTGGTGTAGAATCCGAAATCGAGGATATTGGAGGCGTGGCGCACTTTGCCTTTATAGACATCGACGATATAGCTTATGTTCTGGAACGTGTAGAACGAGATGCCTACCGGCAGGAGTATCACCGAGGCGTCGAAACGTGCCGTGGCGGTGAAGTGGTTGGACCAGCGCGCCAGGATGTTCACCGCCTCGAGATGACTGTGGAAGATGGTGTTATAGACGTCGGTGAAGAAGTAGGCGTACTTAAAATAGCCCAGCACCAGGAGGTTGAGCACCACGCCGATAATCATCAGCAGCCGAGCCCGCTTGCCTTTCTGATGCTCACGCAGGCTGTCCATCCTTATGCCCAGCAGCCAGCCGAGGAAGGTGGCAAAGATGAGCAGCATCACAAACAGTCCCGAGGTCTTGTAATAGAAAAACAGGCTTATCAGGAAGAGGTAGCCGTTGCGCATAAGCCTCCGGGTCTTGCCCATCGTAGGCCTTTTGCGCGCTCCTATCTCCACGATGGCGCAGAACGCTATATAGACGATGAAGAAGAACGCCCAGAAGTTGAACTGGGTGAACAGCAGCGGATGGCTGTTGTCGAAGGCGAAGAGGTCAGTAAGATACGTACGGAGCATTTAGATGGGTAGTTTTGTCGGTGGTATCTTTACGTTCATAAACCTGTGGAGCAGGAGCCTGGCGCCATCTGTCCAACTCCTTGCGGAGTGCCTCACTAAAGAGGTTGCCTAGGAGGGTGTAACCTTCACGGGTGAAGTGGACACGGTCGTTCTGGGCCAGCTTGTCGATTCGCCACTTGTCCATTGAGTGCAGTCCGCCCATTATCTCGAACTGGTCCCATACCGCTCCGCCTGTCTCTTTGGCCACCCGGTAGAAGACCTCGCGGGCCAGGGCTCCGTTGGCGTTCACCGCATAACGGCCTTTCTTCACCCGCTTAAAGCTGTCGTTATTGGTGATGAAGACGAAAGCGCAATTGGGCGAAACCGACCTTATGGAGTCGCAAAGCCTGAGGTAGTTGGCACGGAACTGGACGGTGTCGAACTCGTTGCCGGCCGCGTCGTTGATGCCGAGGCCGAAGATCACCATATCGGGACGCAGCAGGCGCAAGTCGGCAGTGAACCGGGGACATTTGTCCAGGTAGTCGGGCACCGCAGCCCCGTTGACTCCGATGGAGTGGAACGTCAGGCCGGGCTTGCGGTTACCGAGATATATGCCGGTCAGAGTAAATGTCTGGGTGCTGTCGCACGGCAGTATCACCGTGAACGAGTCCACCTCGGTATGCAGGTTGAAGACAAAGCGGCGTGTAGCCTCGTCGGTATAGGAGGGATAGACCTCACGGTCGTCGATGCGCAGCAGCGGCACCACCCCTTCAGGCGAATAGCCCATCACCACCACCCGGTCGGTGTGCCAATCCACACGGTGTTCCATGTTCCACACCGTTATCGACGATATTGTGTCGTTGGCCGTCACGGCGATACCGGTTACCCCCAACTCTTTCTGGGGCTCCTTGTACACGTTGCGCGTCAGCTGCATCTTCTCCTTGCAGCTTATCTTGTAGTCGGCAGGGTTGTTGCACTTGGCGGCGGCGGAATAGGGAAACACCAGCCCCCTCTCCCCTACCGGCAGGAGTTTCAGAAGGTTCATCCTGATGCAGTGGCTCAGCGTCCCTGCCTGCACATGGCTGCCTCCTATCTGCACTATGTTAAGACGGCCGTGGCCGGTGCGTTCGAGTTCCATCCAACGGTCAAAGAACGCATGCATCGTGGACGAAGTGCTGTCATACCTCAACTCGTTGGCGCTGGTCTTTATGTAGGGATAACTGCCCGTGTTCACCCCCTGTGCCATGGCACCGGTCGCCAACACCGACATCAAACAAAACATTAAGCAAATATTAAGTTGATATTGAGGTGACCTTAACCAATATTTTATCTTTTTATATATATACATTATATTATAGTATCATTATTTTCTGATTCCTGTTCTCTCTCTTTCTCCTTGCAGCGCATCCTGAACTTGTAGAACTTGTACAGCCAGCCGAACGCTTCGCCCATAATGTCGCCCATCACGTTGGCTCCCTTCTGGGTAAAATGCATATAGTCGGCTCCGGCATAACCCTGCTTCACCCATCCGGGCATGGAGTTCTGACCTCCCATAGCGTCATAGATGCTCCAGTAGGCCGCACCGTGTTCCAACGCCATAGCCCGCAGTCCCGCCACATACTTCGGCAGGAACGGGTAGCTCTGCATCACACCGTCGCGGCTGCGGCACATGTCCGACGGACCCACAAACACCACCTTGGCTCCCGGACAGCAGGCTTTCACCCACTCTATCTGCTCGCCCAGCTCCTTGCAGTAATGTCCCAGCGCCTTCTCCCCTGCTATATACGGCAACGAGTTGCCGCCGAACTGCATTATTATCAGCTTGGCATCCATCTCCCTGTAGGCCGCCGCCAGCAATGCCGAGTCCACCATCTTGAACTGATGGCCCGAACATCCTCGCATCGGTATATTGTCCACCGCCACTCCGCCGTAGCCGTCAACCAGCACTCCATAGACATCACCCGAGCCGCTATAATTAATGTTCACTTTGCTCACCATGCTGTCCAGCACCCACTCGTATCCGTGAACACCTTCGCCCTCGCTGGCCTTCTCGTCACTAAAGCCCAGCTCGGGAGCCGACAGTCCCACACTGAAACGGCCTCCATGGCTGTTCACCAGCACCTTCACCCTCGCAAAATGGCCTATCGCCTCATCCTCTTTACCTTTGCCCGAGATGCCGGCGCTCACACCACCTCCTATCCTCCAGCACTGCATCATAGGACCATAGTTCCCTCGCGACCGCACCGCCGTGCTGTCGCCGAAACTCGCTATCTTCGTCATGCCCCCGTTGGCCCAAATACTGGCCATCGTGACCGGGGTGAAACTCCTCAGCGGCAGCAGCCCGGGTCCCGCTCCGCCAAACCACTCCTGGAACCGCAGCCTCAGGCGTGAGGTGATATGGTCCATCTCTATCTGCGAGTCGCCATAATGCACCACCCTCACCGTACGGTTCTCGCCTGCCGCCCGCTCCATCTCCTCGAACACGTCGTCGAAGAACGTGATGTCGTTATTCGGCAACCAGAACCGGTCGCCTCCGGTGGTGACTCTCTTCATGTAGTAACCCACCGAATCTCTCACCTCCTGAGCCTCCGCCAACTTCTGCTCTCTCTGTGCAGCCAGCAGCGAATCGATGTTCGGACCCTGCTGCTTGCGCGACATGATGCTCTCCAGCGTAGGCATTCGCAAGGTCAAGCCGCACAGCTGGATCCCTCCCTTGGGCATCGCCACACACACTCCTGCCAGCAACGCTATCACAAGCCCTAAAAAAAGCAATATCCTATATGACCTTATCCTCTTCCCCATCGCTATCCCCTATTTTCCTTCTCCTCCACTTTTTTCTCCAATGTCATTATACGTTTCAGCAACGACTCCATATTCCTCATCACGGCAAAGTTGCGCTTCTGCTTCCCGCCGTCCATGGCCGGCGAGCCGAGCAGCGTGGCCCCGTCGGGCACACTGTTGGTCACTCCCGCCTGGGCTCCTATCTTCACGTCGTTGCCAACCTTTATATGGCCCACAACGCCCGACTGCCCCGCCAATATGCAGTGACTGCCCACCTGCGCACTTCCCGCGATGCCGCTCTGCGAGCACATCACCGTATGCTCTCCCACCTGCACATTGTGCGCCACCTGGCAGAGGTTGTCGATCTTCACGCCCTTGTGCACTATCGTCGAGCCCATCGTGGCACGGTCCACACAGCTGTTGGCTCCTATCTCCACATCGTCCTCTATCACCACATTGCCTATCTGCTCTATCTTGGAATAGACCCCTTCGGCCGACGGCACAAAGCCGAAACCGTCGGCTCCGATGACCGCTCCCGAATGCAAGATGCAGTTCCGCCCGATCTCTGTGTCGTTATATATCTTCACCCCGGCATAAAGCACCGTCCCGGAGCCTATCTTCACATTGTCGCCCACATAAACCTGCGGATATATCATCACTCCTTCACCTATCTCCACATTCCTCCCTATCACCGCATACTCGCCGATATAGCATCCCTTGCCTATCTTGCTGTGACGGCCCACCGTGCTCTTACGCGACCGCCCTTTCTTCGGCGGGTTGGCCTTGTTGAAGATATGCAGCACTTTCGCCACCGCCATATAAGGGCTGTCCACCCTTATCAGCGTGCTCGTCACAGGCTTCTCGGCCTGGAACTTCCTATCTACTATCACCACCGAGGCTTTGCCCTCGTAGAAATATTCCGCATACTTGGGATTGGCGAAAAAGGTGATGCTCCCTTCGCTGCATTCCTCTATCCTGCTCGGCTTCCACACCTTCACTTCCCCGTCGCCTTCCACCGTACCTTTCAGCATCTTCGCCATCTCATTGGCTGTAAACTGTATCATCTTTGTCTCTCTTTAATATTCCAGATATGGTTCTATCTTCTTAATTGTCTCTTCGTCAAGCAGGCTCACCTGCAGCAAATCCTCGGCACTCCTGTAACTCGTCCCTTTCTCCCGCAGCTCCACTATCGCCTTCGCCTGCCAGTAGTCGAGGTAGGGATGGCTCTTCAGCTCCTTCACGTCAGCCTGGTTCACATTTATCCTCTTCACTCCCTCGCCGTCCAGTCTCACGTGCTTGGCGATCTCGCCATAGCGGTCCTCCTTCATACCGTAAACCTCCATCAGCTGCTCCTTGCTCACATATCCTCCCAACTTCTCCCTGTATTTCACTATCGCCCTCGCAAAATAGGGCCCCACTCCGTATATCTCCATCAAATCCAACGTGTCGGCACTGTTCAAGTCCACCACGAACTCTTTCCTCTCCTTGCGCTCAAAAGCCGGTTCCTCCAATTCCTTCCTCTCCTCACGGTTCCATTTTCTATCTCTTTTCTCCCACTTGCCATAGTAGGCTTTACCCTTACTTTGCCCTTGCTTTACCCTTAACCTGTCCTTACCTTCACCTTGACCTGACCTTAATCTGTAACCCACCTCCGACGTGTCGCCTTCCGCCACTCCCATCTTGGCCCACTCCGTCTCCTCTTTATCTGCCGTACGCCACGTCAACCGTACTATCAGCAACACCGCCAGCACCAATGCCAGCACCACCGTCAACCACAGAAAGCCCCGTTTCTCACTCTTGTTCTCCATCGCCTACTCCTCCGTTTCTTTCCAGTCTATCGTTCCACGCTGGTGCAAGATATGGGGGTTCTCAAACGCCTCGTCGCTCTCAAAGCCGTCGCCTATCGTGATTCGCTGGCCGTTCTTCGCCCTCAGCGAGTCGTTCGAATATATCATTCCCTCATCTCTGTTCCACGTCAGGTTGCGCAGATACACCGTGTCGCCAGTGCCATAGTCTATCACCACCACACTGTCTCTCGCCTCCACTATCCTGCGGTCCACAAACTCCTCCGCCACCGACGCCCACAGATAGGCTTTCTTGCTTCCGTCCTCGTTCAAGAAATCCACCGCTAGCCCTTCAGGATAAATATTCCGGTTCTCCGGCTCTATATACCTCTCTATCTTGGCCGACACCAGCCTCATCTGCACATTCCCCGACGAACTGCGGCTGATAGCGGCATCCGCCACCGATTGGTTCGGCAACTTCTTCGGGTTGAAAAAACTCACCTTCTCCAAATCGTTATTGCAGCCTGCCAACACTGCAACCGCTCCCACAAGCAATAAAGCAGGAAGTAAGCGCTTTTCGCGCTTACTTCCTCTCTCTCTTGCTTTCTTTCCGAGGATCATCTCTACACGCCTGCTATCTCGTCCTCACCGTTGTCACCACTCCCAGGCCGGGCACCGTGAACGAATGACCGTCGATCAAGTCCACCATGAAGGCGTCTGCCTTCTTGGGATATGCTGCGGCGCACTGACCGATGATCTTATTGGCAGCCGCCACCGTCTCGGGCGAACCGTCTATGTTTTTGGCTCTGGCTGCCTGGTCTGCTGCAGCCCAGTAAGCCGAACGGCCTCCGATACCATCACTCGACGCAACTCCGTGGAACTTCATATACAGCTGAGCGATGCAGATGTAGGGTTCTCCTTTCGAGGCGTCAATCCTGGCTGCTTCGTTGTAGGCGTTCCTGGCTGCTCCCATCGAGCCGTTGAACATGTGGGCATGGCCAAGATATATGTAAGCTTTATACCTGTCTTTTCTCTCTGTCAGACCTTTCACCGCATCGTTCAGATACTTCACCGCATCGCCGTACATCTTCTTCGAGATGCTCATCAGTCCCATCCTCAGTGCCGTGGTGGGCGAAGGCTCCAGCGAGTAAAGTTTCTCAGTAGCGTCGAAGAACAGCTTCTCTTCGGTGCAGTTCTTCTTCATCATTATATTGGTGATTTTCTTCAGCAGATCCACATTGTCGGGTGTGGCGGCAAACTTCTGCGAGTAGATCTCCACCAGCTGGTCACATGTGGCGTAGGGCGAGAACACGGCCTCCACATTGCCTATGCACTCCCTGATGGCGTTAGCCCTCACCGTGTCGGGGTTCACCGTGTCGGCATAGCAAGCTATAACCTCCTGCTCCAGCAGGTCGCTCGCTATATCGTAGTTGTCCACCACAAGCGTCGGCTCGGCATATCCTGCCTTTACATATCTTACTGTAGCCATGAAATATTGGTAGATATAGGCGGCATCCAGCTGGTCTCCGCCCAGCTTCACTGCCTCGGCATACGTCTCGTAGCACTCTTTCAGTCCGGCGTCCTTCTCCAGCACGTCTATGTCTTTCGCCTTCTTGGCCATAATGTCGGCGGCATCGGCGGGATAGGCCTCTATCCTCTTGTCGTGCATCCACTTGATGTCGGCTATCAGCGCCTGCTTCTTGGCCTCGTCGGTCTCCTTGGCCACCAAGCCTTTGATTATCTTCTCACCGTTGATGTACAGGTTCTTGCTCTGCTTGGGGCATTTCTCCACCACCACCTTCCAGTGCGGATGGGCCTCTTCCAGATATCTGACATCTTTGCTCTCTTTATAGAGTTTCATACTCGACTGGTAAACTGCCACATCTTCCAATATCGACTCTCTCTCTGCATCGCTGCAGCCCCAGTTCTGGGCATTTGCGCCAAGGCTTATCATCGCCAGCACGGCAGTCAGTAATCCAAATTTCAGTGTCTTCATAGTTCTACCTTTTTTTGTTTCTTTTCTATTTAGTCCTTTTTATTTCTGTTTTATTGCTTTTTTCTAATTATATTTTCTCTTCACAAACCAGCTCTCGCAGCTTCCCAACGACACTCCTATCGTGACGCAGTCTCGCTGCAGCAGGGCCCTCTCGCCGAAATGGCTGTATCCTACCGCCACGTTTATCACCGACTTCCCCTTCCTCATCGGCAGCCTTACTCCCAGTCCGGCCCCTATCTCTCCTATGTTGTGCTCCTGCCCGTCTTTCACCATATTCAGCTTGTTGGCCTCGTAGTGTATGCCGGCGCTGTAGCCTATCCTCTGCCAATACTTCGCACCCTGGGCATCGCCCAGCCATTCAAAGCCGACTCCGATACGGCGGTATGTTCCGTATTTCAACATGTCGCTTCCGAAGATGTGATAGTCCAGACCCTCCTGGTATTTCATCCCGTTCCACTGGGCCCACACATAATCAAAGCCTACCAGCCACCTCTCGTTTCTCTCCAGGTTTAGACCTATTCCAACTCTCCAGTTGTCAATCAGCTTGCTGCGATACTCACCACTCTCGCCCGACAACGGGAATATCGTGTCTCTCATATATTCGTTGCCGCTCGACTCGGCAAAGGTATATACCAGCGCATTCTCCTTCACTCCCTGCTCCCATCCGGGCTTCAGTGTCAATCCCATCGTCATCGTGTACTTCTCTCCTATTGGCTGCTCGTAGTTCAGTCCGAAGTCCACTCCCCAGTTCAGCACTCGCGTGTCTTTCTGCTTGCGGCTGTCCATATAGAATGTCGTGTCGTTGGCCTCAAAGTCGTATGTGATTCCCCTCTCTATGTGTCCATATAGCAAATGCACATTGAATCCCAGGCTCACTCGGCTACCGATGTTGAATCCGTGTCCCCAGGTGAATCGGTTGACTCCGCCGTTGCCTTCATACAACGTCTTCATCTTCCCGTAGCTGCTGGTATCGGTGGAGTAGGTCGTCAGGCCATAGCTCACGTCGCTGTAGGGCTGCACCGAAAATACTGTCTTCCACCATTTGCACAACGGGAATCCTATCGACAAGTAAGCAACCAATCCGTCGGCGTCAAACTGCTTGGTGTTGCCGTCTCGCAAGGTGCTCATCTGCACTCCCAGCCCAAGGTCAAAGACAAAGCTCTGACTCGTTATCTTTCCATAGCTGCCAGGATTCCATATATTGATCTGGTTTGTCTCCCCTCTTGCCAGTATTGCTCCCCTGCTCATCGCAAACGGAGAGTTGTACGGAGCGTCGCTCAGCCCTATCCCGAACTGCGAATACGGCGAATTTATCCCGTTCTGCGCCTCCACCGCCAACCCCGCCATCAGCATCACCATCACCGCTATTCCTGTTTTCAGTTTCTTCATATCTCTTTTTTTATCAGTTCTGCATCAATATTTCGTTCATTCCTCTCATCACCAGCATCTCGTCTTCCTCCCACTCTCCTTTCACCCGTTTGGCATCGCCTCCGGTCACCATCACTCTCACCTTATTGCCCTCTCGGCGCTCGGCCTCTTCCACATACTTCTCCAGAGCATACCTCGTAGCCTTCACCACCCCCGACTCCAGCGACTCTCTCGTGCTCTTCCCAATCGCATCCACCTCTGCCGGTAATTCCTCTACATATAATAACGGCAATTTTGCCGTAAAATTATGCAACGCCTCAAATTTCATCCTCAACCCAGGCATTATCGCCCCTCCCCGATAAACTCCTTCGCCATCGACATAATCCACAGTCACACAAGTCCCGGCGTCTATCACCACCACTCCTCCTTCGCCTCTTCTCCACGCTCCCGACACCGCAGCAATCCGGTCGCTCCCCAGCGTTTCGGGACTCTTATAGTCTATCGTCACCGGCAGCCGCAACTCGCTGCTCACCCTCACAGCTCCTGCCGGCAACGCCGCCGGCTCGACTCCGGTCACCGACACTATGCTCCTCTCTGCATCGGGCCACTCACCGCTCCACTCGCCACTCCACACCAGCTCCCGCTCTTCAAAAAGCGCGAGCTTAGTCCTTGTGTTCCCTATGTCTATCGTCAGCCTACGCATCTCCCTTCTTCTCCTGTTTCTTCTGTCCGTTGAACTTGTTCATCGCACGGTCGGCTCCCTCCAGCACAAAGGTCTTCACCATCTCGGCCGCCTCGTCGAGGTGCTGGCTCAGCTCCGCCAGCTCTCCTTCGCTATATTGCCCCAGCACATAGTCTATCTGCCTCCCTCGGGCAAAGTCGTTGCCCACTCCCACCCGCAGCCGGCAGTATGCGTTGCTCCCGAGAATCTCTTCTATGTTCTTCAGCCCGTTGTGGCCGCCGCCGCTCCCCTGCTTCTTCATCCTCAACTCTCCCAACGGCAACGCTATGTCGTCAACTACCACCAACAGCCGGCTCAGCTCCACTCTCTCCTGCATCAGCCAGTATTTTATAGCCTTGCCGCTCAGGTTCATATATGTCGTGGGCTTCAGCAGTATTATCGTCCTTCCCTTCAGCTTTATCTCTGTGCGGTAAGCGTGGCGGCTCAGCTCCCACCGTGCTTCGGCACTCTTGGCCAGTCGGTCAACTACCATGAATCCTGTGTTGTGACGCGTCCCCTCGTACTCTTCTCCAACATTACCCAATCCTGCTACTATATATTTCATCTCGTTCTGTTCCTCTTTTTGTTCTTGGTCTTTTCCTATCAGTTTTCTCAGCCAGCCTATCATCTTCCCTCCTCCTTTCTTATCTGACCCTCAGTTTCATTCCGGCCATAAGCGTGTCGGGCTTGAACGCGAACACACTGCTCATCTCGCCTGCCATTCCGAAGCCGCACTCCTCGCACACTCCTGCCGCCTTGCCCGTACACTCCGCAAATCTCGTGCCGTCGTGCAGTATGAAGTTCGACACCCAGCAGTGCTTCTTGAATTTGTTGTCCTTAAGCAACCGCAACCCCGACAGCGAGTTCATTATCGGCGCACCTCCTTTTTTCAACACTATCAGTCGCTCCACTATCTTGCCGCGCTCTTCCCAGTCGAGTTTCAACCCTTCGGTCCCAGCGTAGGGCGTGTGAAAACTGAACGAGATCTGCTCCAGATGGGGATTGTTCTTCACATATTCCACTGCTCTTTCCACATCCTCGCAGTTCCTCTTGTTTATCGTCATATTCACGCTCACCCCCTTCAGTCCGCTTTCTGCCACGTTTTTCTCCATCTTCGCAAACGCCCCTTCTCCCCTTATGTCGTCGTGCATCGCTCCCACTCCGTCCATGCTCACCCACACGCTGTCGGCCTTCAGCCCTTTCAGCGGCAACTGCGCGTTGGTCGTCACCGTACAGCTGTAAAAGCCTATCTCTTTCGCCAGCGCTATCAGGCTGTTGATGTCCTTATCCCCCTCTCGCCATATCATCGGCTCTCCTCCTTCGAAATCCACAAAGCGGCTTCCCTCTCTATAGCTGTATTCCAACTCCTCTCTCACTTTCTCGTAGCTCTTCATCACCGGGTCTTTGTGGTTATATATCGCACAATGGCGGCAACTCAGATTACACGCGTCGGTGATAAACAACACCGTCTGCAGCGGCTTGCGCCTCCCGAAAAATCTGGCCCTCACAAACCACCACCCTAGATACGCCGTCTCTTTTATCGCCAGTCCCATATCGCTCTCCTATTTGTTTCCCTCCATCAGTCTCAACAGGTCCTGACCGATGTCTTTCCTGTTGTATTTCCCTTCGAACTTTATCTTGTCGGCTTCCTGATAGGCCCTAAGCAGCGCCATCGGCAGGCTCTCGTCCAGCGCCGTGACGGCTATCACCCGGCCTCCGTTGGTCACCAGCTCTCCCTCTTCGGTCTTCGTGCCCGCGTGGAACACCAGCGCCTTCTCCACTTCCTTCACTCCACTGATTACGTCGCCTTTTCTGTAACTGCCCGGATATCCTCCGGCCGTCAGCACCACGCTCACTGCCGTCCTGTAGTTCACGTCAAGGGTCTCCTTGTTCAGTGTCCCGTTGCCCACCGCCTCGAACAGCTTCACCACGTCACTCTTTATCCTCGGGAACACACTTTCCGTCTCCGGGTCTCCCATCCTCACGTTGTATTCCACCACCATCGGGTCGCCCCCCACATTCATCAGCCCTATGAATATAAATCCTTTATACTCTATCTCTTCTTCCATCAATCCCTTCACCGTCGGCTGAACTATCCTCTTCTCCACCTTCTCCATAAACTCCTTGTCGGCAAACGGCACCGGACTCACCGAGCCCATTCCGCCCGTGTTCAGTCCCGTGTCTCCGTCTCCGATTCTCTTATAGTCCTTCGCCGTCGGCAATATCTTGTAGTGGCGTCCGTCGGTCAACACAAACACCGACAGCTCCACCCCGTCCATAAACTCCTCTATCACCACCCTGCTGCTCGCCTCGCCGAACTTCCCTCCCTCCAGCATCTCTTCCAGCTCTCTCTCCGCTTCTGCCAAGTCGTTGATGATCAACACCCCTTTGCCGGCCGCCAAACCGTCGGCCTTCAGCACATACGGCGCCTTCATCTCCCTCAGGAATGCCTTGCCTTCCTTCAGCTCTCCAGTTCCGAACGTTTTGTATTTCGCCGTCGGTATCCCGTGCCTCTCCATAAATCCCTTCGCAAAATCCTTGCTACCCTCCAGCATGGCGCCTGCCTTCTTCGGCCCTATCACCGTCACCCCCTTCATCCGCTCGTCTGCCGCCAACGCGTCTGCGATTCCTCCCACCAGCGGAGCCTCGGGTCCTACCACCACCATCTTCACCTCGTTCCTCAACACAAAATCCGCCACCGCACCGAAGTCCATTATGTCAAGTTTCACATTCATTCCACACAACCCCGTACCGCCGTTTCCGGGTGCCACATACAACCGCTGGCACCTCTCGCTCTGCGACAGTTTGTACGCGATAGCGTGTTCTCTTCCTCCCGAGCCAATTAGCATGATGTTCATCCTTTTTCTCCTTTCTTTTTTCCGGCCGTCATCACCCTCTCGCACCTCTCCCCCTTAATACTCAGCCTATTATATAATGTTTCTATTTATATTAATAAAATGCAAAGATACGAAAAACTTTTTATTCCACCAAAAACTTTTTTTCAACACCCAATCTTCCCCCTCCACAACACCGACCATCGACCACAAAAAAACCGACCACTGGCCACTGACAACTGACAACTAAATTTACCATAGACTTACCATAGAGTTGATACCTACTTGTGTCCTATATATCAGCAATTTACCTTCTGCACAAAATTACCCCTCTCTCGATTTTTTATCAAAAAAGTATCACTATACATAACTCACGGATTATCAATACATAAAGTACCAACACAACCATTTAGGCGTAATTTGCACACCATTTTCTTCTTTTCTCCACTCTTTCCGCCCTGTTTTCTCTTCGAAAACCTACTTTTTAACAAAAATAAATCACTGATTTCCACTCCTTTGTAAAAAATATCACAAATTATTTGCTCCGTTTGGAATATTTTGCGTAACTTTGCACCAAATTTTAATCGTGTCAAATAAACAATATTAATTAGATTTCATCATTATGTTAGGCGCTATCATTGGAGACACCGTAGGCTCGGTTTACGAATTCAGCAACATCAAAACCACCAAATTCCCGCTCTTTTCCCCCTTTTCCAACTTTACCGACGACAGCGTCATGACTTTCGCCGTTGCCGACTGGCTCCTCAACGACCCCTCCCAGAATCCCAACTCTCTGATTGGCACCTTTGTACATTTCGCCAACAAATATCCCTGCCCCATGGGCGGCTACGGCGGCGGCTTCCACAACTGGCTCTTCAACCCCACGACCGAGGTGGAAACCGTCATCCAACCCGACGGCTCCAAGCAAAACATCATCCACGAAATCCGCAAGCCCTACAACAGCTGGGGCAACGGCTCCGCCATGCGCACCAGCGCAGTCGGCTGGATGTTCGACTCTCTCGAAGAGACCGAGCGGGTCGCCGAAATCCAGGCCTCCGTCACCCACAACCACCCCGAAGGCATAAAAGGGGCCCAAGCCACCTCCGCCGCCATCTTCCTCGCTCGCACCGGGAAATCCAAAGCCGAAATCAAGCAATACATTGAATCACGCTTCTCCTACGACCTCTCCAAAACCTGCGACGAAATCCGTCCCTCTTACCATTTCGAGCCCTCCTGCCAAGGCACCGTCCCTCCAGCCATCGTCGCCTTCCTCGAAAGCTCCGACTTCGAATCTTGTCTCCGCCTCGCCGTCTCCCTCGGTGGCGACTGCGACACTCTTACCTGCATCTCTGCCTCCATCGCTGAAGCTTTCTACAAGTCCATCCCCGACTGGGTCGTCGCCGAAGCATGGAAACGCCTCCCTTACGACTTCGAGTCTCTCCTCCGCCGCTTTCATAAGCTAAGCCACTACAAACAAGTTGATTATATTCCCAAAGAGTCCACCTCCAAACCAGAAGAAAGCCCCCGTACCGGCAAAACCTCCTCCATCGGAAACCTCCTCGACAATCTCTTCTCCAACAAGAAAGAGAAATCCTCCTCTGAATACGACCTTGACCGCTTCGTCAAAGCCCAAGCCGACCAATACTCCGGCTACTACACCGCCCTCGCCGAAATCACAGCCGGCCTGAAACAGTCTCATTGGATTTGGTACATCTTCCCTCAACTAAAAGGCTTGGGCAAAACCTACCGTTCCCAATATTACTCCATCTCCGGCCTCGACGAGGCTCGCCAATACCTCGCCCACCCGGTCCTTGGCCCCCGTCTCCGCGAAATGTGCAACGCGCTCCTCTCCCACGAAGGCAAGTCGGTACAGGCCATTGCCCCTCGCATCGACGCACTCAAAATACGCTCCTCGATGACTCTCTTCGACCAGGTTTCGCCCAACGACATCTTCGCCGAAGTCCTCGAGACTTTCTACGACGACTCTCCCGACCCTCAGACTCTCAAACTCCTCTCCGACTCCTCCAAACAATAATATTCCTATTTATATAATCTCACCCGCGATAATACCGCTTACTCTTCTCAGAGTTTTTCCCTTATTTCTTCGAGGAGTGTACGCAGCGACTTGAGCGTCTCCACAACCTGCTGCGTCTCTTCCGGCTCGGGCTTCCGCTTCTTCAGCTGCTCCCGTGCCCCTTCGAGGGTATAGCCCTGCTCTTTGGTCAGGTGGTGTATTCGGCGCAGGAGGTCTATGTCCGTCTGCTTGTAGCGCCGCGAGCCGTTCTTGGTCTTCTCAGGCCGCAAGGCTGGAAACTCGGTCTCCCAGTACCGCAGCAGCGAGGCGTTCACGCCCAGCATTTCCGAGACCTCGGTGATTGTATAGTAGTATTTTGTTTCCTCCATAGCCTAATAGCTGAAATAGCCTTGATTGTCCTGATATTGTTGCTTCTTCTCGTACTTGATGTCGCGCAGGCTGGGCGCCTTGATGTTTATGATGAAGTTCCAGCCTTTGTAGTAGCCGAAGGGAGTCCAGTTGAAACGCATCTCCCAGCAGTGAAGGTCGCGATAGATGTCTATCGAGGTGTACGACATTCCCTTGTTCACAAAGTCGTAGCCGGTCGAGAAGGCGATCTTCCAGTTCTTGGTGATGGAGAAGTTGCCAGACACCGAGAGCGACTGCACCACGTTGTGCTCAAGTCCGAACTGTGCCGCCACATATGTGGAAACGTATGAGAGCGTGTAGTTGATTGAGAAGTTCCACGGCACCGAGAAATCCACATATTCGCCCACGAAGATTGCCGGGTTTTCGTTATACGGCGAGAGGAGTATGGGCGTCACCGCATGTCCTTTGGGTTTCTCGCCCACCTGGGCCCCTTTCTTCTTGAACGTCTCGGGGTTTATTGACCACGAGAGCTGTGCCGACCAGGTGGAGTTGGACGTCCTGAACAGCCGGTGCTCCTCGGCCACGAGGAAGCGGTTGTGCTTGTTGCCCAACGAGTCTATAACATAGGGGCAGAACGCGCCGCTGTAGTTCAGCACCAGCGAGCGGAACAATGTCGTACGGCCCGTGACGGTGAAGTCGCTGAGGTTGAGCGAGTCTTTGGCCAAGTCGTAGCTCATCGCCAGGTTCAGGTTCTCCAAAAGGGTCACCTTCTTGTATTCCGACTCCTCGGCATGGAGCTTGCCCACCTTGATTTCGAGGTTGTTGCCTATGTTGAGGCGTATGAGTCCCGACCGCCCGTCGGCAGGCCCTCCGTATAGCGACTGCTCGAAGATGGAATAGCGGTGCACATACCCCGTATTGTCGGTGTATTGCTTCCACCATCCCAGTTTCTCCGACCCGAAGTTGGGACGGTAACTGATGGAGAGCGAAGGGTTGATGACATGGCGCATTGCCTTTAGCCAGCCATGCTTGAACTGGAACATTCCGTATATTCTCGTCGAGAGCGACGACTGGAAACTCACGTCCCTGTTGGTCTTGAAGCCGTAGTTGGTGTCTATGGCGAGCATCCCCGTGGCCGTGTCGTAGGTCTTCTCTATCGTGGAGAAATGCCACCGCTCGTTATAGGATATCGAGTTGGTCCAGTTGAAGTATTTGAATATCTTCACCGACAGCGACAGTGGCACGCTCTGTTTGATGCCATACTGCATCTTGGAGAGTATCGCCTTCTTGAAAATCAGGGAGTCGGGAGCCGTGACGTTGTTTTCGGCATTGAGTTGGTACGAGAGCTGTATGTTCTCCCACCATTTGTAGGCACCTGACGGCATCTTGCGTCGGAAGGGGTAGAAGGTCACCGAGTTCAGCGATATCGACGGCAACTTGATCGTCATCACTCCGGTCTGTGCGTTGAACGACTCGCGGGCCGTCAGTGCCAGGTTGAACGACGAGCCAAGCTTGGCGGTATAGGATATCGAGGAGGTGGTGGTGGAGTTGAAATAGTCGTTACGGTTGGTGGTGTTCTTGCTGTAGTTGCGGCTCTGCAGGTTCACGTCGGCCGAGAAGCGGCTGTAGGGATTGGCTTTCGGGTCCTGGTCGTGGCGCCACGAGATCTTGAAGTCGGAATAGCGCTGGAACGAGTTGGTGTCTCCCCTTATGCCTTCCATCGTCATTCCATAGCGGACGTCCACGTTGCCCTTGTATTTGTACCGCTTGTAGTAGTTCGACTTGGCTTCCGCTGCCCAGCTGAGGTTGGTGTAGATGTCGCCGGTGAGAGAGAGGTCCAGACAGTCACCGATGGCAAAATACCATCCTATGTCTTTCAGGTAATAGCCTCGGTTGTTCATCCATCCGTAGGACGGCATCAGGAATCCCGACGCCCGGTCGTGGGTGATCGGGAAGAAGGCAAACGGCAAGGCTATCGGTGTAGGCACATCTTCTATGGAGAGGTAGGCCGGGCCCGTCACTATCTTGTCGCCGGCTATCAGCTTCGACTTCGAGAAGTTGATGGCGAAATGGGGATGGGAATAGTTACAGGTGGTATATTGTCCTTTGCTCAGGTACATCACCGAGTCGTTGATCTTCTTTATCTTCTCGCCGTGGAGGAATCCTTCCCCCTCCTGGGTTATCACTCCTCTGATGACTCCCTTCTTGGAGTCGTAGTTGAACTTTATGGTGTCGGCGGCATATTCCGCATCGCCCTGCTTGAAATAGGGACGCCCTTTTGTGTGCCCCGACGTGTCCTCCACTCCCGCGGCACTTATCACACAGGTGTTGAAGTCCACGTTCATGGCGTCGGCTTTCAGCTCCATGTCCTGATAAAAGACGTCGCCCTCGTTATATATGAAAGCCTTCCGCTGGTCCATATTGAATGCCACCGAGTCTTTGGCTTTGTACTTTATTATGTCCTTCATCGCGTTGGGCGAGAGCGGCAGGAGCGAATCGACCACCGGCACCCGGGTGCTGTCCGCCCCCATTTTTTGTGTCACGGTGTCGCCACTTTCACTTTTTTTTGCCTCGTTTTGACCCCTCAAAATACAATTTGGAGACAAAAATAACAGCAGAAACATTACAGCTAAAATGCTGACAAAGGTAACCTTACGGGGCGGCGCCTCGCTGTTATTTCCTCTATATTTCTGCCTGATGTTCAAGTTATTAACAACCTCCTTATGATAACTTTTTTATATATCTGCGATAGTTCTAAAAAATGGATGTATCTTTGCAATTTGAAAATGCAAAAATAAGAATTATTATCTAATTGGCGAAAACAAAATTAAAATCATTAGAAATGAAACGCATATTTGTCCTTTTTATTGTCCTGTCTCTTCTACCTTTAACACTTTTTTCGCAGAAGAGGGAGATCGGCAAGGTAAAGACAGTTGTGATTGACCCAGGACACGGCGGCAACAAGCCGGGTGCCATGGGTAAACATATATCCGAGAAGGCGCTCGTGCTCAGCATCTCCAAGAAAGTGGGCAAGCTCATCAAAGACAACTACCCCGACGTCGAGGTCATCTACACCCGCACCACCGACAAGGACATAGACCTCTCCGAACGTGCCCGCATCGCCAACCGTGCCAAAGCCGACCTTTTCATCTCCATCCACGCCAACTCCCACCCCACCTCTTCCCCCACCGGTGTCGAGACGTTCGTCGCCGGTCTCTCCCAGAGCAAAGCCAATATGGAGATCGCCAAGAAGGAAAACGCCGACATACTCCTCGAGAACGACTACAAGACCAATTCCGACTACCAGGGTTTCGACCCCAACTCCCCTGAGAGCTACGTTCTCTTCGCCATGTACCAGAACGTCTACCGCGACAAAAGCCTCACCTTCGCCCAACTCATACAAACTGAGTATAAGAAGAACATCTCCACCATCGACCGCGGCGTGAAACAAGCCGAGTTCATGGTGCTATACAAGACCACCATGCCGTCGGTGCTCACCGAGGTCGGCTTTATCAGCAATCCCACCGAGGAGGCCTATATGATGTCCGAGAAAGGACAGAACACCATAGCCAGCTGTATTTTCCGTGCTTTCGCCGCCTACAAGGCAGCCGAAGAGGGGACCTCGGTGCCTGAGGTGAAGAGCGAGCCGACGGCAGACTCCACCGCTACCGAGGCAGAGGAGGAAGCCGTTGCCGGAAGCGAGCAGACCACCACTACTACGGAGCCTGCCGAGGAACCGGCCGTGGAGAAACCCAAGCCGCCCAAGCCTAAGACCACCGCCAACGGCGACCCCTACACCCCTGCCAAGCCCAAGCCTGCAGCTCCTGCTCCCGGTGCTCCGGTCTATCGGGTTCAGTTTATGACCGTGTCCAAAGTCATAGAGAAAGGGGCCAGCGAACTCCGCGGCATCACCGACTTCGACCGCTACCAGCAAGGAAACTACTACTATTATGTCACCGGCAAGGTGGCCACCATCGCCGAAGCCTCCGAACTCCTCGCCCAGGTGCGTGGCAAAGGTTTCAAGGATGCCATCGTCGTCGCATACCTCAACGGACACCGTATCAGCATCCAGCAGGCTCGCGAGATGACCGAAAAGAGATAACCCGCAACTAATCATCGAATTATGCTTGAGATAAAGAATATCACCAAGAAATACGGAGAGCAGACGGCTCTCGACAATGTGTCCTTCTCCGCCGGGAAAGGCGAGACGGTGGGACTCCTCGGCCCCAACGGGGCTGGCAAATCCACCCTGATGAAGATCATCACCACCTACCTGCCTCCCACCAAAGGCAGTGCCGCCGTCTGCGGCTTCGACATCATGGAGAATTCCCTCGAGGTGCGTCGCCACATAGGCTACCTCCCTGAGCACAACCCTCTCTACCTTGACCTCTACGTGCGCGAGTCGCTGCGCTTCACCGCCGGCATCTACAAGATCAAGAACGCCAAAGAACGCATAGAGCAGCTCATAGAGCAGCTGGGACTCACCCCCGAAGCCAACAAGAAGATCGGGCAGCTCTCCAAAGGCTACCGCCAGCGCGTAGGCCTCGCCCAGGCTCTCATCCACGATCCCGAGGTGCTCATCCTCGACGAGCCCACCACCGGCCTCGACCCCAACCAGCTCGAGGAAATCCACGCCGTCATACGTGAGGCGGGCAAAGACAAGACCATACTCCTCTCCACCCACATCATGCAGGAGGTGACGGCCATGTGCAACCGTGCCATCATCATAGACCACGGCCGCATCATCTCCGACGACCGCATGGAGCATATCACCGCCGAGCAACTCACCGAGCGTTTCCATATACTAACACAGCAAAAATATTAATATGAATATAGATTTCACCTTCGAGAATCCCACACGTATCCATTTCGGCCGTTCGGCCATGTCACACCTCGCCGAGGAACTCAGGCTCTACGGCCCCAATGTGCTCCTCGTCTATGGCAAGAACTCCATCAAAACCTCCGGCCTCTACGACACCGTGCTTGCCGCCCTCGCCGAGTGTGGCAAACAGGTCGCCGAACTCCCCGGCATCAACTCCAACCCCCGCTATTCCCAGGTCCTCGAAGGGTGTCGTCTGGTGCGCGAACACTCCATCGACCTGATTCTCGCCGTAGGTGGCGGCTCGGTCATCGACTGTTCCAAGGCCATAGCCTGCTCAGCCTATGTGGAGGGCGACCCCTGGCAGCATTTCTGGGAGCAGAACCGCCCGGTGCCACAGCATGTGGTGCCCGTAGGCTCCATCCTCACCATGACCGGCACCGCCTCCGAGATGAACTCCGGCTCGGTCATCACTAACGAGGAGCTAAAAATCAAGGCAGGACACATATTTCCCATGGCCGTAGCGGCTCCCCGTTTCTCCATCCTCAACCCCGAGTTCACATTCTCCGTCCCCCGTCATCAGATGGTCAGCGGCATCTTCGACATCTTCTCCCACCTGATGGAGCAATACTTCGGCGGCGACGACGACAACGTCTCCGACTATCTCCTCGAAGGCGACATGCTCGCCCTCATCTCGGCAGCACGCAAAGCCGTCAAAAACCCTCACGACTACGAAGCCCGCAGCAACATCATGTGGGCTGCCACCATGGGCCTCAACAAGATACTCGCCGTCGGCAAGCAGCAGGACTGGGAGGTACACCAAATAGAGCACCAAGTGGGTGCCTACTGCGACTGTCCCCACGGCATAGGCCTCGCCATAGTGTCGGTGCCTTACTACCGTCTGGTGGCACCCTACGGACTCCACCGCTTTGCCCGCTACGCCCGTAACGTATGGCACATAGACCCGACCGGCAAGAGCGACAGCCAGCTCGCCCAGGAAGGCATCGAGGCGCTCTCCTCGTTCATCGACGAGATGGGCATTCCCCGCCACCTCTCCGAGGTAGGCTGCACCCGCGAGATGCTGCCCGAGATAGCCGCCAGCATCAACCGCATAGGTTCCTACCACGTGCCGAGCGAGCAGGAAATCCTCCAGATCCTGCAAGAGTCTTTCTGAGGCAAGACCCAATTCTCCCTATCAAGACAACGCCCTTCATGTATAAGTACGATTAAGTGCGTTTCTAAATCGTATTTTGCCACCGAAAATCGCCATATAAGATTATTTTAATCTTAAATTTTTTTCGGTACACTTTATCGCCACCTCAAAGAGGTATCAAAGCCATGGTTCATTTATAGTCTATTTATATTTGATTTAGGTTTTATTTAGGTTTAGGACAGCCCCCTTTCGTTGTCATTTTTTGTCTTAAGGATGCCAAAATCACAACCAAGCCCTAGTAGGCTAAAGGTACTCCTCAGTAAGACAAAAGTAGAATATGCCTACTATGTGTGTGCTATGTGAGAGCAATGAGAGTTTACTTTCATTGCCGACCCCATTCCAAGACGAGTACAGAAAAATTTATTATTATGTCGAGTAAAGAATGGGTCTTGCGAAGCAAAACTACGCCACACATCTTGCAAAGCAAAATGTGCCTGCAATGTGTGTGCAAAACTAGAGCAAAATACTGGCCACCGACTACTAGCCACTGACCACTAATAAAAAAGTTAAACTTTCTTAAAAACCCTCCATTTTGACTCAAAAAAGCGATTTAAAAACACCCTTATTCGTACTTATAATTGAGAGGCCGTGTTGCAAAGTTATAGATGAATGACTACAGACTAGAACTCAATGGTTATTGCATTTATGGTTTATGCTCCGAAAAACGTGTGGCAATGCAGTGGCTCTTTGTTTGGAGTGTGAATTTTTGAAAAAAAATTGGTGGAAATAAAAAAAGTTTGTATTTTTGCACTATTTATTCCTCACCCCTTTGGGGTGGAAGTGCTAGTGTAACAATGGATTATATATTATTAGTACAATAAAATTATTAAGATTATGAAAAGAATGCTATTATTTTTGTTTGCCGTGGCGGTCGGCTTGGCGGCGGTGAACGCACAGGTTACACAGGGTCGCATCGGAAACGGGAACATCACCATTTCCGGCACACCGTGGACTGACGTCTATGGCCTTGACTTCAACAACGACGGGGTGCTGGAGATACGCATCAGCGACTTCTCGGGAGACCCATCTGTGTATAACGGATATTTCTCATACAACTGGGAAGACGGCGGCACGAATATTCTGGCAGACGAGAATGTGTGGGACTATGTGGGTGTGCTTGAAGGAGGAGTGACAATCGGCGCAGCGAGTGCTTCGCTGTTTGCCGGCTACGGCGATGCCGCATTCGACAGCTACGGCACCATCGCCTTGGGCACCCACTACCTCGGATTCCGCATAAAGCTGGCCGACGGAGTGCACTATGGCTATGCCAAATATACCATGGCTCAGGAAGGGGGCGACTACCGCGCCACGTTCACTAACTGCTACTACAACGCCACGGTGGGAGCCGGAATCGTCACCGGTGACGAGGGCTCGACACAGGGTATAGGAGCTGCCGAAGGAACCACGAAGATTGCCATTTACCCCAACCCGGCGACCGACTGGGTTTCGGTGAATATGGACAACGCCGAAGGGGCGACGGTAAGCATCATGGACGTGAGCGGCCACAAGGTGATGAGCACAACCCTCGAGGAAGGAAGTGCCAAGCTGAATGTGGAGTCGCTTGCAAAGGGAGCCTACTTTGTAAGGATTGACGGAGAGAAGGTGTCAGTGGTGAGGAAACTTATAGTGAAGTAAAAATAAAGTAAACAAAAACATACAGAAATGAAAAAGTTAATGTTATTCATGCTTGCCGCGTTGCTAGGCATTGCGGGGGCAAACGCACAAGTCACCCAAGGGGCTATCCGGACTGGCGAAATCACCATCGCCGGTTCCACCACTTCAGACGCCTATGGGCTTGACTTCGACAATGACGGAGTGCTGGAGATCCGCATCATGGACTTTACCGGGTCCCCAACTGTTTACAACGGATATTTTGCCTACAACTGGGAAGACGGCGGCACGAACATTATAGCCGACGAGAATGTGTGGGACTATGTGGGAGTGCTTGAAAGCGGAGTGACGGTCGGCTCGGCGAGTTCTTCGCTGTTTGCCGGCTACGGCGACGCCTCGTTCGACACCTACGGCACCATTGCCCTAGGTACCCACTATCTCGGCTTGCGCATCAAGCTGACCGACGGAGTACACTATGCTTGGGCCGAATACACGATGACCCAAGAGGGCGACGACTATCGCGCCACATGGAACAGTTGCTACTACGAGGCTACTGTCGGAGCAGACATCGTGACAGGCAACACTGGTGGCAGCAGTGTAACGCCTACCGCCACAGTCATCGTGGCTAATGGCACTGAGACAAACCAGTATGTGCCCATCTACGGTTACTATGTAGATGATTTCTTGCGCTGTCAGACTATCTACCCAGCTTCGATGCTCACTGATATCGCGGGCAAAGAGATTCAGGGTATTACTTATTACCTTTCAACACCTGCCGGAGGAAGTTGGAGTGACGATGTCGTATTTGAGGTAAAAATCGGAACAGTGGCTGCGGAGGCATTTGCCTCAGCATCGTGGGCCGATGCATCGTCATTTTCGACGGTATATACCGGAGTATTAGATGGCAGAGTATCGGAGTTGACCATCAACTTTGCCACACCTTATACTTACACAAGCGGCAATCTCTGTATTGAGGTAAGCGTTACCACAGAAGGTGCATACAATCGAGCATACTTTGCCGGAATAACAAGAACCGGGGCTTCGGTGCAAGGTTCCAACGGCTCATCATGGGCAAACATCACACCCTCTATCCAAAACTTCATGCCTAAGACCGGATTTATCGTGCCGGTCAGCTGCGTATCGCCCACTATGGGAACTATCACCCCCGACACTCGTACTGCTTCGGTTGCTTGGACAGAAGAGGGAAGCGCTACCGCTTGGCAGCTGAAACTCAACGACGGCGAGTGGATTGACGTGACAACGAACCCTTATACTCTCACAGGCTTGACACCTGAAACCGATTATAACCTCCAGCTTCGCTCCAACTGCGGTGGTGGAGATTTCAGTTATTCGGTGTCATCGTCGTTCACCACACTTATATCATGCCCTGCCCCTACCACTTTGGAGGCAACTCCCACAGAGACCAGCCTGGAGCTCTCTTGGGTAGAGAGCGGAAGCGCAAGCCAGTGGCTGATGAAAGTTGACGACGGAGCATATCAGACCGTAACCAACCCCTACACACTTACAGGACTGACAGCAAACACGGCTTACGACATTGAGGTGCGCGCTTTGTGCGGAGCCGGCGACACCAGCGCGGCTGTCAGCGGCACCTACAGGACAAGCTGTGCGACACAGGCTACGCCATACAACGAAGGCTTTACCGACCATACGACAGAAGCAGCACCAAATTGCTGGACGACAGTTGTTGCCAGCGGGACTTATCCGAAAGTAGAGAACAGTACTTACTATGCGACGGACGGCAACTATTTGACTCTATTTGGTAATTCTTCAGCACATGTAAGCATGGTTGCAACGCCAACGCTCGACCGCAACGCCAACACACTTTATCTCAGCTTTGACGCATGGCTTTCAAGCTACACTTCTGATACCTTGTATGTGGGAGTTATAGACAATCCGAGTGATCCAGCGACCTTCACCAGTGTTTTCAGCCTTGTTGGAACTGCAAATGGAGGAGCGTGGACAAACTACGAGATTAATCTCAGCAATGAATCAGCAATTGCCAGCTCGTCGTCCAAATATATTGCATTCCGTTTCTATGGCTCGAGCGATTATTGTCGCCTGGATAACATCGTTGTATCCGAGCCGCCGACATGTGCCAAGCCTACAGGCCTTACCCTTGATGAAGCCAATGATAATAGCCTGACCATTTCTTGGACTGAAGCAGGAACGGCTACAAAATGGGTTGTGAAGGCTGGCGACGGTGCATGGACTCAGACTACTGATAATCCTTATACTATTACCGGACTTACGGCTAATACCGAGTATGCCGTTTCGGTGCGCGCTTTCTGCGATCCCGACACCAGCGACGCTGTTAGTGGCACATTCAGCACTCTCTGCGGATTTGAGACCATTCCTTATAGCGAGGACTTCGAAGGTATCAGCACTGGGCTGCCAGACTGCTGGGAGCAACAGGCCCAATACCCAACATCATCGAAGTGGGATTTCAGTGATGAAGGAAATAGTGGCAATGGATTAGTCTTTAGTGACTGGTCTGGATACAATTCAAGACTCATACTTCCTGTTGTTGATTGTTCATCACTTACCGCAAATGGTCAGCTGAGTTTCTACTTCAAGAACCCAGCCATCAGCAATGGCTATTTTGCCCATCTTGCTCTCTACTACAGAACATCATCGACAGGCGAATGGATAGCCATTGACGAATCTTCTTTTGCAGCTGCTAACGGAGACTGGACTAATGTGAGTGTGATATTGCCGAGCTCGGCTAATGCTCCTTATTACCAGGTTTCATTCCTGGCCACGGGAGAGAATACTTATCCAAGGGTTTATGCTTATCTTGATGATATTACCATTGGAGAAGCACCCGCTTGTGTACATCCGACAAATCTGACGGCTGATGCAACAGATAATAGCCTGACACTTTCGTGGATAGAGAATGGAAGCGCCTCGAAGTGGGTTGTGAAGGTTGACGACGGCGAGTGGATCCAGACTACTGATAATCCATATACGATCAGCGGACTTGCGGCCAATACCGAGTATGCCGTTTCGGTGCGTGCTTTCTGCGATCCCGACACCAGCGAGGCTGTGAGCGGAACGTTCAGTACTCTTTGTGGATTTGAGACTGTTCCTTATAGCGAGAATTTCGAGGGTATCAGTTCCGGACTGCCTGAATGCTGGGAGCAGGTTGCTTCGAATGCCTCACGTTCAAAGTGGGATTTCACCGCTAATGGCAACTCTGGAAACGGTGTATATTTTGCAGACTATTGGGAGGAGAACTCTCGTTTGATATTCCCCGTTGTTGATTGTTCAACGATTGCAAACAACGTTCAGTTGAATTTCTATTACAAGAATGTTGCGAACAATTCTGGTGACATAGCCACCGCAAACCTTTACTATCGCACTTCTTCAACTGGAGCATGGGTTGAGATAAGCGAATGGTCTCTCACCGCCGCCACCGCTGGTTGGACAGAGGCCGAATTAATCCTTCCCAATTCCGCCAATGCTGCATATTATCAACTTTCCATTTGGGCAGAAGGTGCTGATGCAAGTACCAAGGTCAATCTCTATCTTGACGATATTTCAATAACCATCCCATCTGACTGTAAGAAACCTGTCAGCGGAAGCATCGCCGGTATTACTCCCCACGAAGCAGGGTTGACATGGTTGGCAGCAGCCGAGGCAACAGAATATGAGGTAGCCTACGGCACCACCAACGACGTGGAAAGCCGCGACACGATGTTTGTAGTGTCAGACACGGCTGCAACACTGATGAATCTCGATGCCGAGACCGAATACTATGTGTGGGTACGCACGGTGTGCGGAGCCGAGAGGACCAACTGGCTCGCCCTCGGATCGTTCACCACAGAGGTGGCTTGCGCACAGGTGACCGGACTGAGCCTGACCGAGGCAACCCTCAACTCGATAACCATCGGATGGGCAATCGACGGCAGCGAAGGCTATCCTTCGACAGCAGTAATGGTAAGCTACAAGGAAGCAGACTCCACAGATTGGACCACCATTGCAGTATCCGACAGCACGTTCACCTTGGACAGCCTTAGTGAAGGAGTGACCTACAACTTCCGCGTGACCAACATCTGCGGTACGGATACCGCTAACTTTGTGGCTCTCACCGCCTCGTCGAAAGTTTGCGGCGAGGTTGCCGACGGAAGCACGACAAGTGCCTACATCCCATCCAACACCAACTACAACTATTCATACACGCAGGCTATATATACAGCCAGTGAAGTCGGAGACATCGATACAATTAGCGGAATATCTTATAATAACGCAAGCACGGCTACTACCCGTACGGTCGATGTTTATCTTGCCAATGTAGAGAATGCATCGCTTAGCGGTGGTGCCATCGACATTAACGATTTCACGCTTGTTGCTGAGAACTATGAGTGGAATGCTGCCGCCGGATGGAGCGAGATAGTATTTGACACACCATTTATCCACGAGAGCGGAAAAGACATTGTGGTTGCTATCGACGACAATACTGGCACATACACTTACAGAAGCTTCAAAGCCCATAGTGGCAGTGGATACTATTACTATCAGGATGGAAGCAATATTGATCCATTGAGTCCTTCTGCAACATACTATGGCACCTCTACTACTGTTGCAGACATCCGCTTCACGGCTAACTGCGGTGGTTCGGTACAGCCGGCTACTTGCGACGTGCCTACCAACCTGGCGGTTGCCAACGTGACCGACTCATCGGCTTATATCTCCTGGGAGGGCGATGCAGCCCAGTATGAGGTGGAGATCAACGGTGGTGCCTCTACCCTGAATGACACCACCTTCTTTGCAGGTGGCTTGACTCCAGAGACGGACTATGCGGTTAGAGTGAGAGCACTCTGTGCTGACAGCCTCACCAGCGAGTGGACTTCGGTTGTGAACTTCACCACCCCCGCAGCTCCGCAGCCGCTCACATGCGACGTGCCTACCAACCTGGCGGTTGCCGACGTGACTACCACTTCGGCCACTATCAGCTGGGACGGCATCACGGTGCCTGAGACTTTCGACGGCGACTGGAACCTGTATATGGCAGAAGGAGACTCGGTGCACACAACCGTAACGCCCAACGCTATGATGCACACACTGCTGCAGTATATGGGAGCCGACTTTAACGATATAGACACAACTATTTCGGTAGCGAACTCGCTGATACCCGTGTCGATAGAGCCCGCCGGCGGCGACCAGATGAACATCAGCGGCTCGTTCCAGATGGAGATGATAGGCGTTGACGAGCCTGTAACGTTCCATTTTGCCACCACCGGCACGGTCGGCAGCACCGGCATGACTATAGCACCGGCCACCATCAACGAAACGGTACGTGCTATGAACGCCATAAATATCGACTTCACCGGTTCGGTAACCTTTGTTCAGCCCACTGCCCTGCCTGTGGGCGGCAACCTCACTATAGAGATTGCAACGATCAGCATCTCGGGATATGGCGACACAACAGTCAATATGGGAGTTACTCTGACAGGATCAGTATCAATCAGCATGACCGGCAGCCAGCTGCACGCCAGCGGAACGAGAGACGCGGTGGCACAGTATCCGTACTACGAGTTGGTTGTGACAAACACGGCTACCGGCGTGGAGACTCCTGTTGTCAACGCAACGACTCCTTACGCATTGGAGAACCTCACACCTTCGACTGCCTACACGGTGAAGATCCGTACGCACTGCGACGAGAACACCACCAGCGACTGGAGCGACACTGTTGGATTCAGGACGCTCGACGAGCCTGTGGTGGTTGACAGCTGCGACGCCCCGACCAACCTGGCCGTTGCCAACGTAACTGCCCACTCGGCAGCCATCAGCTGGAACGGAAGCGCTGCTCAGTATGAGGTGGAGCTCAACGGCACCGTTGCCGCTACCGTAAACACCAACAACTATAACGCTCAGGGCCTCGACGCCTCGACGGTATATGTAGTGAAGGTGAGGGCACTCTGCGACAACAGCCTCACCAGCGAGTGGAGCGACACCATTGGATTCAGGACACTCGACGAGCCTGTTGTAAACGACAGCTGCGACATGCCGACCAACCTGGCAGTTTCCAACGTGACAGCCAACTCGGCAACTATCACCTGGAACGGAAGCGCCGCTCAGTATGAGGTGGAACTCAACGGCACCGTTGCCGCTACGGTAAGCACTAACAGCTATAACGCACAGGGCCTCACCGCCTCGACAATATATATTGTACGCGTAAGGGCACTCTGCGACAACAGCGCAGCCAGCGAGTGGAGCGACACCATAGGCTTCAGGACGCTCGAGGGCGAAGGAATCGATGCCATAGACGCCAACTACA
Organism: Bacteroidales bacterium; assembly: GCA_017439185.1. Classification (GTDB taxonomy): domain Bacteria; phylum Bacteroidota; class Bacteroidia; order Bacteroidales; family P3; genus Colimorpha. The sequence goes on along the minus strand of JAFRTM010000013.1, from coordinate 90,837 downwards.
GCGTGAACATCTATCCTAACCCGGCAAGCGACAGGGTGACGGTGAACGTAGAAGGCATGAGCGGCAAGGCTCAGGTGAGCGTGATAGACCTGAGCGGCCGTACGCTGATGAGCGACACGATGACTGACGGTACAGTACAGCTGAACGTGAGCTCGCTTGCCCAGGGAAGCTACTTCGTACGCATAAGCGGCGAACGTTTCACCACGGTACGCAAACTTATAGTGAAGTAAGACTTCGAAACGGGTTGGCTTTGGCTGACCTGAGGACTTAGAGAGTGGCGGCTGCCCGAAGGCAGTCGCCGCTCTGTTTTGTGACGGTTGTATTGTGATGAAATGGGACTTGGGACCGCGGCAAAGGCTGAAATGTTAAAAATAGGGATAATTCACTGATTATTCGTGATTTATTGCAAGTGCACATTTTTTGATAAAAAGTTGCGGGAGGGGAGATTTTGGGTTAACGCTAACTAGCTGACAACTAGGACACAAGTAGGTATCAACTCTATGGTAAGTCTAAGGTAAATTTAGTGGTCAGTGGCCAGTGGGCGGTGGTCAGTTTTTTGGAGGGCGGTGGGCGGTTTTGGGGTGGGAGGAGATGGGGTGTTGAAAAAAAGTTTTTGGTGGAATAAAAAGTTTTTTGTACCTTTGACATTTGTATTGTGTATTCCCAATGGAGGGAAAGAGTTTGATTATTAAACTGTTATTATAAAATTAAGGTATGAAATACAAACGTATATTGTTGAAATTGAGCGGAGAGTCGCTAATGGGAGGGCAGTCGTACGGTATCTCGCCCGAGATGTTGGAGCAATATTGCAGAGATGTGAAGACGGTGGTGGAAGCCGGGGTGCAGGTGGCTATAGTCATCGGTGGCGGCAATATATATAGAGGGATGAGCGGTTCGGCGAAAGGCATGGACCGAGTGCAAGGGGACTATATGGGAATGCTTGCCACGCTGATAAACAGTCTTGCCCTGCAGGGAGAGCTCGAAAAACAAGGAGTTAAGACCGAGTTGCTCTCGGGACTGACCATTGAGCCGATCTGCCGTGCCATGTCGCGAAGGAGAGCTGTGGAAGCCCTCGAGGATGGAAAGGTGGTCATTATAGGCGGTGGCAGCGGCAATCCGTTCTTTACGACCGATACGGCTTCGTCGTTGCGAGCCGTTGAAATCCAGGCAGATGCAATATTGAAAGGGACGCGAGTCGATGGCATTTATACTGCCGACCCCGAGAAAGACCCAACGGCGAAAAAGTATATCCACATCACGTATGCGCAAGCCATGGCTGACCGCCTGAAGGTTATGGACCTTACCGCCTTTGCACTATGCCAGGAGAACAACCTGCCCATCTATGTGTTCGACATGAACAAGCGCGGCAACTTGCTCAAAGTGGTGAGCGGCGAGGAAATCGGTACCGAGGTGGCGGCGAAATAATGGAGTTCCAACTATCACAGAATAAAGGAAATAAAAAATAAAAATACTATGAACGAATTATCGAAAGCCTGCCTTGACGAGGCACGCACAAGTATGCAGGGCGCAATCAACTTCCTGAACAAGGAGTTGGGCAAAATCAGGGCCAGCAAAGCCAATCCGGCAATGCTCGACGGAGTGAAAATCGACTACTACGGCACGATGACCGAAATCAGCCAGGTGGCGAACATCAACACTCCCGACCCGCGCAACATCATCATCCAGCCGTGGGAGAAGACCATCATCGGCGCAATCAACAAGGCTATCCTTGACGCCAACCTCGGATTCACTCCCCGTCACGAAGGAGACATCCTGAGAATAGTGGTACCTCCTATGACCGAGGAGCGCCGCAAGGAGCTCACGAAGGTGGCCAAGAGCGAGGTGGAGAACGGCAAGGTGAACATCCGCAACGCTCGCCGCAACGTGCTCGACAAAGTAAAGAAGCTGAAAGACAAGTCGGTACCCGAAGACGAGGTGAAGCAGGTGGAGAAAGAGTTGCAGGAGATCACCGACAAGTTCGTAGCCGAATGCGACAAAATCTTTACGGAGAAAGAAAAAGAGATAATGACGGTCTAACGACGACGAAAGTCCAGGCGCGTGGAAATAAGAGAGTTTGAGACCTTAGAGTCGACCAATATCTATTGTGGACTCCTCGACTTAGGAAAAGTCGAGGAGTTTACAGTTATCTGGGCCCATGAACAGACGGCAGGCATAGGCCAGCGAGGGAACAAATGGGAGTCAGAACAAGGCAAGAACCTAACATTCAGCATAGTTTTGCATCCTGTCTTTTTGTCGGCCGGCGACCAATACCGACTGACAAAGACCTTGGCGCTGGGAGTGAGCGACTGGCTGCAGCGGAAAGGGGTAGAGGCTACCATCAAGTGGCCAAACGACATATATGTCGGGAGGCGTAAAATTTGCGGCATACTGACCGAGAACAGGATAGCCACCACCTACGAATCGGCGATTTGTGGCATAGGACTGAATATCAACCAGTCACTATTCCCCAAAGAATTGTCTGCCGCCGTCTCACTCAGCCAGCTGACCGGCAAAGAATATGATTTGCGGCAAAGTTTGGAGGAGATTGTAGGAGCAATATCACATAGATACGACCAACTGCACAAAACTCCGGAAACTATAGATGACGACTATATTGCCCGGCTTCTGAACCTTGGGAAGAGAGCCATCTACCTATACCGGGGAGAAGAAATCGGGGCAACCATAGAAGGGGTAAACCAATTCGGTCATCTGCAGCTTGTCACCGATAAGGGAGAGCACATAGAGTGTGCTATGAAAGAGATCGAACTTTTACTCAAGTAGGAGTGTTGGCCTTGGCCTCCTGCCAGAGATTCAGGAGGTCGTCATGAGACAGCGAGGAGAGAGGAGCTGGAGAATGTTGCTCCATCCAACGGAAACGAACGGCGAATTTGCGGTTGGCGAGAGACAAGGCATTGTCGGCATTGACCCCACGCATGGCGCCCCACTTGACGATGGCGAACAACAAATCGCCAAACTCCTCTTCACTATTACTTTCCAGGAATTCGTGGTATTCCTCTTTGACTTTCTCAAACGCCTGCGACTCATTGTCGTAATCAAATCCAGCACCTGCCACCTTTTCTTGTACCCTTACAGCCTTGTTGAGCGACGGCAACGAAGCCGGAACCCCTTCGAGAACCGACTTACGTCCTTCACGCATTTTCACCTTTTCCCATGGCTCAGCTACTCCATTACCATAGATATGAGGATGGCGGCTGACCAACTTGTCGGAGATTCCGTCCAAGACATTAGCAAGCGAGAAAAGGCCCTCGTCTTCGGCAATCTTGGCATAGAAGAGGATGTGCATAATCAAGTCGCCCAGCTCCTTGCGCACTTCTTGCGAAGAGCTTTTTGTATCGGAAGCCGACTGTAAGGCAATGATAGCCTCGCTCAGTTCAAACACCTCTTCAATGGTGAGATAGCGGAGACTGCTGATGGTCTGCACCCTGTCCCACGGACACTCCTTGCGCAGGCGGTCGAGAATATCGCTGAGGCGGGTGAACGAATCAAGAGTCTGTTGGTCCATAGGATTACATGCGGCGAGTGTCCTCGACGCCATCGATGCTTTGGATTTTTTCTATCAAGCGATGGAGTCCATCCAAATTATTGACATATAACATTATGATTCCGTGAACAATTCCTTCGGAAGCCTCGAGGGTGATGGCGCGCATATTGAGATCCATCTCCTCGCTCACCACGCGAGTGAGGTCCTGCAGGAGTCCACGACGGTCGATGGCAGTGAGCGTGAGACCCGAAAGGAAAGTGACCTTCTCGCCCTGACGCCACTTAGCCCTAACGATATGGTTTTCGTGGCTTGCCATCTCGTCCATAGCCACCTTGCAGTTGGTGCGGTGAACCTTGATTTTGCTCCCCGAGACGATACCCACCACGGTGTCCCCTTGTACCGGCTTACAGCAGGAGGCCGGTTCGGCAGTGAACTGCTCGTACTCGTGGTCGAGAATGAACGAATGGGACAAATCGGCTTGGGTGTTAGTGACCACGGCGCCGCTGTTCTCATTTACATCAGAATGCTCAAAGAGTTCCTTGTAGGGACCGAGGAACATCATATTAGGCTCAATACGGGCTTTGCCAAAACACTTGGCAATGTCCTGCTCGTCGATTGCGCCGGAAGCAATCTGATAATACAGCTCCACATCGCTGGCAATGTCGAAATAACGCTTAAGCTGCGCCCAAGTGTCAGGATTATTTCTAAGGCCCAGCATATTGGCTATGGCTTGGAGTTTCTCCTCGCCTTTGTCGTGGTAGCGCTTCTTCTGCTCGTGGAGGAAGTCTTTGATTCTTTCTTTGGCGTGCGAGGTATGCGCGATGCTTAGCCAATCAGCCTGAGGAAACGATTTCTTAGACGTCAGGACCTGCACTTGCTGGCCGCTGTGAAGCACAAACCCGACAGGGACCACCTTGGTGTTGACCTTGGCACCAATGCAATGGATACCGATGTCGGTATGTATTGCAAAAGCGAAGTCAAGAACTGTGGAATGGGAAGGCAACTTCACAACGGTCCCTTTGGGCGTAAAGACGTATATCTCATTGGTATATAGCGACTCTTTGAACTCCTGAACCTGGTCGATAGCACTTTTTTCCGTGTTCTCGAAAGTGCTGCGGATGCTTTGCAGCCACTCTTCCACCGGGTTGTTCTCAATGCGCTCGTCGGGGTGGGCCTCTTTATACAGAAAATGAGCCGCCATACCCTTCTCCGCTATGTTGTCCATCCGCCTGGTACGAATTTGGACCTCCACCCACTGCTCTGCCGTAGTAGAGAACGTGCCGTGGAGCGACTCATAGCCATTGGTTTTGGGGTGGTGGATCCAGTCCCTCATACGGTCGGGCTTAGAGACATAATGGCTATTTATAATAGAATAGACCCTGAAACATTCGGCCGACTCCTTGTCGCGGAATTCGGCGTCGGACATTCCCTCGTCGCGTTCCACATCAAGAATGATGCGCATCGCGTAAAGGTCGTATATCTCGTTGAACGGAATGCCCTTCTTCTGCATCTTCTTCCAACACGAATAAACCGATTTGATACGCGACACGATAGTATAATGGATGCCGGCGGCATCGAGATATTGGCAAATAGGAATAGTGAAGCACTCCCGGATTTTCTGTTCAGAGCCTGCCTTACGGGCAAGTTCAGCTTCTATGGCAGCATATTCGTCGGGGTTGGTGTACTTCATCACCAGCTCCTCAAGCTCGGTCTTGATATTGTAGAGTCCGAGCCGGTGAGCCAATGGAATATAGATAAATTGAGTCTCGCTCGATATGGCAAGTTTCTTGGTGTCTTTCATCGAGTCGAGAGTTCTCATATTGTGGAGACGGTCACATAGTTTTAAGAATATGACGTAGACATCGCCACACATAGACAGGAGGATCTTACGGTAGTTTTCGGCTTGTTTCGACTCACTCTGATGGAGTTCTATCACATCCTCAATCTTGGTAACGCCGTCCACGATAGTGGCGACCCTGTCGCCAAAGAGTATTCTGATATTGTCGATAGTGACCTCCGTGTCTTCCACCACGTCGTGCAACAAGGCACAAATCACTGCCACCGGACCAAGTCCCACCTCTTTCACAGCTATGGTCGCCACTGCCAAAGGGTGGAAGATATAAGGCTCACCCGATTTGCGGCGAGTTCCACTGTGGGCCTTCTTTGCCACAGTGAACGCCCGCAAGATATCTTCCTCTTCCTGAGGTGTGAGTTGTTTGACTTCGCGGCAAGCCGCCATCAATTCCTCATACTTCTGCCCTATCTCACGCTCTTCCCGTTCCTCGTCAATGACATACATAGCTCAGTCGTTTTACATTAAGCTTTCTACCACAAGACCAATGCGGCCGTAGGTACTCCAAAAGGCAGACTGAGTCCGCAGGTGACGAACGACCCGTCGTTGGTGACCACTCCACCCATCGAAACACTCAGCCAACTAAACTTGCAGCGTTTGCGAGGATTTGCCACGCTGAGACGGATACCCGCCTCGGCACCGCAGCCGTATCCAAAAGCAAGTCCTGCATATACCTGGAAATCCAACCGGTTATGGATGCTCGAGAAACGATGGACCGCACCGAGCATAAACCAATTGGCATTTACTCCATAATATCCGGAAATGTAACCTCCCCACGTCTCAGGCAAAAAGGTGAGGTTCAAACCTATGGCAACATCTTGACGCCCATATAAGTATTGTACCTCGCAAAACCAACGGGAAAAGTCGTGTCCGAAATACTTCATCTCCTGTCGGCGGCTGAGCTTGCGTATCGGTTCTTCCCGTGGAGTATTGTTTCCTTCTCCCACTTCCTCTACAGCAACGGCATCGACCGACACTTCTTCTACCTGTTCCTCTATCACCTCTTCTACGGGCGCGACGGTGTCAATTTCCGACTGGGCTATCGCCACGATGGAAAATGTCAGGGCGATGAGTGTAACGATTATCTTCTTCATATTTTTAATGTTTAATTGTCCTATGGATAGGAGTCTACTCCTGTGGTGCGTTCTTCATAGTCTCACGCACTTTGGCCTCAATCTCGTCGCACAGCTCTTCGTTGTCTTTGAGCAGTTGCTTCAGGGCTTCACGACCCTGTGCCAGCTTGCTTTCGCCATAACTGAACCACGAACCACTTTTCTTCAAGACATTATACTCAACTCCTAGGTCTATTATCTCGCCAAGCTTGGAGATTCCCTCGCCGAACATCAAGTCGAACTCGCACACACGGAACGGAGGAGCCACCTTGTTCTTCACAATCTTCACCTTCACCCGGTTTCCTATGTTCTGGTCGCCATCTTTTATGGCCTGTATGCGACGGATGTCAATGCGCACCGAAGCATAGAATTTCAATGCATTACCACCCGTAGTGGTTTCGGGGTTGCCGAACATTACGCCAAGTTTTTCCCTCAGCTGGTTGATAAATATGCAGCAGCAGCCAGTCTTGCTTATCGTGGCGGTCAGCTTACGCATAGCCTGACTCATCAGTCGGGCTTGCAATCCCATCTTACTATCGCCCATCTCGCCATCGATTTCGGCCTTGGGGGTCAATGCCGCCACCGAGTCTATCACTATTACGTCAATTGCACCCGAACGGATGAGGTTATCGGCGATTTCAAGGGCCTGCTCACCATTGTCGGGCTGGGAGATGAGGAGCTCGTCGATGTTTACGCCAAGTTTCTTTGCATAGAAGCTGTCGAATGCGTGTTCAGCATCAATAAATGCAGCGATGCCGCCTTGCTTCTGACATTCTGCTATCACATGAATTGCGAGGGTTGTTTTACCGCTTGACTCGGGTCCGTAAATCTCTATTACACGGCCTTTAGGCAGTCCTCCCACACCAAGAGCATTATCCAAACTTATACTTCCTGTAGGTATCACCTCAAGACTCTCATCGGGACGGTCTCCCAATTTCATTATGGCTCCTTTACCGTAGCTTTTCTCAATCTTGTCCATTGTGGACTGCAGTATTTTCAATTTTTCAAGTCTTGCTGCAGCAGCATCTGTTGTTTCTTTTGCCATATTTTCAATATTTTATGTTATTATTTGCTTATGAGTTACAATTTACAAATATACAAGAATTTAATCAGTTTTGCCAAATATTTTTTGTTAAAATATGTAATGTCTTATAATTCAACATTTAATCCAATATCAATTCAGCTTCCGAGGTAGGACTTTCTCCCAATTTTACGCTTCGTAGCTTCACATTTTGCGGCAATCTGTCGGCAACCAATTGTGCAAAGTAGCGCAGGAGATTTTCCGTCGTGGGCTCTTTTTCCATGATCACGGCATTCGCTTCTCCGCCAAGTGTCTTTGCCAACGGGTTATGAGTAGAAAGCACTACGGAATGGTCAAATTTATTGACCACTGCATCCTCCACAAGCTGCTTGAGATTATGGAAATCCATAATGTAATCCTCGCTTGCCTCTTGAGAAATGTCGCTTGCACACACTGTTACCGCTAAGTGATAGGTGTGCCCATGCAGATGTTGGCAAGGGCCGTTATAGTTGGTAAGGGCGTGGGCGAAATGTAACGTGAAATGTTTTGTAAGCGTAAGCATATTCTCTTTAGTTGAGGTGTTCTTCTACAAAGTGCTTTGTTATCCGTACTTTTGTCCCTTTTCTGTTGGGCAAGTCGAACATTATGGAGCTGAGCAGGTTCTCCATAATGGCTCGCAGTCCGCGTGCTCCCAGATGACGTTTAAGCGCATATTGCACTATACTGTCTAGGGCCGTGGAGTCAAATGTCAACTCCACCTCGTCCATACGGAACAGTTCTTGATACTGTTTTACAAGGGCATTTCTGGGTTCTGTAAGTATTCGGCGCAATGCTTCAGGGGTAAGCGGATGCAGATGCGTTATCATTGGGAAACGGCCTATCAATTCGGGAATTAGTCCGAAATGCTTCAAGTCGTCCGGTTCTGCATATTGCAGCATATCGTCTTTGTCAAGTTCGTTGACTGGATTGTCTGCCTGGCGGTACCCTATGGCTCCGGTCTTCAGACGGGAGGCAATGTGTCGTTCAATCCCGTCGAAAGCACCACCGCAGAGGAAAAGGATATTGCGAGTGTCTATCGATATGAGTTTCTGCTCGGGATGTTTCCTACCTCCCTGAGGTGGCACCGTGACTATTGCTCCCTCTAACAGTTTGAGCATCGCCTGCTGTACGCCTTCTCCACTCACGTCACGCGTTATGGAGGTATTTTCCGACTTCCGCGCTATCTTGTCTATTTCATCGATGAACACTATTCCTCTTTCTGCCGCTGCCACATCATAGTCGCAAGCCTGCAACAGCCTCACAAGCACATTCTCTACATCATCGCCAACATAACCCGCCTCGGTTAGCGTGGTGGCATCGGCAATGGCAAACGGCACTTCCAACATCTTGGCTATGGTCCGCGCCAACAAGGTTTTGCCTGTTCCTGTCTCTCCTATCAGTATGATATTGCTTTTCTCTATCTCTACATCATTGTCGTTCTTCTTATGGCTGGCGGTATAGGCAAGGCGCTTATAGTGGTTGTACACGGCAACAGCCAGAACCCGCTTGGCTTCCTCTTGCCCTATAACGTATTGATCCAGATGGTCTTTTATCTGTTGGGGAGTAGGAATCGGGCCGTCTGTGGCGAATTTTCCCTGCTCTCTTGACGAGGGGTAGTGCTCCCTATATATCTCCATTACTTGCTCTGCACATTCTTTACAGATGTCTGCGTGCAACCCGCTTACCAAAGGTCCAGCCTCAGATGTGGGTCGGCCACAGAAAGAGCAATATACGTTATCTTGTTTTTGTTTTGCCATATTTCAAACTAGTTTTCTATATCAATTGTGTGCGGTCGGCGTCCTGCCGTAAAAATATAAAGAGAAGGAGGGTAAATGCCAATAACGAGCTGCCGCCATAGGAGAAAAATGGCAACGGAATTCCTATGACAGGCATAATGCCAAGCACCATCCCGACGTTTACCAGGAAATGGATGAAAAGGATTGAGGCGACAGAATAGCCGTAGAACCTTGAGTATGTACTACGTTGCCTCTCGGCAAGCGTCACCAGCCTCACTATCATCAGAACATACAGGCCGACAACCAAGACACATCCTATGAAACCCCACTCCTCGCCTACTGTGCAAAAGATGAAGTCCGTCTCCTGTTCGGGAACAAAATGGGCTTTGGTTATTGTGCCATGTAACGGACCTTTGCCTTTCCATCCGCCTGAACCTATCGCTATCTTTGCCTGGTTCTGGTTGTATCCGCTACCACGCAGGTCGGTGCTCTTGCCGAGCAGCACTTCTATCCTTTCCCGTTGGTGCGACTCCAACACGTGCTGGTAGGCGAAATCGACGCCCATGACGAATATGCAGCAGCAGGCGTAAAAGACTGCGGCTTTGATATATGTCTTTTTGCTTCGGCGACTAAGCCATATAAACAAGTATCCTAATATTATCGCCAATACTATACCCAGCAGCAGCCACTTGTTTATCACAAGGGCTAATACAAACAAGGCTACAGCAAGGGCTATCAGCAACGGGATACGCTTACTCAACCCTTCGCGAAACAAGGGTATCAAAAATGCAGAGAACACAAGTGCCGACCCCGTGTCGTGTTGCAGCAGCACCAATCCTGCCGGCACAAATATCAGAGCGCCTACTATGAACCAACATTTAGGCTTCTTTATGCTGAAGTCAAGACTTCCCACATATTTTGCAACTGCCAGGGCTGTCGCCAATTTGGCGAACTCGGAGGGCTGAAACTTGAATGGTCCAAGGTCTATCCAACTTCTTCCTCCATTAACGGTTCTCGCCAATAGCAACACTATCAAGAGCAGTACGATACCCACTCCATATATCACATACGAGAGATTGGACCATATCCGTGGAGAGAGGAATGCGGTTACCAACGCCACCAGCGCAGCGATCCCAATCCAAATGATCTGTTTTCCTTGTTGCATTGAAAAGTCGAACACCTGCGCATGGGCATCACTATAGCAGGCGGCATAAATATTCAACCATCCTGCCAAGGTGAGGACGATAAATAATGTCAGTGCCAACCAGTCTATCTTTATGCGCATAGTTTTCTACCTTTTCTTTTTCGGTTTCTTTATCCTGCGGGTCAGAGGTAGTTTCTGACAGGGGTTTATCTCTTTGTACATCTTTTCCACACTCTCCCTTTCCACCTTGCCTTTCAGATATTTTTCTATTATCAGTCCCGAGATAGGCGCCGCCCAGGTTCCTCCTCCTCCTTGGGCATTCTCCACATACACGGCCATCGCTATCTTGGGATCTTCCATCGGGGCAAACGATATGAACACCGAATGGTCGTTTCCGTAGTTCTCGGCTGTTCCTGTCTTTCCACACACCGCTATGCCTGGCACATCGGCCCTGTGGCCTGTGCCTCCCGCCCCATGGACCACATCGTACATCCCTCGCGCTGCGATGTCAAAATATTCCTTCTCCACGCCTGTCTCTTGCCGCTCGTAGTATTTTTCCACACGGGTCGAATCTTCTCCGTAATATCGTACCAGATGTGGGATGTAGTAGTATCCGCGGTTGGCCACGATACAAGCCAGGTTCGCCATTTGCAACGGCACTACTTCAACCTCTCCCTGGCCTATCGAGTTGCTGTAGATCGTACTGAATGCCCACTTCTCCTTGCCGTACCACTTATTGTAGTACCCGGTGTCAGGTATCCGTCCGGTCGCCACTGACGGAAGGTCTATGTCCAAGGCTCTTCCGAAACCAAATTTCAGCATATAGTCTCTCCATACCGTCAGTCCGTATTGACTGTCTTTGTATATGCTCTTGTACCTGCCTTGCTGTATTATTCGCCGATACACTTGATAGAAGTATGGGTTACAACTCATCTTTATGGCCTCCTGCACGCTCCTTGCCGATGGATGGTTATGGCAACCCACCAGCGACTTGTCGCATGTGAAACCGCTGTTCGGCGTTATTACTCCGAGGTCCAACGCTATCATGGCCTGCGCCACTTTGAATATACTTCCCGGAGGATATTGTCCCTGAAGTGCCCTGTTATAGAGTGGCTTGCTTATGTCGCGCAGCAGGTTCATGTAGTTTTCGCCTCTCACTCGTCCGACAAGCAGGTTGGGATCGTAACTCGGAGCCGACACCAAAGCCAGCACCTCTCCTGTCGAAGGCTCTATCGCCACCACACAGCCTCGCTTGTTGGCCATTAGCTCTTCTGCATAGGCCTGCAAATCTGCATCTATGGTACTGTATAGGTTCTGCCCGGCCTCCGGCAGGGTATCGAATGCCCCGTTGCGATAGGACCCGGTCTCCAACCCGTGCACGTCAACATGCACCTTCTTGTGTCCTTTCTTGCCGCACAGCACCTCTTCGTAGGTCTTTTCCAACCCGCTCTTCCCGACATAGTCTCCCATCTGGAGCTTCTCGTTCTTCTTCATCTCGTTTTCGTCAACCTCTCCCACATACCCCAACACATGTGCCGCTATAGGCTGCGGATACAGGCGCAATGTCCTCGTTTGGACAAAGAATCCGGGAAAACGGTATAGCACGTTCTGCCACTTGGCATAGTCGTTCTTGCTTATCTGCTTCATGAATGGCGACGGGGAATAGGGCGACCACTTCTTGGCATTGTTCATCCTCGCCTCGAATTCTTCACGCTCTATACCTAAACTCCTGCAAAAATCTGCCGTGTCGAGTTCTTTCACCGCCTTGGGCACCACCATCAGGTCATAAACCACATCGTTATACACCAACAGCTTCCCGTTGCGGTCATATACCAGTCCTCGTGCGGGATATATCGTTATATTCCTCAGCGCCTGCTGTTCGGCTATCGTCTGGTATTTCTTTGTCTCGAATATCTGCAACACTCCCAGGCGCACCACAAACACCAATCCCACAAGCACTATCAGTGCCTTTATATAGATTTGTCTGTCTTTGTATTTGTCTGCCATCTCTCTATACTATTGATACGCTGTGTGTCGCACTCTTTATTGCTCTTTTTTTCTGCGTGCAAATATACTAATTTTTTGTCAATCGGAGAAACTTTATTTTTCAACAGCCTTGCTTATTTCTTCTAACGCACTGGTCCTATGTGTCATATACTTTGTAAAACTTCTACTTACCTTCGAATAGTATTTTTTCCACTCTGCCACCCTTTCTCTCAGTTCTGCCTTCTGCTTCTCCCCTTCGTCCTCGTCTCCTGCTGCCTTGTAGCTTTCTGCCACCTTCAGCACTATGGTCAGGTCTCCTATCTTGTCTAACGGAATCTCTCCTCGTGTCTTGTCCAGCACCCAATGGGCCTCTTCCATTCTGCCTTCTGCAATGAGCGTATCTGTCAGCACCAGCACATCTCTCCAATACTGCTCCAGAAACATACGGCTCAGCGGGTCTATATACGCCTTGTCCAATCCTTCCCACTTCATATTTTCCAGGTGCCGCAGGAATTCTTCCACTCCCACTGCATCCGTCTCTTCCTTACACAACCTGTACACGTTGCCTTCGAGCCTCAACCGGTCGGTATAGAATTTTGAATAGGCATTGGCCATATAATGGGTAAAATAGACTGGCCTCTCCCAATTGTTTTCAGCCAATAACTTGTACAGTGCCGGACTTCCGCCCGCAAGATTCACATTCATTAGAGTCACGTCTCGTCTGTATCGCTCCACCTCTTGGACATACCATAGGGGGAACGTGTCGTTGTCGCCATAACTTATCAGTATTGCATCTTGGTCGCAGGATTCCAGCAGGTTCCTCGCCGTGTCGCGGGCCGTCTTACGCTGGCTGCGGTCGTGGTCATCCCAGTTCTGGCATGCCATAAGCACCGGCGCGGCAACCGCCACCGCCGTCACAGCCCACTTTCCGATCTCTCTTCCTCTCTTCCTCTTCACCTGCTCCAGCATCTCCTGCAGCCCTTCCGCCCCAACTCCTATCCACATCGCAAAAGCATAGAACGACAACACGTATGCATAGTCTCTCTCTCTCGGCTCATACACCGGATGGTTGAGATATATCCCCAGTACCACTCCTCCTGTCAAAAACAGCGCCATTATTGTCCAGAAACCCCAGCGTCTTCTCCGCCATTGCCACACCATGCCGAATATTCCCAAGGCCAGCGGCAGCAGGTAATACACGTTATGGCTCTTCCTCATCATTTTGTCGGGCACCTTGGCCGTTGTCCCCACCAATATCTTGTCCACGGGCGCTATCCCCGTCGCCATCTGCCCGTCCTGCGCCGAGCCGAAGCCTTGCTCGTTGCTGAACCGCCCCGCAAAATTCCACATCAGGTAACGCCCATACATATATCCCATCTGGTAAGTCAGCAGCAACTCCAAGTCGCCTCCATTCCTGCGCCACACCTTATAGTGTCCCTCGTCTCCTTTCCTCATCTTCCAGCTCCTCGGCCACAGTGGTGCCTTGGCGTAAGTGTCGCGCCTCAGATATTTCTTGAAACTCTCTACCGTCGAAGGGTTCCCCTCATTGATCGGCGTATTGGCCTTGGCCCTTATCGGCACCATCATATAAACGCTCAGACCCATCGCCACCACTATAAGCGCAGGCAGCCCAACTTTCACCATAAGCCTCCGGTTCCTCCTGCGGCTGCACTTGCCCTCTTTCTTCATCTCTCTCACTTTCCACACATATATTACCGCCATCGCGGGAACCGTCAGCAACACCAACTGGTGCACCCCGACTCCCATCGCCGTCACCGCCACTGCCACCAGCAGCCATCTCGGAGCCCTGCTCCTCTCCTCCTCCTTCGCCCATCTCATAGTACACCACACCGCCACACTCGCCACCAACGTCGCCAACGCATAAACCTCGCTCTCCGTAGCCGAAAACCACGCCGTGTCGCAAAACAGATAACACAACACCCCGACGGCACTGCCCACTCTCCCCTTCCAGCCCTCGCCTCCCATCAGCCTCAGTGTCCAATACATGAATCCGCACGTCAAGCCACCTGCCAAAGCCGACAAACCGTTGCTCCACAATGCAGCCGTCTCGGCTCCTCCCAACAACATCATACAATGTGCCAACAAGCTGTACATCGGCGCTCCCGGCGGGTGCCCCACCTCCAGCCAGCGGCTCGTAGCCATAAACTCTCCACAATCCCACCAGCTCACAGTCCTCTCCATCGTCAGGCCGTAAACCACAACACCCGTCACAGCCAGCAGCCAGCCCAGCCACCCGTCTATCCTGTCACCTGCCGTTCGCTTCACCTCTCTCCTCCTTTACCAGTTGACAACCGCCTTGTTAAAAACATCCTCACACAACTCCTGCACTATCTCCTCCACCAATCCGGCCTCCACACTCGAGAAATCCAACCCGGCGTTATAGTCTCTGTACCTCGAAAACTGCTGGTCGAAATCAGCCTCCTCGTTCAGCGTGTTCGTAAACCTCACCCTTATCGTCACCGTCAGCCTGTTCATCGACACCTCGTCCTTGCTCGACAGCGATGATGCCCTCGTCACATATCCCGTAATCTCACCTTCTATCTGCAAATCCCCATCCGAGTTCGCCACCGACAAACTCGTTTGCGACGAGAACATATTCTTCAGCTCGTCAGTCAGCTTCTGGCTCAGCTGCGGGTTCACCGTCGGAGCATAGTTCGGAAACGTCTTCACCGATATCGTCTTCGCCCCCGGCGGTATCGATGCCCCCGTGAACGAATATCCTCCCCTGCAACCGACCGTCACGACAGCCGCCAGCAACACAACCCAAAACATCAACCTCCTCATACCCAGTCTAATAATCTCTTGAATCCTCGTCAATCCTCTGCTCATCTTCCAGCTGCCACAGCATGAACGCCGACTGCTGCTCCATATAGTTCAGCACCTCCAGCTTCTTCGTAAGATCCGTGATCTCCGTGATCTCCGCCACCAGCGCGTCAATCTTCATTTTCATATTATTATCCATAACTCAATTATATTAAACCCCTATAAATAAAATATATAGATTACAAAATAAAAAATAATCCACTTGCAAAGATACAAACTTTTTTTATTTCTCCAAAAACTTTTTTTCAACACCTCATCTTCCCCCAACCATTATAATTTTATTACCCCTATAAAATCTATCACACTATCACCCACAATCCCCATTAGCCCAATCCGACACCATGAGTCTTATTTTTCCTATGTCACTCGACTCCCAAGTATGCCAAAGGCACACCATCTTCCACATATACAGCAGCCTTTCTCAATTCTAATTCTCACCGATCACCATTTCCCAATACCCGCCTTTGTCTGGCCCCACTCGTCGAATAATACCACGCTCTTTAAGTTTTCGTATGTGATTTTGCACATTGCGTTGAGCAATCGAAAGAGTATCGGCAATTTCTTTTGTTGTAACTGATGGGGTTGCTAATATGATACGAACTATTTGAGATTGGGTTTCTGGTAGTTTTTCTATGATGTTTTCTACGATGTTATTTTCGTTTTCTACGATGTTTCCTACGATGCTTTTCTCGTTTTCTACGATGCTTTTTTCATGGGGATTTGAAACGACGTTTTGATATTCTTTGCTGAAGGGGAATGTTATTAGCAGTTCTCCGTTTGTATATTTAATGCTTGGTTTAGGTACACCTGCGTCTTTACATGCACTTATAATTCTTTCAATACCACGTCCCCAGGTCTCAACCGCGCCAGCTCTAAAGAATGCGTTTGCAATATCCGGATTATATGGACGGCTGTTGTGTTTGCCTAATAGTTTCTTGATGTCCCATTCCTCTGGCAAGTAACCGCAATTGAAAATTTCTAGTCTGTCATCAAATACTGAAATCTGTATTGGTGTTAATGACTCATAGGCCTTATGGACTATTGCATTGAGTAAAGCCTCTCGAAGTGCTTCTCTTGGTATAGGAAGAGACTCTATTCTCTGGATGCCATCATATCGAATCAAAGCACGGAGATACTTGGTTGCCAGCAAGTCCATTGCCACCTTTACTTGTTGGAATAAACTACCGTGTACCTCATCTTGGAATATCAGGTTTGCATTTCTCCTGAAATATCCAATCTTAATATACGCACCTGTGATATATCGTTCTGGGTCAGCGTGAAACAGTAATACGGCAGCCCTCTTCAAATACGGTCCATCCGTCAAACGCAGCTTCTCAACAAGTCCGGAATTACTTTCTTTCAAATCAGCTTCATCCATACGACCACTTTGTTTTGCATACCCTCGGAATAGGTCGAACGAAGTGTTGTCTAATTCTTCTGTTGATAGGTTGGGGATAGGAACACCATCCCATGTTTTACCTTGCTTACGCAACATAAATCTGTCAAGAGCAGCACCTTTTAATTCTTGTTTTGTACTTCCACTGCGATAATGGTATTGTCCCTTGTAACTGACAGGATAAGGATAGGCATTGGTCACGATTTCAAGGTACTCCTTTCCGTCCTTACGATGTATGTTTACATCCACCACAATACCCAACACATCACGAACTTTGTTAGGTATATCCTCCATTAGTTTTTTTGCACCTTTCAAATCGCAAACCTTGCCGTTATCGTCAATGCCTATATAAATTGTACCGCCTTGTGCATTGGCGAAGCCACATATCCATTTTAGATAGTCGTCTTTCCAGACCTGTTTATATTCTATGTTTTGAGATTCCATATATTTATAACGTAGAAGACGAGGTTTTATTGTATAATGGATGGAAGAAAATGAGCGTGTAGTGAAGAAAGAAACCTGAATCAAGTATTTTTTAGACCACATCACGGATTGGCTTCCCTTACTCGTGCTTTTCATAGAACCATCTTGCCCCATAGCCGTCAGTAGTCTCTGACAGCTAACCTCGTGTGCCGACGGAACACTATCTCAGAAACCCCACACAAGTGGGAGTGCGACCCCAAGGAGCAAGCCCCACGCAGTGTGTGGGGTAAGAACGCCACCCTTCTCACACGTGTGTCGAAGACACACTACCTTGCATCAAGTTATGTTTGAGATATGTTTGAAACATGTTTGGTATATGTTTGAGGTGAGATGCACATTTTTCAAAAATCCCCAAATTTATTTTGTTATAAAACACATTTTCCCCCGCAAAATTTGATAGCATAACAAAAAGGTCGCACTATAGAATGTGCGACCTTTTGGATATGGGTTTCCGATATAGGCGTTATCGCAATATCACCACCTTGCGGGCTTTGGCGTTGCCTATCTTCACCATATATACCCCTGCGGCCGGTGCCGTGATGGGAGCACGGACCACGTCGTGGTAGATGATGCGGCCCATAACATCGTAAACCATCACACTCTCGTCAAGGGAGCCTTCTATAACAATATTCCTGCCGTTGACGTAAACTTTTATGTCATCAGCCGAGATGTCGTCGATACCATCGTTGCCGCCCTCTTCAATCGTGAGGTGGAGCGTTACGGTGCTGTCGCAGCCGTGGGCGGTGGTGGTAACAAAGGTGTAGTCACCGCTCTCGGTGTAAGTTTCGCCATTCCAGGTATATGAGCCCGTAGCCGTCGCTGTCTCTTCCGACTCGGCATCGGGATAAGCTTCCACCTCGGCCGTAGCCATAGTGTGGCATCCAGCATCGTTGTAACCTATTACCGAGTAACTTCCTGCCGTACTCGTCTGATATGTTGCACTGGTCGTCCCGTCGAACCACATGTAGCTCGTGCCGCCGTTGGCGGTGAGCGTAGTGGTCTCGTCGGGGCAGAGCTCGGTGTCGCCAGAGATGGTGATGGTCGGGTTGGGCGATACGGTTACTGTCACGCTCGCCGTGCCGGTACAACCAATTGCCGTGGAGCCCACGACGCTGTAGATGCCGAAAGCGTCAACAGTGATGCTGGGCGTAGTAGTGCCGTTGTTCCAAGTGTAGCTGTCGGCACCTGTAGCCGTAAGGGTTGTGCTGCCACCTTGACAGAACGAGGTGTTGCCGTTGATGGTAATTGTGGGGAGAGGAGTGGCAGAAACAGAAACGCTGGCAGTATTATAACAGCCATTGGAGCCAACGCCCGTCACTGTGTAATTGCCCGAACTGGTGACGGTGATATAGGCAGTCTGGGCACCGTTGTTCCAAGTGTAGCTGTTGCCGCCCTGTGCGGTCAGCGTGGTGGTGCTGCCCTCGCAGAAAGCCGTATTACCGCTGATGGTAATATTCGGCAGCGGGTTGGCGGTTACCACAGCAGAAGCAGTATTATTGCAGCCATTGGCATCGGTTGCCGTCACGCTGTATGCTCCGCCGTTGGCTACTGTAATGCTTGATGTTGTCGTTCCGTCGTTCCATAGATATGTAGCTCCCCCTGTGGCGGTGAGGGTGGTATTGTTACCTTCGCAGAATGTGGTGTTACCGTTTATGGTTGCCGTCGGCAAGGGGTTCACCGTCAGCGTCAGGTTCACCACCGAGTCGCAGCCAGCCGTCGTGGTGCCGCTGTGGTTATAGGTGCCGGCTTCGTTCAGCATGGTGCCGAAGAAGTTGTAAGTGGCGCCCTCACAGATAGCCTGCGAGGCAGTAACGTTATTATATGATGGATTTACAGAGATAGTGGCAGATGCGGTGTTCTGGCAGCCATAGGCGTTGGTGCCGGTAACAGTGTAGGTGCCGGCATTTGATACGGTCAAAGATTGGCCGTTAGAACCGTTGTTCCACAGATAGGAATCTGCACCCGAGGCGGTAAGAGTAGTGCTGTTGCCGGCACAGATGGCCGTGTTGCCTGCGATGGTTACCGTCGGCAGAGGATTAACACTGACTGTTGCCGATGTGCTGTTGCTGCAGCCGTTGGCGTCGGTGACGGTTACGCTGTACACGCCAGATTGGTTGACATTAATAGCCTGCGAGGTGCTGCCATTATTCCAGAGGAACGAGGTTCCGCCCAATGCCGCCAGCGTGGTGGAGGTGCCTTGACAGATAGAGGTGTTGCCTGTGATTGATGGCGTGGGCAGCGGATTCACAGTTAGCGTAAGGTCTATTATAGAGTCGCAGCCTGCCGCCGTAGTACCTTCCACATGGTAGGCGCCGGCTGTGCTGTAGCTGGTGCCCATCGCGTTGTATGTAGAGCCTTGGCAGATAGCTGCCGACACGGGCATGTTGATATACGACGGGCGCATGGCGACCTCTATCGAGGCGGTGTTAGAGCAGCCGTCGGCGTTGGTGCCAGTCACAACATAGATGCCTGGGGTGGTGACGGTGATGGTGTTGTCCGTGGTGCCGTTGGCCCATTCATAGCTGATGCCGCCTGTGGCTGTCAGCACGGTGTTGCTGCCTTGACAGAACGACGGGTTGCCGCTGATGTTTATGGTGGGCAGCGAACCTACCGAGACGGTTACTCCCGCAGATCCCTCGCAGCCGTCGGAAATTGTCCCCGTCACGGTATAGGTGCCGCCTTCGGAGACGGTGATGGACGATGTGGTGGCACCTGTGCTCCAGGTGTAATTGTCAGCTCCCGAGGCTGTGAGAGTGGTGCTGTTGCCCGAGCAGATGGCAGATATGCCGGTGATGGTTGGGGCGGTAAATACCGATATGGTCACATCCTGTGTACTGGTGCAGCCGTAGGTGTTGCGGAAGGTGCAGGTGTAGGTGCCCGCCGTGCTGGTAGTCAGCGTTGGCGTGGTGGCACCCGTTGACCAAGTGTAGGAGTTGGCGCCCGAGGCGGTAAGCGTAGTGCTGTTGCCAGAACAGATGGAGGTGCGTCCGCTGATAGTGCCAACGGGTAGCGGGTTGACCGTTAGGGTTGTACTCTTAGTGGCGGTGCATCCGTTGTCGTCGGTAACAGTTACGGTGTAAGTGCCGGCTTCTGTGGGTCTTATCTCGGCTGTCGTTGCTCCGTTGTTCCATGAATAATAAAAATTCTCGGAATAGTCAGATGCGCCAGATGCCGTAAGTGTTGCTGTATCGCCAGCACAGATTGAGGTGGCAGAGGCAGCAATGGCAGCGGTAAGCGAAGTGCAAGAGAGGGTACTGAACGTTTTCTGTTCGCCATAATAGGTAGTGCTTCTCTTTGTAACAAAGGCTTGGTATGTAAACGTTGTTCCCGGAGTGAGGTCAGTAAGATTGCTTTCAAAAGGAGAACCAATATTTGCATAAACTGTGTCGTACGAAGGATCTGATGCTTTTTTATAGAAGAAACCTTGCACATCTGCCTCAACTCCATATAAGTAGTATGCACCATTCAAGGTTGTAGTTCTAAAGCCAACATTTGTTGCATCTGTTGTAACCATGTATCTAGAACTACGGAATATTGGATATCCGTCGTTGAAATAAGGTACTCTATCAACTGTAAAAACTGTAGAATCAAGCAATATCGGCATAGAATTCGATTTCATTATTGTTTCGGTCTTGGAAGTGCCGTTGCCAGAACCTCCACACGTCGAAAGATAGTAACAGTTGGTAGCGGTGCCATTGCTGATACCATATTTGCCATTTGTTGCGGACAAAGTGCCCGTATTATAGCAGTTGATATTTATAATGGAAGAGCCATAACTTATACCTGCCGAATATGATTCTTTCGTTGAGCGACTTGATAAGTTATTCGAAAAAGCGTTTGCAGTGGAGGTGATATCAGCTCGATTATAACAGTTCGATACATAACCATTTACATTAGAATTGCCAACAATTCCGCCTGAATATGCATAAGAATACGTATATGGGCCACCCCAATTAGGATTAGTGTTGTCCCCATCGGTATTGGCAGAAGCGGAGCAGCCCCCGCTGTTATAGCATAGTGATACATTGCAAGAATACATCGATTCACAATGCCCAATAATACCGCCAGCTAGGGCAAATGTCTTAAAATATATATAACTTGAAGAATTAAGAGAATAAGATGCTTGCATAGTTGCACGGGCCGAGATACTACCCGTATTATAGCATCTAGCCACAGTACAGGTATTACTTGTATATCCTACTATTCCGCCTGCATAGGCATAACCATCTTCTATACTTGTCGGTTCTCTGGTAGAAATATTTGTCGTGTGCGTAACTTCACCAGTGTTGTGGCAGTCGGAGATTGTGGCTATACCTATGGCTTCACCGACAATTCCTCCGCTGCGATTGGTCTTATTTCCACCGCTGATTTTACCAGAATTAGAACAATTGGTTATAGTACAATTATCACTATTAATCGTACATCCAACTATCCCACCAGCAGTTGTACCTGTTACATTGCCCGTGTTGGAGCAGTTGGTAATGGTACAGGTTCCATAATTCTTGCCAACGATTCCACCAGATATGCCGTAGTTTGTGGCAGCAACTGCGCTATGACAATTTTCCACTCTGGTTGTTCCGTATGAATTCTGAATTATTCCAGATATTGCAGCACTACCAGCAGTAGAAAGCTTCTTTAAGGTAAAATTCTTGACATAATTGAAGAGTGCGCTGGTGCTATTGATACCCGTTATACGATGGTTGTCGCCATCAAATGTTCCTTGAAAACTAACAGTTTCACTCGTGCCGATGCCGAGCCATGAAATGGAGCCCAAATTAATGTCCGTAGTCAGTTTGAAGGACTGACCGCTGTATGTGCTGACCCCTCCATTCACCATCTCTTGAAGCCATGCAAGATTAGCAGCGCTTTCAATTAGATACGGGTCGGCCGCGGTACCACTACCATTAGTCCATTCCACCGCACTGCCATCCCATGTGTCAGCCATTGACAACTGCGGAACTGCAAATACAAACAGTACCGTAAGCAAATAATGTAATAAGTGTTTCATTGTTATTAGTTTTGGATTACGATTTATTTTTTACACATGACCATTACTCGCATAAAACTCTTGCAGCTCATCAAAAACATTGTCATAATCTTTCCCTGTTTGTTTGGAGACATTATCAACACAATTATTCAGTAAGTCACTAATGTAATGTAATCTGGATTGTGAGTCGTTTTGTGGATTTTTTTCCTTGGATTTTTTCTCTATGGATTCGTATTCGTTTTCAAGTCCTTTTTCTTTTAAGAAACCTTTTACTGTTTTTTCAACATAATTTTCTAAAACATCCAGAATACTTTTGATTTCATGCCATTCGCGTCTTGAATGATTCTCAATGAAATTGTTCATGTAATCCATAATTTTACAATTTTTTGCCACTATGAGTTCTCAGTTTGTGGCATACGTGAAAAAAGCATAGAACTCGTGTCGATTAGTTCTACACCTTACAGGCATCGCCAAATGCCTTACCAAAATAGAAACTAGCTTGACCTTATCCTATGCTTACCGATATGTATTTGATAACATTATCATACATATGAGGAAAGCTGATAGGCATCAGTATTACAGTCCTTTGGTCGAATTTTGGCGAATTTCGTAAGGTGGACCAATACAAATGCTTTTCTTGCATGCTTACACACTCTCGTAAGCGACTGCAAAGATACACATTATTTTCAAATCCACAACATTACCTTCAAAATTTAACATTTCCCTCTTCATAAATCTATAGTTTCTATAAATTTTATAGTTTCTATGATTTCTATAAATTCTATAACAGACCCATAAGTCTTATTAGCCATATTAGTCCTATAAAAAACATCACCCATCATAACCCCTAGTTCTACTAGAAAATCCAGTTCTGCTAGTTCAAAATTTTCAATTAAATCCACCTTAGACTTCACATAGAGTTGATACCTATTTGTGTCTTATGTATCAGCTATTTAACTTTGTTCAAAAATTGCCCTTCACCCAACTTTTATCAAAAAAAATTACACCATCCATAAACGTCATATTATCAATCTCTTGCCATCGATTTCCACGTTTCCGAAAAACAAGAACTGATAAACTTGTTTGTATGCCCAGTCAAGGAAACGTCTTACCGAAGCGCAAAACGTCTTACACGCAAGTGTAAAAACATAAATCAACGTTATCGAAAAGCGAGAGCAATGAAAGCTTGCTTACATTGCCGGCCCCATTCAAAAACGAGTACAGAAGAATTTATTCTTATGTCGAGTCAAGAATGGGTCTTGCGAAGCAAAGCCAAGATAATGTCTTGCCGAAGCGCAAAACATAAAAATTCCCCCTCCCTCACAATAAACTCCCTCTTTTCGCCGTTATTATTGGCGATTAATTTTTCACGATAACAAACAAACACCTAAAGACAATGAAAAAATTTGCATTCTTATGCGTCGCAGTGGCTCTCCTCTTTGCCGGCTGCAAAAAAGACCCCCTCGACAAACTCGAGAACAACCAGGTCTCCCTCAACGGCGAAATAGTTGAACTCGCCGCCCATCTGGCTGTCCGTCCTGCTACCGACGGCGATGTCGGAGCCCATTATGTCGATTTCATCCCTGCCGACAACTCCTTCACCATCCGTTTCGACATCGGCACTCCTCTCGTCGGCAAGACCATCGACCTCGCCAATCCCACCTCTGTCGTGGGTTCCAACCAGTTCTCCTACATGTATTGCGGTCCCGACGGCGACTTCATCGCCCAACTCGAAGGCAATCCTCTCTTCGGCTCCCTGAACGGCACCGAGTACGACGGCAAGTCCTGCTTCGCCTCCGGCACCTTCACCGCCACACACTCCACCTCCGACGGATTCATCCTCGAGATGTCCGGCGAGTTCCTCGACGGCAAGACCTTCGCCCTCAAAGGCTATGTCCCCGAGAACGAGGTAGAATACTGGAACGCCAACTAACCGGCGCTCTGCCCATCCAATCAGCAAGGAGTATTCCGCAAGGATGCTCCTTGTTTGCTTTCTCCCGACTCCTCCTCGCCGCACTCCTTTATCTTTCTCCCGCTAAAAACTGTGTAAATAAAAATTTTTCGTATCTTTGCATTTCGTTTCTGAGACACTTATTCATATAATAATACCTTATATATTATGAAACATACAACCCTTATCGCCCTCGCGGCCCTGCTCTCTCTGTCCTTTGCCGCCTGCCGGCAGAACAGCCAACCCATCCCTCCGGCAACTGAAGCTCCAGCCGACTCCTCCGCAGTCTCTGCAACTTACGACTTCGTCTGCATCACCGACATCGTCCCCGACGCCATTCTCGAAATACGCTACCACAGCTCCTACAACTTCATCGGCCGTCGCATCGACGGCTACGACGAACCCACGGCTCTCCTTACCCGGGTCGCAGCCGACAGCCTCAAAGCCGTAAGCGACGAACTCCTCGCCATGGGCTACCGCATCAAGATCTACGACGCCTACCGTCCTCAAGCCGCCGTCGACCACTTCGTACGCTGGGGCAAAGAACTCAACGACACTCTTATGCGCCAATACTTCTACCCTAACGTCGACAAAAGCCGTCTCTTCGAACTCGACTACATAGCCACGCGCAGCAGCCACTCCCGCGGCTCCACGGTTGACCTCACTCTCTTCGACATGGCCTCCGGCAAAGAGGTGGACATGGGCTCTCCCTTCGACTGGTTCGGCACCGAAAGCCACCCCACCTGCGGAGGAAACCCCGACAACCAGCAATATCGCCCCAACGACACTCTCTCTCGCGAGCAGTTCGCTAACCGCATGATTCTCCGTAAGGCCATGCTCAAACACGGCTTCAAACCCTACGAATGCGAATGGTGGCACTTCACCCTCGCCAACGAGCCCTTCCCCGACACCTACTTCCAGTTCCCCGTCAAGCGTACTGAATAACACTCATGAACCGCGAACGCGAGATATACAAGGTCACTCTCGTAGGCTCCGCCGCCAACATCTTGCTGACCGTCTTCAAGTTCGTAGCCGGCATCCTCGGCCACAGCGCGGCTATGACTGCCGATGCTGTCCATTCTCTTTCTGACCTCGCCACCGATGCCGTGGTGCTCCTCTTCGTCAAAATCAGCAGCAAGCCCGCCGACCGCGACCACGACTACGGCCACGGGAAATACGAAACTCTGGCCACCGCCATCGTGGGTCTCGCACTGGCTGCCGTAGCAGTGGGCATCGCCTACAAAGCCGTCGTCTCGCTCATCTTCTGGTTCCACGGCGGCGAACTGCGTGCCCCGGCAATGATCGCCCTCTGGGCTGCACTCGCCTCCATCGTCGTAAAGGAACTTGTTTACCAATACACCATCCGCAAAGCCAGAGCTCTCGATTCCCCGGCTGTACGTGCCAATGCTTGGCACCACCGCAGCGACGCTCTCTCTTCTCTTGGCACTCTTGTAGGTATCGCCGGCGCCATATTCCTCGGCCACCGCTGGACGGTCCTCGACCCTCTCGCCTCTCTCGTCGTGGCTATCTTCATCCTACGAGTGGCTTACAAACTCCTCAAGCAGGGCCTCAACGAACTTATGGAAGCCTCTCTTCCCGAAGAGACCGAAAACGAAATCATCCGCATTGTCTCCTCTTTCCCCGACGTCTGCGACCCCCACAACCTACGCACTCGCCGCATAGGCAACCATATCGCCATCGAACTTCATATCCGCATGGATGGCAACCTGCCTCTCTCTGTCTCCCACGACCGCACACGCGAAATCGAGCAGGCTCTCAAACAACGCTTCGGCTCTCACACTCACATCACTCTCCACGTGGAGCCCACCAAAGCAGCTCCTCTCTCTTAGAGTCGGCTTTCCACTTCCGCCCAATCCACATACTGCCACAGGGCCGCCAGATAGTCGGCTCTCCTGTTTTGGTAGTCGAGATAGTAGGCATGTTCCCACACGTCAAAGGTCAGCAGCGGTGTCAATCCCTCGGTGACCGAGTTCTCGGCATTCTTATGCTGCGTGATGACCAGCTTGCCCTCTCCGTCGGCCGAAAGCCACACCCAGCCGCTTCCGAAAAGGGTGGCTCCTTTCGTCTCAAACTCTTTCTTGAAAGCGTCAAACGAGCCGAAATCTTTTGCCACCCGGCTCTTAAACGCCTCGCTCGGTTCCTTGGGACTTGTGGAGAACTGGGCAAAATACATTGCATGGTTCAACACCTGTCCGGCATTGTTGAACAACCCTCCTTCGGCTTTCTTCACCACCTCGGTCAACGGTTTTCCTTCCAGTCCGCTGCCGGCAATCATTTTGTTCATATTGTCCACGTAGGCTTTCAGGTGTTTCCCGTGGTGGAACGTGAGGGTTTCCTTGCTGATGGCTCCGGGGAGCTCCTCGTACTTCAGCGCGGGCATTGCAAACTGCCCGTTCTCTGGCATCATTTCTTTCATATCGGTATGTTATTGTTGTTCATCTACTACGCCTGCAACCACTTGTATTTCGCCAAACTCTTTATCGGTATCAGCGGCAGCAGTATCGGCGTGCGTTTCTTGTAGGCTTGGTATTCTGGATCTCCGCCGTAAACCTCGTCTTGCCTCAGTTCCAGCCTCCGCGCTCCGCTGAACATCACATACACTATCCCGATATATCCTAACGCCACTATCACCCAATGCCACACCGCCAGTCCGGCTCCTATGCCGCTTACCAGCGCTCCGGTCCAGATCACCACTTCGCCCAGATAGTTGGGACATCTCACCACCCTATACAGCCCACTGTCCACAAACCTCTTGGGGTTTTTCTTCTTGGCTGCCGATTTCTGCATGTCGCTAAGGGCTTCAAGCAGTATCCCGCACGCCATAAGGCCGGCTCCTATCCATGCCCACAGGTCGTTGACTTCCACTCCTTTATCCGCATTCATCATCCTGAACGCCACCGGACTTACCTGCAGCACATACAGCAGTGCGCAGAACACCCACACCGTCAGTATCACTCCTATCGGTTTCTTCTTCTGCAACGACGGGTCGTACAGTATCTTGCGATAGGCCGCCGCTTTCCTCTCTCTCACGAGGAGATAGGTCCCCAGACGGCATCCGAACACTATAAGCAGCGTACACAATGCCACTGTGGGCCACGTCAGCGTCTCTCTGAACATCACCAGCAGTGCCACCGCCAAGGCCGTGACGCCATAGCCATAACCCAGGCTGAAAAAGTATATGAAATATTTCCACCCCACTGCCGACACCAGCAGCGACACTCCCAAAAGGATAAGCAGTTCTGTCATAATCTTTTTATTTTTGTTTTCTTTGTTATTAACGTCAAATCCCTCTTTTTATTGCCCCCTCTTCCCGATTTTCCCTAATATCGTTCTACGCCACTGTCCCCAAGTCCCCGAAATCAGGTGGCACAACGCAAACCCAGCTCCATCCGGTATCTCTTCATTGTCTTCTGTTCCTGTAGAATTCCCACGTGTCCGTATGTCCGTCGCCGTATGTGTAGCTCCACCGCAGCTCTTTACTCGTCAGCTTGGTCATCTTGAACTTTATCTCTCTCCCTATCGAACTCCTCACGCTCTCGATTATCTTCTGTGCCAGCTCTCGCCCTCTCTCCTCGCTGCAGCCTTTCACCGTGCTCTCTTTCACCTCCATCTTGAATGTCTTCTCCTCTCCGGCAAAATAGAAGTCGTCTCCTTCCACTCTCCATTTGCTCGGGCTCGCATAGTAAAAGGTCCACTTCACTTCTCCTCCCTCGTTCAGCTTCATCGTGTACTCCTGCACTGCACAGTCCATCGCCTTTCCTTCTTTTCCGAAGGTCATCGTGCCGACTTCATGCACCTTTATGTGCCCCTCTTTGGTGTCATATTCCCATCCGTGCTGGTATCTGTAACCTCCTTCCACTTGCGCTCCGTAACTCTCCACAAAGTCTCTCACTATCCTGAATATCGGCTCGTAGGTGCCGAACTCTCCTCTCTCGTACGTGTCGTAAACGGTGTGGTAATACTTGAACGCGTCGCCACCCTCGTTTTCGAACAGGATACACGGCACTCCCTTCACCGCAAATGGGTAGTGGTCGCTGTTCTCTCCCGACTTCCCACGGTTGAGGCCCTTGAAATAGCCGTTCTGCTCGTTCAGCCGCTCCATCTGCTCGTAGCCTTTCAGCCCTTCGTCGCTCACTTCGCAGTACTGCACCGGGTTATTGTCGCCTATCATGTCCAGGTTGAACAGATATTTTATCTCCTTAAGATCCACCGTAGGATGCCCCACATACCATTCCGACCCTCTCAGGTTCGCGTCTTCTCCCGAGAACGCTATGAAATACATGTCCCATTCGGGCTTCTCTTTCGCGTAATAGGCCGCCAGCGTCACTATCGCCGCCACTCCCGACGCGTTGTCGTTCGCGCCTGCGTAATACACCTTCTTCCCCAAGTTCCCCAGATGGTCGTAGTGCGCCGTGAACACATAACAGCTGTCGTGCCTCCTCCCCTCCACTTTCGCCACCACGTTGAAGCACTCGTAATCCTCCAGAAATCTGTTCTCTATGTCCACGTCAATCCTCTTGGCGTCTTTCGGGAATCGCTCCGGCACCCATATTATCGGCTTCTCCACCACCTTCTCTCCGTAGGCCTTGTAAAACTTCAGCGGCTCCTCCCACGTGAACAGCAATCCGGCGTTCCCGCACTCTCCCTTCTTCTGCAGCCGCCCGAAGTCCCCTCTGTGCCTGTACGAGAACAGAAAGTCGCACACCACAAAGCAATCCTTATACTCCTCTTTCTCCAAGTCCTTGAATATCTTGCCACTATCGTAATTCGCCGTGTCTATATAGTACAGCGGGAAGCTCCCTCTCACCCCGGGCGAGAACTCTCTCATCGTGAAATCCACTCCCGGCTTCTGCTTCTTCCCATCGACTTTTAGCTCCATCTTCCCGGGAAAAGTGTTGATACTCAACTTGAAAGGTTGCTTCACCACCTCGTCGGCTCCAACCCTCTTGAACTCCTTCACCAGCCACTCCCCAGCCTTGTTCGCCCCATCCATCGCGTAGCCTCTTCCCTGATACTTCGACGAGCTCAACTCTTTCACAATCCGCTTATAACCAGCCAGATCCTGCCCTTCCACCGTCATCGTGGCCAGCACCACGACAACCATCAAAACCGACAATCTTTTCATACTCATATCTTTACTTTTCTCAAGCCCTCCTCCGAGCGCCCCTTATACATTATATATATTGTCACCCTTCCAAATATCTATCGTCACCTTTCCAAAAATATATCGTCACCTTTCCAAAAATATAACGTCACCTTTCCAAAAATATTGTCCCTCCACCCCATAATTTCCCCCTCCAAAAACTGACTACTGATTACTGACCGTTTCCGAAAAGCGAGAGCAATGGAAGCTGGATTCCATTGCCGAGCCGAAGGAAACGTCTTGCTCAAAGAGCAAACCACTGACCACTAATTTAACCATAGACTTACCATAGAGTTGATACCTACTTGTGTCCTAGTTGCCAGCTAGTTAGCATTTACCAAAAATAGCCCTCTCGTCAAAAAATCATCAAAAAAAGTTCCACAAACGTAATACTCCTATTATCAGTCTCTTAACCCCAATTCCCGCCTATTATGCGTCTCCCGTACACCTTTTCTGTATTTCCCTATCAGAAAACTCAAAACCACCTTCAAGTTTTCGCCCCTCCTTCCCCAAACATTTACCCCCTTCGCACAATAAAAAACTCCCCTCGCCGTTATTCCTTTCACAACATCAACCTTTCATCTCCGCCACATGCGCACCCTGAGAACCCTCTTCCCAGCACTCCTTCTCCTGACAATCGTCTGTCTTTTAATCTCTTGCAGCAAAAAATCCCTTCAGCCGATGACACATCCTATCGCCTCTTCCATCCAACAGCCTCCCTTCCTCCAACCCGGCGACCGCGTCGCTCTCATCTCCCCGGCCTATTTCACACCCATGGACAACGTCCTCCGCACCGCCGACCTCCTCCGCTCCTGGAACCTCGAACCTCTCATCGGCCCCAATGTCGGCAAATCTTTCGCCGGCGAATACGCCGGAACCGTCGCCGAGCGTCTCGCCGACATCCGTTGGGCTCTCGCCGACTCTTCCATCAAGGCCGTCATCTGCAACCGCGGCGGCTACGGCACAATCCACCTCATCGACAGCCTCCCTCCCTCTCTCTGGGCCTCCCATCCCAAGTGGCTCGTAGGATTCAGCGACATCACCACCCTCCACGGCCTCCTATCCAACGCCCGTGTCCCTTCGCTCCACGCCACCATGTCCTCATTCCTCGCACTCGGCGGCAACGACTCCTCCTCTCTCCTCCTCCGCGACCTCCTCTTCGGCTCTCTCCCGCTCTACCAGCTCCCGCCACATCCTCTCAACGTCACCGGCAAAGCCTCCGGCATTCTCGTCGGCGGCAACCTCTCCACTCTCTCCGCCAACCTCCACACTCCTGCCGACCCCACAACCTCCGACAGCCTCGTCCTCTTCATCGAGGATGTCGAAGAGACCATGCACAACATCGACCGCCAGTTCACTCTCCTCCTCCGTGCCGGCGTCCTCGACCGCTGCAGCGCTGTCATCCTCGGCCAGTTCACCGACTGCAACGACGAGTTCTCCTTCCCCTCTCCCGAAGCCATGCTCCTGCAATATCTCCAGGCCTACAATATCCCCGTCCTCTGCGGCTTCCCCGCCGGACACGGCTCCCCCAACCTCCCGCTACTCCTAGGCTCGCCCGTCTCCCTCGAAGTCCGCCCCGACGGCTCCTCTCTCCAGTTCCTCCTCCCCTCTCCCGACACCCGGACTGTCGTCGTCCCCGACTCTCCCCAGCCGCCAATCTCTCAATAAAAACCCTCTCCCATAAACCCTTTCTCGGCTTTTTATAGTCTTTTTTGCTCCTCAAGGCAATAAATCCCTTTTTTCTCCGTTATTCTTTTTACTATTTTTGAATTATAAAAAATGGGTATCGTAGCCAGACAAAGCATCAAAGGGGCCATCGCCAACTACATCGGCGTGGCCATCGGCTTCTTTACCACCTTCTTTGTCCTCACCGACTGCCTCTCCAAGGAGGAAATCGGCCTCACCCGCGTGATGGTCGACGCCGCCGTTCTCTTCGCCGCCATCGCACAGCTGGGCACCAACGCCTCCATCATCCGCTTCTTTCCCTACTTCAAAGACGGCAACAAAAACCACGGCATCTTCGGCTGGAGCCTCCTCATCCCCATGGTGGGACTCATCGCAGTCTCCGCCGTCCTCCTCCTCGGTCGCCAATGGATTACAGGCTTCTACTCCGAACGCTCCCCTCTCCTCGCCAACTACTACTACCTCCTGCTCCCTCTCACCTTTTTCACGCTCTATATGACGGTCTTCGAGACCAACGCCAACGTCCTCATGCGAATCACCGTCCCACGTGTGGTGCGTGAAATCGTAGTCCGCGTGGTCAATCTCGCTGCCTACCTCCTCTACGGCCACGGTGTCATCTCTCTCGACGTTTTCGTGTGTATATTCTGCTGCTCCTGGGGCTTCGCCATGATTCTCAACTTCTTCTACCTTATACGCATCGGCAATATCTCCTGGCGTATCGACTGGCCCTACGTCAAAGGCGGGCTCCTCTCCGACATGCTGCGCTACACTCTCTTTATGACTGTCACCATCATGGCCGGCAACGTCCCGCTCCTTAACACTCTCTTCCTCGGTGCCAAGGTGGGTCTCGCAGCCACGGGTGTCTATACCATCGGCTTCTACATCGCCAATGTTGTCGAGGTACCCTACCGCTCCCTCGGTGCCATAAGCCGTCCTCTCGTGGCCGAAGCGGTCAAAGCCGGAATCCCCTCTGAGATTTCCCGCCTCTGCAAAAAAATCTCTCTCCACCAGTTCCTCGTAAGCGCCATTCTCTTGGCTTTCATCTGGATCAATCTCTCTGCCCTCTTCGCCGTCATCCCCAACGGCAGCGAATATGTGGACGGCATCGGCGTGGTCCTCATCCTCGGCTTCGCCAAGGTGGTCAACAGCACTCTCTCCATCAGCACCGACGTGCTGACCTACTCCCGCCGCTACCGCTGGACTCTCGCCATGGTCATCCTGCTCACAGCCTCCGCCATCGCCTTCAACGCACTCCTCATCCCCTTCTGGGAAATCAACGGGGCGGCCACTGCCACTCTCTTCTCCTATTTCGTATATTTCTCTGTGCTGCTCCTCTTCCTCGCCATAAAGGAGCATGTGAACATCCTGACTCTCGGCCACCTGAAAGTCCTCGGCGTCGCCGCAGCAGTGGTAGGACTCGACTGGCTCTGGCGTCTTACCATCGGCAGGTTTACCACATCCGGCAACGTATGGCTCATCATCTCCGATGCCGTGGCAAAAAGCCTTCTCATAGGCTTGCTCGCCGTGTGGGCCATCTACCGCCTGCGCATCTCCCAGGAGGTCAACGCCATTATATCCAAAGCCTTGGCCAAGGTGGGTTTGGCCAAACTCTCCAAAAAAGATGACGGCGACACACAATAAAAACATCAATTGAACGTTATACTTAAGTAAGAATACGAAGAAATAATGAGACAATATTTGGATTTGCTGGAACGGGTGTTGAGCGAGGGAGTGGAGAAGGAAGACCGCACGGGAACGGGCACCGTCAGCGTGTTCGGCCATCAGATGCGTTTCAACCTCGAGGAGGGATTTCCTCTCCTCACCACCAAGAAGTTGCACCTGCGTTCCATTATATACGAACTGCTGTGGTTCCTGCAAGGCGACACCAATGTGAAGTATCTCCACGACCACAAAGTCACAATATGGGACGAGTGGGCGCGCCCCGACGGCAGTCTGGGTCCCATATACGGCCATCAGTGGCGTAGCTGGGGCAAAAAGAACGGCGAGACGGTTGACCAGATTCTCCAGGTGGTTGACCAGATAAAGCATAACCCCGACTCCCGCAGGCTCCTCGTCTCGGCGTGGAACGTCGGCGAGCTCGACGAGATGGCTCTCCCGCCCTGCCACATACTCTTCCAGTTCTACGTGGCCAACGGCCGTCTGAGCTGCCAGCTCTACCAACGCAGTGCCGACATATTCCTCGGCGTCCCCTTCAACATCGCCAGCTACGCCCTCCTCACCTTGATGATGACACAGGTCTGTGACCTGAAGCCCGGCGAGTTCGTCCACACTCTCGGCGACGCCCACATCTACAAGAACCACCTCGACCAGTGCCGCCTCCAGCTCACACGCGAGCCGCGTCAGCTACCGCAGATGCTCCTCAATCCCGAGAAGAAAGACATTCTCGCCTTCGACTACGACGATTTCACACTTGTGGGCTATGACCCGCATCCACATATCAAAGGGGAGGTAAGTGTATGAAAGACAACTACTATTGCATTATTATGGCCGGTGGCGTGGGCACACGTTTCTGGCCTATGGCCAAAGCCGACCGTCCCAAGCAGTTCCTCGACATCATGGGAACTGGCGAATCAATGCTGCAGACCACTTTCCGCCGCATGGAGAAGATCTGCCCTCGCAAGAATATAATCATAGTCACTTCACACGGCTATGAGGACAAGGTACGCCAGCAGATAGGCAATCTGGAAGACTACCAGGTGCTGGGCGAACCCATACGGCGCGGCACCGCAGCATGCATAGCCTACGCAGCCAGCGTCATAGAAGAGCGCTGCAAGGATGCCGAGATAATAGTGACCCCGTCGGACCACGCCGTGTTCGGCGAGAACCGCTATGTCGAGAATATGAAGCAGGCCTTGGAGTTGGCAGCAGAGCACGACTGGATTCTTACCGTGGGAGCCAAACCCACCAATCCCAATACAAAATACGGCTATATCCAATACCGTGAAGAACCGACCCTTGAGTCAGCCAAGAATGTCCACACGGTGGTGACCTTCACCGAGAAGCCGCCAGTGGAGATGGCTCGCCAGTTCATCATAAGCGGCGAGTTCTTCTGGAACACGGGTATCCTGATTTGGCGTCTTGACGTGCTGAAGAAAGCCTTCGAGCAATATCTGCCCGGAGTCTCCAACCTCTTCTTCGGCAACGAGGAGACCGGCCAACGGAGACTGGGAAGCCTCTCGAGCGACGAGGAGGTAGAGCGAGTCTATTCCATCTGCGAATCCATATCCACCGACTACGGCATCATGGAGAAGGCCGACAATGTGGAGGTGATGGAAGCCGGATTCGGATGGAGCGACGTGGAAACCTGGGATTCGCTCTATGAGACCTGCACCAAAGACTCCAACGGCAATGTCATCCTCGGCGGCAACGTGTTCTCCTATGACCTGAAGAACTGTGTGGTGCATATCTCCGAGAACAAGAGCCGTGCCGTGGTGCTCGAAGGGCTTGACGGATATATCGTGGCAGCCGACGAGGACACTCTACTCGTGTGCCGGCGCGATAAGGAAGACCAACTCGTGAAATACAGCTTCGACGTGGAAATGAGCAAATTGCATAAAGAACAAAAATAATTATACGCAACAAAAAAACATAAAATACCAATGAAACGGATAGAGATAAAGAAACTCCTGGACGGGAGCGCAAATGTGGCGATAGGAAGCACGATATGTGTGAAAGGCTGGGTGAGGACCAAGCGCGGCAACAAAAATGTAGCCTTCATCGCCCTCAACGACGGTTCCACCATTCTCAACCTGCAGATAGTCATAGACCCAACGCAAGTTGACGAAGAACTGATGAAGAAAATCACCACGGGAGCGTGCATCGGAGCCGTCGGAACACTGGTGGAGAGCCAGGGAGCCGGCCAGAGCGTGGAGATGCAGGCCCAGAGCCTCGAGCTCTACGGCACTGCCGACCCCGAGACCTATCCCCTGCAGAAGAAAGGACACTCCATGGAGTTCCTGCGCGAGATAGGACACCTGCGCATGCGCACCAACACCTTCGGCGCCGTGTGCCGCATACGCCACGAGATGGCTTACGCCATTCACACCTTCTTCCACCAGAAAGGCTTCTACTATTTCCACACCCCACTCATCACCGCCTCCGACTGCGAAGGAGCCGGCGAGATGTTCCAAGTGACCACGATGGACCTCAACAACCTGCCCAAGAAAGAGGACGGCAGCATAGACTACGAGCAGGACTTCTTCGGCAAGCAGACATCGCTGACCGTCAGCGGACAACTGGAAGGCGAGCTGGGAGCCACGGCTCTGGGTTCCATCTACACCTTCGGCCCCACCTTCCGTGCCGAGAACAGCAACACTCCGCGCCACCTCGCCGAGTTCTGGATGGTGGAGCCCGAGATGGCATTCTACGACCTCGACGACCTGACGGCACTGGAAGAGGAATTCATCAAGTTCTGCGTGAAATGGGCACTTGACCACTGCAAGGACGACCTCGACTTCCTGAACAAGATGATCGACAAAGGGCTCATAGAACGTCTGCAGAGCGTAATCTCTACCGACTTTGTGCGCCTGCCCTACACCGAGGCTATCACCATACTGGAAGAGGCCGTGGCGAAAGGCCACAAGTTCGAGTTCCCCGTCTATTGGGGCGTGGACCTCGCCAGCGAGCACGAGCGTTTCCTCGTGGAGGAGCATTTCAAGAAGCCCGTCATCATGGTCGACTATCCCAAGGAGATAAAGGCTTTCTACATGAAGCAGAACGCCGACGGCAAGACGGTGCAAGGCACCGACGTGCTGTTCCCGCAGATCGGCGAGATCATAGGCGGCTCGGTGAGAGAGGAGGACTACGACAAGCTGATGACCCGCATCAACGAGCTCAACATACCGATGAAAGATATGTGGTGGTATCTCGACACCCGCCGCTACGGCACCTGCCCCCATGCAGGTTTCGGACTCGGCTTCGAGCGTCTGATTCTCTTCGTTACCGGCATGGCGAACATCCGCGACGTCATACCGTTCCCGAGAACTCCCAAGACCGCAGAGTTCTAAATGACCGACGACGAGCGGCATATACGTCGCTGCCTGCAGCTGGCAGCCAACGGACTTGGGAGGGTAAGGCCCAATCCGATGGTGGGCTGTGTGGTGGTGAAGGATGGCGAAGTGCTGTCCGAAGGCTTCCACCAGCAATATGGCGGCAACCATGCCGAGAGGAACGCCCTGCTGAGGCTTGACGACGAGACAGCGCGCGGCGCGACACTCTATGTCAACCTGGAACCCTGCAGCCACTACGGGAAGACGCCGCCATGTGCCGACTTGGTGGTGGAGAAAGGCATCCGGCGAGTGGTGTGCTGCAACGACGACCCCAACCCGCTGGTTGACGGCGGCGGCTTCGCCAAACTTGATGCCGCAGGCATCGAGGTGGTGCGGCATGTGCTGGAAGAGGAGGGAAGAAAACTCAACAAGAGGTTTTTTACCTTCATGGAGAAGAGACGGCCCTACGTGATACTGAAATGGGCCGAGAGCGCCGACGGATTCATGGCTCCCGACTACAAGCCTTATTGGATTACGACTCCCGAGCAGGATCGCCTTTCGCACAGATGGCGGACAGAGGAGGCGGCAATAGTGGTTGGTTCGCAGACTTTCATTGATGACCAGCCGCGCCTGACGCCGAGGCATTACTGCGGGCCGGCACCGCAGCCTGTGGTGCTCGACCGGAGGGGGAGACTGAGGGGGGTGCCGGAACATTGGCTACACCTGGGGGCAGAGAGTCCTCAAGTGGTGTTGGACGAGTTATATAAGCGTAAGATTCAGAGTGTTATAATAGAGGGAGGACGTCAGATACTGGACGCATTTCTGGCGAGCAGCCTCTACGACGAGGTGCGCATCCTGCGTGGTCCGCATGAGTTTGGCCACGGACTTCCGGCTCCCGAGAGGGGTAAAATTGAAGAGAGCCGCATCATTGTGGTAGAGGCATAGGTTTTATTGTGGCGGCGTGGTATTGAGAGGAGAGAGCAATAGTAACTATGGTCACTATAGGTACTATAGAAATTATATAACCTATAGAAATTATGGAACTGGGGGAAAATGTTAAAATTGGGGGTCGGTGTTGTTTATTTGAAAATAATGTGTATCTTTGCAGTCTATTATATTAAGGATTAACTTATAATAAGTATTAACTAAAATATTGAAATTATGTACACTAAATTTCAGGAACATCTTCAGAAAGAGTTGGCAGAAATCGAAGCTGCCGGACTTTACAAGCACGAAAGAATCATTGAGAGTGCTCAGGGAGCCGAAATTATGGTGAAGGGCAAGAAGTGCCTGAACTTCTGCGCGAACAATTACCTGGGTCTTGCTGATAACAAGGAGCTGATAGAGGCTGCGAAGAAGGGTATGGATGCAAGGGGCTACGGTATGGCTAGCGTCCGCTTTATCTGCGGCTGCCAGGATCTGCACAAGGAGCTAGAGAGGAAGATTGCCGAGTTTTTCGGCACGGAGGACACGATTCTTTATGCGGCGTGCTTTGACGCTAACGGTGGTGTGTTTGAGCCGCTGCTGACGGAGGAGGACGCTATCATCAGCGATGCGCTAAACCATGCCTCGATTATTGACGGTGTGAGGCTGTGCAAGGCTCAGAGGTACCGTTATGCGAATGCTGACATGGCAGATTTGGAGGAGCAGCTGAAGGCTGCGCAGAAGAACCGGTTCAGGGTGATAGTGACGGACGGAGTGTTCTCGATGGACGGCAATGTGTGCCCGTTGGACAAGATTTATGAGCTGGCGCAGAAATATGACGCGATGGTAATGGTTGACGAGAGCCATTCGGCCGGAGTGGTGGGCAAGACGGGCCGTGGTGTTACGGAGCGTTACAATTTGAGGGGCAAGATTGAGATACTGACCGGCACGCTGGGCAAGGCGTTTGGCGGTGCCATGGGCGGATTTACCACTGGACGGAAGGAGATTATAGACATGCTGAGGCAGAGGAGCCGTCCTTATCTGTTCTCGAACTCGATGGCGCCGGGCCTTGTGGCGGCAGGTATCAGGATGTTTGAGATGATGAGCGAGACGAACGCGTTGCAGGACAAGCTGCATGAAAACACGGACTACTTCCTGAGAAGGATGAAGGAGGAGGGCTTTGACTGCAAGCCGAGCGAGAGCGCAATCTGTGCGGTGATGATTTACGACGCTGCTAAGAGCCAGAAGTATGCGGCGAAGATGCAGGAGGAGGGTATTTTTGTGACTGGTTTCTACTATCCTGTTGTTCCGAAGGGTCAGGCGAGAATCAGGGTGCAGATAAGTGCTGCGCACGAGCATGAGCATCTGGACAAGTGCATCGAGGCGTTCAAGAAGGTAAGAAAAGAGATAGAAGGATAAGAATGGCGGAGGGGCGGCGGCCAAGGGCCACCGCCCCGGAAGCCGAAACTATAACATTTAGAGATTATGAAAAAGATATTGATTGTGGGCGCAGGCGGACAGATCGGTTCGGAACTGACGAGAGTGCTGCGCGACATCTACGGCAACGACAATGTGGTGTGCAGCGACTTGAGGCCGCTGAAGGGAGATCCCTACGAGAGAGGCCCGATAGAGAGGATAGACTCAACACAGATCATGCAGATTGCAGCTGCGGTAAAGAATTACCAAATAGACACGATCTATAATCTGGCTGCCATCCTGAGTGCCACGGCAGAGTTGAACCCGATGCTGGGATGGAATGTGGGAATCGGCTCGCTGGTGAACTGCCTAGAGGTGGCGAGGCTGTTCGGATGTGCTGTGTTCACGCCGAGCTCTATAGGAGCCTTCGGTCCTTCGACGCCACACGACAACACGCCACAGGACACGATACAGAGGCCCAACACCATATACGGCGTGACGAAAGTCACAGGCGAGCTGCTGAGCGACTACTATTTCACGAGGTTCGGCGTTGACACGAGGTCGGTGAGGTTCCCTGGACTGATCAGTCACCAGACGCTTCCCGGCGGCGGCACGACGGACTACGCAGTGGAGATCTACTATGCGGCAGTGAAGGGCGAAGAGTTTGTGTGCCCGCTGAAGCAGGGGACCTATATGGACATGATGTACATGCCCGACGCGCTGAAGGCGATGGTCGATATCATGGAGGCCGATGCGAGCAAGCTGCAGCACCGCAACTCGTTCAACGTGACGTCGATGAGTTTCGACCCCGAAATCATATACGCCGAGATAAAGAAGCACTACCCCAACTTCGTGATGCGCTATGAGCCCGAACCCATCAAGCAGGCTATAGCCGACAGCTGGCCGAACAAGATGGACGACTCGTGCGCCAGGAAAGAGTGGGGCTGGAACCCGCAGTACGACTTGGCGAAGATGACCGAGGACATGATATTGAACCTGAAGAAAAAGCTGCTGTAAGCGGAGGCAGGAGAGATACGGCAAAGGTGCAGCCGCTGCGGTTGCACCTTTTTGCAAAAATAGAGGAAGATGAACGAGAACAACACCACAGGGAAAAGTATAGTGTTGCTGGCGATGTTGCTGGGTGTGGTAGGCGGCGTTATGCTGGCGCCGCTGCTGAGCAAAGACAAGAAGGGAGGAACGGAAGAGCAGGTGAGCAAGCTCGAGGAACTCACAAGACTTATCGACAACGAATATGTAGATAAGATAGAGAGCGACTCTGCGCAGAGCGCGATGCTCAACGGACTGCTTATGGGTATGGACCCTCACAGCCATTATTTCTCAAAAGAAGAGCTGTCAAAGCAAGAAGAAGAGCTGCAAGGCGGCTTTGACGGCATCGGAGTGGTGTTGCGGCATATCAACGACACGGTGAGAGCCAGCCAGGTGATGGAGGGAAGTCCCGCCGCGAGAGCCGGAGTGGAGCCGGGCGACCGGATCATAAAAGTAGACACTACGACGGTGAGCGGAGTGAAGATGAAGAGCGATGACGTGGTGAAGAAGATAAGAGGGAACCGCGGCACCAAGGTGGTGCTGACCCTGGAACGCTACGGAGAGTCAAAGCCGCTGAGGTGCGAAATCACACGCGACGCGATAAACACGCCCAGCGTTCCCTATAGTGGAATGATAGACGGGGAGACCGGCTACATAAAAGTCACGAAATTCATTGGCCCCACCTACCGGGATTTCCATAAAGCCCTTGCCTCATTGAAAGAGCAAGGGATGACCCGCCTGATAATAGACCTGCGCGGCAACGGGGGCGGACTGCTGGAGATAGCAGTGCAGATGGCCAACGACCTCCTCGACAAGGGTGACTTGATAGTGTATACCGACGGAGCCCATCAGAGGAGGAGGAACACCTATTCAGACCGGGAGTCCTTCTACAGCGGCGAAGTGGTGGTGATGATCGACGAGATGTCGGCGAGCGCCAGCGAGGTGGTGGCTGGAGCCATACAAGACAACGACAGAGGAATCATTGTGGGGCGGCGTAGTTTCGGCAAAGGGCTGGTACAACAACAATTCGACCTCGCCGACGGAAGTGCCGTGTGGCTCACAATAGCGAGATACTACACCCCTTCGGGGCGCTGTATCCAGAGGCCCTACGACAAAGGGACCGACGAGTATTACACCAGCTACCTCACGAGGATGCTGGAAGAGATGGAAAGCGACTCGATAGTGTCGGAGTTGACCGATTCCACCAAATACTACACCAAGAAAGGGCGTGTTGTATACGGCGGAGGCGGCATATTCCCCGACAAGGTCCTCTCCTACCTCAAAGACTCCAACCTTATATATTTCAACGCCTTGCTGAACAAGTCGTGCATAAACGACCTGGCGCTGGACTACGTAGCCAAGAACCTCAAAGAGCTGAGAAAGAGCTATCCGAGTGCCGATGCCTTTGTGAAGAACTTCGAGGTGAGCGACGTGCTACTACAGGAACTTGTAGCATATGGAGAAAGAAAAAATGCAAAATATGACGCCAAGAGTGCAAGAAAATACGACAAACTGATACGAACTACATTGAAGGCCTACATTGCCGACAACCTCTTCGGCACCGCCACCTTCTACAAGATATATGCCACCACCGACCATGAGCTGGCGCAGGTGCTGGGCAGTAAGACAACAAAAACAAAGAAACAATGAAGATAAGGCAACTGATAATAGTAATCATAGCGCTGATAGCAGCCCTTCCGCTGAGTGCGAAGTCCGTGACGCTGAAAGGTGTAATAAAAGGGATAGACGAAGGGACCAACATGATGGTGCTCGAAGCAGTGGGCAACAAACTACAGGAACGGGCAAGGCTGCAACTGCCGAAAGACGGGAAATTCAGCCTGACACTTGAGGTAACGAAAAACACCCTCTTCCTGCTACAACCCGACGGAGTGGGACGCGACCGGTTGCATGTGATGATAACGCCGAAAGACAAAGAAATAGACCTTACCATAAGATACGACAAAGACTTCGGCTACCTGAAACTGGAGGGAGCCAAAGGGTCGAAAAACATGACGCTGTACCAGCAATTCAACGCCGAGCGCTATGCCACGCTCGCCGGCCTCAAACGCACGAATGCAGAATACTCAGCCCCCGAGACCAGCGAAGCCCGCAGGCAAGAGATAACCCGGGAACAGCAGCAGATACAGCTGAAAGAACGTCAAAACATTAAACAGCTGATAGCCAACAATAGCGACTGCCTGATGGCCGCATTCCTGGTAACCTACTTCGACGACGACTACCAGAACAACATAGAGCTGTACGAGAAAGTGCTACACAGTCTGGAGAAAGACAATTCCGACGACATCTTTGTAGCTAATGTGGCGCAGAAAGTGGCTACCACGATGAAGGCAGGCTCACAGGCCCCCGAAATAGCGATGAAAGACAAGGACGGAAACATCAGGAAGCTCAGCTCGCTGAGAGGGAAAGTGGTGCTGATAGACTTCTGGGCCTCGTGGTGCGCTCCCTGCCGAGCCGAGATGCCCAACGTGGTGAGGTTGTACAATAAATACAAAGACAAAGGCTTCGACGTCTATAGCGTGTCGCTCGACAAAGACCGCAACGCATGGATAAATGCCATAGCAAACACGGGGCAAGTATGGGAGAACCATGTAAGCGACCTCAACGGATGGACCTCCAGCGGAGGACGGTCATACGGCGTGAGCTCGATACCGCACACCGTATTGATCGACAGAGAAGGGCGAGTGATCGCCACCAAACTGAGAGGAGAAGAACTGGCGGCCAAACTGGCAGAACTGCTGGGAGACTGACGAAATCGAATAGAGAAAACATAAACACAATAAAAATGAGCATTACAAAGACACAAATAGAAATGGCATTGAGCCATGTGAACGACCCCGACCTCGGGAGAAATCTCATAGAGTTAGGGATGATTGAGAATATCGCCATCGAGGGATTGAAAGTCACCTTCGACCTGGTGCTTACCACCGCCGGATGTCCGATGAAGCAACGGATGAGCGACGATTGTGTGAATGCAATACACGAATATGTGGACCGCAACGCCAACGTCACGGTGAACCTCACCATCCGTAAGATAGAGCAGCCAAGTCCCGAGGAGATGTTCCCCAACATAAAGCACACCATACTGGTAGCCAGCGGCAAAGGAGGAGTAGGAAAGAGCACCGTAGCGGTGAATTTGGCTGTATCTCTGGCCAAGACCGGAGCCAAAGTGGGACTGATAGACGCCGACATCTACGGCCCTTCCATTCCTATCATGTTTAACATCCAGCAAGAAGACATATACGGCGAGAAACACGGCGACAAGACCTATATGGTGCCCGTGGAGAAATACAACATAAAACTGATGTCCGTCGGATTCCTGGTAGACACTGACAAAGCCATAGTGTGGAGAGGGCCGATGGCCAGCGGGGCACTCAAGCAACTCCTCACCGAGACGTGGTGGGACGAGATCGACTACCTCGTGGTGGATATGCCTCCGGGAACAGGAGACATACAGCTCACCATAGCGCAAACCCTGCCCGTGACCGGAGCCATCATCGTGAGCACGCCGCAGCAAGTGGCGCTGGCCGATGTGGTGAGAGGCGTAGAGATGTTCCGCAATCCGGGCATAGACATACCCGTGTTGGGATTTGTGGAGAATATGGCCTATTTCACGCCCGCCGAGTTGCCCAATAACAAGTATTACATTTTCGGCAAAGGCGGTTGCCGCAGACTGGCCGAAGAGATGGAGATACCGTTGCTGGGCGAAATCCCGTTGGTGCAGAGCATAGCCGAGAGCGGCGACAACGGCAAGCCGGTGGCGCTGTGGTCCGACACTTCCACTCCCGAAAGCGAGGCCTTTATGGCAGTGGCCGAAAACACGATAAAAGAGATTTGCAAATTAGAGAACACTAAATAACACAACCATGACAGACGAGGAGAAAGTAGTAATAGAAAGAAAAGTAAAGAACGCCCTCGACCAGATAAGGGTATATCTCCAACAGGACGGAGGCGATGTAGAATATGTAGATATGACCAACGAAGGGGTGGTGATGGTCAGGTTGCAAGGCCATTGCGGAACCTGCCCACACGCCATGATGACGCTGAAGCAAGGCATAGAGACCGCAGTAAAAAATGCCATCCCTGAAGTGAAGTCAGTAGAAAGGGTTATGTAATGGGCGTATATACAAAGACCGGAGACAAAGGGACCACCTCACTGGTAGGAGGAACCCGAGTGAAGAAAGACGACCTGAGGGTAGAATCGTACGGGACAGTCGATGAATTGAACTCCCATGTGGGACTTGTGGCCGAATATGCCAAGCCCCTCAGCGAGGCAATCTACACCCAACTGAAAACCATACAGGACGACCTCTTCACCGTGCAGACCCTCCTTGCCACCGAGCCGGGGGACCTTTACGACAAGATGCCGCAACTGTCCGAATCTGACATAGCAAAATTGGAACAATGGATTGACGCATACGAGACAGAGCTGCCAAAGTTGAGGAGTTTCGTTACCGCTGGAGGGAGTGTAGCCGGAGCACAATGCCATGTGGCACGCTGTGTGTGCCGGCGAGCCGAGAGGAGAGTGGTCTCGTTGGCCGAAGAAGCCCCAGTGGAGCCGTTGTTGATGAGGTATCTCAACCGTTTGTCGGACTACCTCTTTGTGTTATCACGCAAACTGGTTGTAGCACAAGGATTTGAAGAAACTTTCAAAAAAATATAGCATTATAGTTTGTCTTTTATAAGAAAAGGTGTATTTTTGCAAAATAATTGTAGCGCATATATCGCTAACTAATAACTGAAACACAATAATATAGATAACAACTAGATCGTATTAATTATGTATTGGACACTTGAATTGGCTTCAAAATTGGAAGATGCGCCTTGGCCTGCCACCAAGGAAGAACTTATAGACTATGCTCAGCGTACAGGTGCCCCTATGGAGGTGATTGAGAATTTACAAGAGATTGAGGATGAGGGTGAGCAATACGAAACAATCGAAGATATATGGCCAGACTACCCGACAAAAGAGGATTTCTTCTTTGAAGAAGACGAATATTGATTGCGGCCATCAACTTGCAAATATCATTATAGAATAAACCTCGCATCCTCGAAATAGAGATTTACCTTTATTCTGACCAATGGAAATCGCACTGATCGGCTCCGGCAATGTGGCAACCCATTTAGGATTGGCTTTCAAGCAGGCAGGAGCAGTGGTGACGGTTGTATGGTCAAGAAATGCCGATCACGCCGATGACTTGGCTAAAGTTCTTGGTTGTCGTGCTACCACCTCGCTGCAAGAGACTGTGGGATTGGCAGACTGTTACATCATAGC
Source organism: Bacteroidales bacterium (assembly GCA_017439185.1). Lineage (GTDB taxonomy): Bacteria > Bacteroidota > Bacteroidia > Bacteroidales > P3 > Colimorpha. The sequence continues at coordinate 46,248 of JAFRTM010000013.1, read as the reverse complement.
AGTAACCGACGATGCCATTTCCTGCGTTGCTGACCAGCTGAAACTTGGCGACTCGTTGGTAGTACACACTTCCGGCAGCGTTTCGGCAGATATTCTCCGCGACACATCGAGTTCATACGGAGTGCTTTGGAGTCCCACCTCCTTTGTGAAAGGCAAGGTTATGGACTATTCTTCATTACCGATCTGCATAGAAGGCAGCGACGACAAGACTTTCCGCGCAATACGACTACTCGCATCCATGATTTCAGAACATATCTATACGATGAACTGCGAGCAACGGAAGTGGACACATCTGGCGGCAGTGTTCGTCAACAACTTTGTAAATTCACTGAATGCTTCAGCAGAACAGTTTCTGTCTTCCAGAAATATCGATTTTTCAGTACTCCTACCAATCATCCAAGCCACCGCCAGCCAAGTGTCATCTGGCAACCTCAGCACACTGCAAACCGGTCCTGCCGCCAGGGACGACCGCGCCACCATTGAGCGCCAGCGGGCGATGCTGGAAGGGAACCCCGAACTACTGCACGTTTATGATGCGCTCACCGAACTTATAAGATACCAAAAACAATGAACAGCCACGTACTGATAGACACTCATTCTCATCTCTACAGCGAAGAGTTTGATGCTGATCGGCGTGAGGTGATGGCACGGGCACTTGAGTGTGGAGTATCTAAGATACTGCTTCCAGCCGTAGATAGCAAAGAACATTCCGCCCTGATGAGCATGGTCGATGACTATGAAGGTGTCTGTTACCCTATGATGGGGCTGCACCCGACCTCTGTTGACGCAAATTACCAGTCAGAGTTGGCGGAAGTGTCGCGTTGGCTGGCGGAATATCCAGAACGTTTCGTCGCCATTGGAGAGATTGGCCTCGACTATTATTGGGATATGACCTACGCCGCAGAGCAGAATGAAGTTCTGCGTTGTCAATTACGCTGGGCACTGGAGCGTCATCTGCCAGTGAGCCTGCACCTGCGCAATGCCAAAGACGGGGAATCCGACGCATACGACGACTTCTTCCACCTCATCGAAAAAGAGTTTGCAGAGCAGCAACCGGGAGGTGTTCTCCACTGCTTCAGCGGCACAGTGAAGCAAGCGTTATGCGCTGTCTCACACGGCTTTTATCTCGGCATCGGCGGAGTGGTCACCTATAAAAAATCCCTTATGGCCGACGTTGTTGCCGCTGTCCCCATTGAAAATATCGTCCTCGAAACCGACGCACCCTACCTCGCCCCCGTTCCCCACAGAGGCAAGCGCAACGAGTCGGCCTACATCGTTGAAGTGGCCCGAAAAGTGGCTGCCATAAAGGATTTGACACTTGACGAAGTGGCTCGGCAGACAACACAAAATGCAGAAAAATTATTTTTTTCTTGCGTATTATAAAAAATAATTCGTATCTTTGCTATCGGAATAAAAGTCGCATAAAATTATGCGACCAGTTGTGAATCAGTATAATAGATATAAAGAAAGGTAATATTTTATGGCACGAGAAATACAATTTAGCCTTGTTTACCGTGATATGTGGCAGTCTTCAGGAAAATATCAGCCACGTGTCGACCAGTTGGTAAGAATCGCCCCGGTTATCGTTTCCATGGGCTGTTTTGACCGCATCGAGACCAATGGAGGCGCCTTCGAGCAGGTAAACCTTATGTATGGCGAGAATCCCAACAAGGCAGTAAGGGCCTGGACCAAAGAGTTCAACAAGGCCGGAATACAGACCCACATGCTCGAGCGTGCCCTCAACGGACTGCGTATGTACGGCGTGCCGAAAGATGTCCGCCAACTGATGTGCAAGGTAAAGAAAGCGCAAGGTGTAGATATCATGCGTTCCTTCTGCGGACTGAACGACCCCCGCAATCTCGAACTCTCGGTGAAATATGCCAAAGAGGCCGGAATGATATCGCAGGCTGCACTCTCTATTACCCACTCTCCGATACACACTGTTGAATATTACATGTCCATCGTCGATAAGCTGGTCGAGTTCGGAGCTGACGAAATTGCCCTGAAAGACATGGCAGGCGTCGGCCGTCCGGCTACGCTCGGCAAACTCGTCTACGAGATGAAGAAGAAATATCCGCACATCAAAGTGCAGTACCACGGTCACACGGGTCCCGGACTCTCTATGGCCTCGACTCTCGAAGTGGCCAAAGCCGGTGCCGACGTTATCGACTGCGCCATGGAGCCGCTGTCGTGGGGAATGGTCCATCCCGATGTCATCTCAGTTCAGGCGATGCTGAAAGATGCAGGATTCCTGGTGAAAGACATCAACATGGAAGCCTATATGGAAGCCCGCAAGCTTACCCAGGAGTTCGTCGATGACTTCCTCGGACTTTACATCAACCCGGGCAACCGCATAAGCACCTCTCTGCTGGTTGGCTGCGGCCTGCCGGGCGGTATGATGGGAAGCATGATGAGCGACCTGAAAGGAGTTCACGGAGCCATCAATATGGCACTGAAAAAAGCGGGCAAACCCGAAGTGTCGTTTGAGGAACTCACCGTACAGCTGTTCCAAGAAGTGGAGCATATCTGGCCTATGCTTGGATATCCCCCACTGGTGACGCCGTTCAGCCAATACACCAAAAACATCGCCGTGATGAACCTGCTGTCGCTTGCACAGGGCAAGCCGCGCTTCAGCCAGATAGACAAAGACTCGTGGAGCATGATATTAGGCCGTGCCGGCAAGTTGCCCGGACCGTTGGCTCCCGAAATCGTGGAACTCGCCAAACAGAGCGGCCAGGAGTTCTACACCGGCAACCCGCAGGAGTTCTATCCCGACGCACTGCCCGAATATATCAAGGAGATGGAGGAGAACGGCTGGGATCGCGGCGAAGACGACGAAGAGCTCTTCGAGCTGGCCATGCACGACCGTCAGTATCGCGACTACAAGAGCGGTATCGCCAAAGACCGCTTCAACAAGGAAGTCGAGAAACTGCGTGCCGCGAAGAACGCACCGGTCATGCTGGCTCCCACGCAAGCTTCCGAGCGCGCATTCAACTATATTGACATCAACCGTCCCAACGCAACCCCGATAGTGGCGTCAGCCACTGGACGACTGCTGTGGGAGATGGATTTCAAAGACACCTCGGTGCCGCCCGTGCCCGGTACCAAATATGCCGAAGGCGCAGTGATATGCTTCATCGAAGCCTCCTACGGCATGATGACTGTCCCCGCCACCAGAGCCGGCAGCATTGTGGGAACATGTGTAAAACAAGGCCAGATGGTCAAGAAAGGCGACATCCTCGGCTGGATCGAATAAAAAGAAGTAAACAACACAAAATACAAGAACAATGGAAATTGGAATTTTTGCACTCATCATCGGAGCCATCTTTGTCAACAACGTGGTTCTTTCGCAGTTCCTCGGAATATGCCCCTTCCTCGGAGTCTCCAAAGATGTTAAGAGTTCCGTCGGAATGGGCGGCGCAGTGCTGTTCGTCATGATACTTGCCACTTTGGTGACGTGGCTGTTGAATCAGTATGTGCTTGTGCCGTTTGGTTTGGGTTACCTCCAAACCATCGCCTATATCCTCGTGATTGCCGCCTTGGTGCAGATGGTCGAGATCATACTCAAAAAGATTGCTCCAGCGTTGTATCAGGCGCTTGGAGTGTTTCTGCCGTTGATCACCACCAACTGTGCGGTACTCGGTGTCGCCATACTCGTAGTGCAGAAGCAGATGACCCTCGGCCAGAGCCTTATCTATGCCGCTGCCATCTCGGTAGGCTTCACGCTGGCCCTCGTCATTTTCGCCGGCATCCGTGAGCAGATGGAACTTACCGGTGTACCCAAGGGAATGAAAGGTATTCCCATCGCACTTGTCTCCGCCGGCATCCTCGCCATGGCTTTCATGGGTTTCAACGGCCTCGTTCCTCTGCCCTAAAAACGCTCAAAATCAGTACAACAGCATCGGATTTTGTGTTAATTTTATAAAAAGAAGGAAAGAAAACGCCTAAATACACACACTATAAATCAGCTATTTAAGAAAATTTTAGGAAATTTTCACTTTTTATTTTTAACACCTATAAATAATTTGATGTACTTTTGCAACCCGAAAACAGAAAAAGAATATTATAACCTTAAAACACAAAACAAAATGAAAAAAGTAATGTTACTGATGGCAGTTGCTGGCATGTTCGCTTTCGCAGCTTGCAACAACACCAAACCCGCTGAGCAACCCGAAGAAGAAATGACCACCACTTCGATCGAGAGCCTTATCGACGAGGCTACCGAGAACCTCGACAACGCTCTTGACACCGCTACCCTCGAGGTTGAGGCTGTTGCTGAAGAAGAGGCTGCTCAATAAGACAGTACCCATCAAGCAATTGAAAACGGGGATCACCTAAGGTGGTCCCCGTTTCTTTTTTATATAACCCAACAGGCAATTCTCCGGCACCTCCTCCCCTCTCCAGAAATGCCAACCCTTGACACCATTTCCGAGAAGCGAAAACCACCGACTACTGAAAACTGGCTCTTAGAGGGGGGAGAGGGGTAAAGTAACTAAAATTTAGCAATAAATGGTTGATAATCAATAGGTATTCGATGTCGACGTTTTTTTGATGATTTTTTGGCGGGAAGCCAATTTATGATAGGAGCTAAGTTACTGGTAACTAGCACTCAAGTAGGTATCAACTCTATGGTAAGTCTATCTTTTTTTAGTGGTCAGTTTTTTTGTGGCTGATGAACGATGGATAGGGGAGGCAACCAATCTCTTTTTGATGGTTCACTTGCCGATGGGGCGACACGGAAACGAAAGTTTTTGCACTAAAAATTTGCTGTATTGAAAAAAAAATGTATATTTGCAGTGGAGATAATTATGGTCAGAAGACACGTAGATATTTCATTATCAGCCCTTTTCTTGAATATTAAGAAAAGAGATATCTATATATTTTAGTTTTTCAAGGCCAGATAACGGCTTTGTTCGGCGCCACCCAAGGAATCGTGGGGAGTGGCTGCGGTGCCATACACGAGAAAATAATGAACAAATAATAATATAAACACCTAAAAAACAATAATTATGGAACTACCGTTTGCAGAAGCTTGGAAAATCAAGATGGTCGAACCCATTAAGAAATCTACCCGCGAAGAGCGCGAGAAGTGGCTCCTTGAAGCCCACAACAACATCTTCATGCTGAAGAGCGACTATGTCTATATCGACCTGCTCACCGACAGTGGCACAGGCGCCATGAGCGACCGCCAGTGGAGCGCCATGATGATGGGCGACGAGAGCTACGGCGGAGCCCGCTCCTTCTACCACATGAAGGACACCATCACCGAACTCACCGGCTTTGAATATGTAATCCCCACCCACCAAGGCCGTGCTGCAGAGAATGTGCTGTTCAGCTATCTGGTGAAGCCGGGTATGGTTATCCCCGGCAACGCCCACTTCGACACCACCAAGGGCCACATCGAGAGCCGCAAGGCTTTTGCCATCGATGTCACCGTCCCCGAGGCCTATGACACCCAACTCGAAGTACCTTTCAAAGGCAATGTGAGCCTCGAGAAGCTGCAGAAGGTGTTGGACGAGAACAAGGGCAAAGTGCCGTTTATGGTGCTGACGGTGACCAACAACACCGTGGGAGGACAGCCCGTGTCGATGCAGAACATCCGCGAGACCTGTGAGCTCTGCCACAAATACGGCGTACCCGTGAACATCGACAGTGCCCGTTTTATCGAGAACGCCTATTTCATCAAGACCCGCGAGAAAGGCTATGAGAACAAGACCCTTCGCGAGATCTGCAAAGAGATGTTCAGCTATGCCGACTCGATGACCATGAGCGCCAAGAAAGACGGTCTCGTGAATATGGGCGGTTTCATCGCCACCAACAAGAAGGAGTGGTACGAAGGCGCCAAACTCTTCTGCATTCCCTTCGAAGGATTCCTCACCTATGGTGGTATGAACGGCCGCGACATGGACGCACTGGCTGTCGGACTGAAAGAGAACATCGAATTCGACATGGTGGAGACCCGTATCAAGCAGGTCCACTACCTCGCCCAGAAACTCGACGAGTACGGTATCCCCTACCAGCGTCCCGCCGGTGGTCATGCCATCTTCGTGGATGCCGACAAGGTGCTCACCCAGATTCCCAAAGAGGAGTTCCCGGCCCAGACGCTCACCTGCGAGCTTTACCTCGAAGCCGGCATACGTGCCTGCGAGATCGGATATGTGTTGGCCGACCGTGACCCCGTGACCCGCGAGAACCGCTTCGGCGGCAACGATTTCGTACGTCTCTGCATCCCGCGCCGCGTCTATACCAACAACCATATGGACGTGATTGCCGCTGCACTGAAGAACGTGTATGACCGTCGCGACACCATCAAGCGCGGTCTGGAAATCACTTGGGAAGCCGAGCTGATGCGTCACTTCACCTGCCAGTTCAAGAGACTCAGATAAATAATGAAATATACCGCGAACAAGGTGGCGGCAGGGCTGGAAGTCCTGCCGCCACTCTTATTTTGTAAAGCCCATAAAAGTGGTGAGCGATAGGGAGTTAGGCTCCGGGGCAAGATTTTTTTTCAAGAAAAAACGGTGGAGAAGAAAAAAAGTAGTATCTTTGCAGCCGATTTCGACAGCCCCCGCAAAAGTTGCGACGGGGAGAGAAAGCCAAGAGACGGAAAGGTGCTCGAGTGGTTGAAGAGGCCCGCCTGGAAAGCGAGTAAGCGTTAAAAGCGCTTCGCGGGTTCGAATCCCGCCCTTTCCGCTGAGGTTAAGAAGGGAGCCGCAAGTATAAAAATACTTGCGGCTTCTTGTTTTGTTAAAATTTGAGCCAATAAGAGGTTTAGTTATTGATATTCAGTAATATATGTCAAGTGCGACAAAAATGATGATTTTGTCGTAGAATGCTCGTTTGTGCATAATTCTAAATAGCTGATACATAGGACACAAATAGGTATCAACTCTATGGTTCCTCTATGAGTGACGTTTTTATGGCTCAGCATAATAGTAAACTATTCTGCTCTCGCTTGAAAAAATGTTAGGCTATGGCATGTTTAGTAGTTTTCGCTTTGCGAAAGACGTTTCCTTCGGCTCGGCAATGTAAGCAAGCTTCCATTACTCTCGCTTTTCGGAAACGGCCAGTGGCCAGTAGTCGGTGGTCAGCTTTTGTGTGGTCGGAGGGAGTGGGTTAAATGTTAAATTTAGGGGTGGGGTATTGCTGATTTGAAATTTATTTGTATTTTTGCAAGTTGTAATAAGGTATTATATATTAAATATAATTAATTGTCATACACGAAGAAAGAATAAGTAAAAAAAAGAATAATAGAGCATTGACTACCATTTCGCGTTCAAAATAAGCCTAGGAAACTGATTTTGACAATCGGAGTAGTTAGTTCGAGGTGAGCCGTATAGGTAAACCCTGTAAGACCGGTAGCAAACGCCTTTGGCGTGAACTGAGGTCTTACAGGGGGTTTTTCCTAGGCTTTCCCTGAACGCAACAAGAGGTTCACGCCTTTTTCTTTTCCTCCGCATTGAGTGATTGATAGCGATGCGTTAATCAATCACCAATACAATGCCAAACACAACATTGCAGGCTGCAAGAGCGGCTAAAAATGACGAGTTTTACACTCAATTTTATGACATTGAGCGTGAGGTGGAAGCCTACGTGCAGTACAACCAGGATGTCTTCCGCGGCAAGACGGTGCTACTGCCGTGCGACGATCCTGACTGTAGTAACTTTACCCGCTATTTTGCACAGAACTTCGAGCGATTGGGGTTAAAAAAACTTATCAGCACAAGCTATGCCATAGAGAGCAAGCAGTATAAAATTGGCTTACAAACCTCATTGCTTGAGGAACAATCGCCACAGTATGATCCTGACAAAAGCAAGACCAATGGGAAAATCTTTATACTGGACAGTGACCGTACAGGAGACGGGCGTATAGACCTCGACGACTTGCAATGGAAATATCTTCACGATGATGGAGACTTCCGTAGCGATGAAGTTAAGTCTCTTCGTGACGAGGCTGATGTAATAATCACCAATCCGCCATTTTCGCTGTTTCGAGATTTTTTTGCCTGGATAATGGAGGCTGGCAAGGAGTTCCTCATCATAGGAAATATGAGTGCTATCTCGTACAAAGAGTTTTTTCCATTTATAATGGAAAACAAGGTATGGCTTGGAGTGAGTAGTGGGGCAAAGGAATATATTAAACCAGAAGGTGGAGTTCAGAAAATGGGCAACACGTGCTGGTTTACCAATATTGACCACGGCCATCGTCATCAGCCGCTACAATTGATGACAATGGAAGATAATAGGCGGTACACCCAGCATAAGAACGATAGAAGATGGAGTTTTGCTTATCTACAATATGACAATTATTTTGCTATAAAAGTTCCTTTTGTTGATGCAATTCCGAATGATTATGAAGGAGTAATGGCTGTTCCTTTATCCTTTTTGCAAAAATATTGTCCTACGCAATTTGAGATAGTAGGGATAACAGACAGGGGGAATAGGTATGGTCTAAAAAGTAAAGAATATACTAAAGAGGAAACTCCTAAATACAGCGACTTAAACAGACGGGGCGTTATTAAACAAAATAATCAATATATCAGTGGCTTCGCTGAACTTTTAATCCGCAAACGCAAATGAAAGAACCAGAATTCAAGCAGTACACTGTCGCGGAGTTGTGCGACGGTTTTGTTTATAGCCAAGAGGAGGGCAAAGGTCTCTACGGTTTGAAGGGACAATTGGTGGTCCAGCCCGAATACCAAAGGAACTATCTATATGCTGAGGAGGGAGGCAAGAGGGAACTTTCGGTGATAGACTCGGTGATGAAGCACTATCCGCTGGGGCTGCTCTACTTTAACCGCCGTCCTGATGGTAAACTGGAGGTGCTTGACGGGCAGCAGAGAATTACCTCACTTGGACGATTCCTGACCGACCATTTCTCATATATGCTGGACGGAAGGCCATACAAGTTCGGTGCATTGCCCGACAACCTAAAGCAGTTGGTTAGAGACACTCGCATTTTGACCTATATCTGCGAAGGCGACGAAAGCGAAATAAAAGAGTGGTTTCTGATAATCAATAAACAAGGAATCACTCTCAATGAGCAGGAGAAGCTGAACGCTATATACAGCGGCCCATTCGTGACGCTGGCGCGTGAGCAGTTCAGTAACAGCAAGAACAGTAACATCCACAAGTGGAGTGCCTACGTAAAGGGCAACGTCAAGCGACAGGACTATCTGCAGACAGCCCTCGAATGGGTGAGCGGCGACAATGTGAGCGATTATATGATGGAGCACCGCTTTGATACGACAATAGAACCGCTTGTGCGTCGTTTCGAGACAGTGATAGAGTGGATAAAGCAGACTTTCGATGAAGAGTGGCCAGAAATGTGCGGACAACCGTGGGGTGAGTTATACGACAAATACGGTAAAAAACCATACGACCATACTGAGGTGACAGCAAAAGTGAGAGAATTGATGCAAGACGACTTTGTAGAAAACCGGCGAGGAGTTTTTGAGTATGTGCTTGGGGGATGTAAGGATACGAAATTATTGAATATCCGTCTATTTGATAAACCAACGATGAGGCGTGTGTATGAGAAGCAAACGGAGAAAGCTAAAAAGGAAGGAGTAAGCAACTGTCCTCTTTGCGCAGTGGGGCACGAGGCTAATAGTCATCGCATTTATAAAATGGAAGAGATGGATGCAGACCATGTGACGGCATGGAGCAAAGGGGGGACAACCACTGAAAAAAACTGCCAGATGTTGTGTAAAACTCACAATAGAGCAAAAGGGAACAGATAACATAAAGGGTCGCTTCTCGCGGCCCTTTTCTATATACCATATCTTAAAAACTCTATATTTACGGCAAAAAGATTGAATTTACAGTTGTTGGAAAAATTATTATAATAAAAGTGCAAGGCACCAGAGAAAAAGAAGTACAAAAGTTATTGTATTCGATTAAATAATTATTAATATTGGTATTGCTAAAAGTATTAAAAATAATTTTTCAAATATACTTCCAACAAAATTGTAATTATAATCTTTATTGCTGTTTTCCATCTTAATTCAATAGGCTTATTACGACTACCATTGCTGGGAGAGGTCGGGCAGGAGGAAGTGGGAGGGGTGGAGCGTCCTGCTGTATGAGGGGGGTATGGTGACGCGGTAGTCTTTCCAATGGTCGCATACGAGGGCATAGTGTTGTGCCGTGGCGGTGAATGGGTAGTCGTGCATCACTTTGCTGAGCATCGCCAGTCGGGCGTAGGCCTGTGCCTTTGTCTCGTCGGTCTGCATGAGTTTGAGGGCCTCGGCACGTAGCTTCTTGGCCTTGCTGAAGGCCTGTTTGCCATATTTGGACTCGCCTATATCAATCAGGTTGGCACCTACCCATCCTTTCTGATACGAGGTGAGGTACCAGCACATGTCGAAGCTGTTTGCCAGTCCGATGCTGTATTCTATCATTGCCATGCCCTTACGGTCTTTGTCCTTGTAGTGCAGTATGACTTGCCGCAGGGAATCCATGGCTTGGGCGAAATGCAGCTTGTAGTGAGTGCTGTCGTAGGAGGGGGTGTTATAGTCCAAGGCGAACGCGTCGCGGCAGAAGCGGATGTTCATGAGCCGCTGATATTCCGGCGAGACCTGTTTCAGGTGCTGTGCCGCCTTAGCGTAGTTCTGTTCTCTAAGATAGTGTGTGCCGACGATGTCCTCCCAATAGTCTTTGCTTGTGTAACCATGCGAGTTGAACCAGCGGTCGGTGGTGCCTTTGGGGTGTTTCAGCCGATGGAGGTAGTCTTCGATGGTCTTTGCGCCCATACGGTCGGCCAAGGCGAAGAGGCCGTTGCAGTAGTCGTGATAGTTCTCGCTCTCGTAAGCTTTATAGTAGTACCCCCACGACGCCTCTTCCCATTTCCCAAAACGACGACAGCTGTCTATCACATGGTTGTCGCTCAGCTTAATTATATAGTTGTCAGCAAGGTTGGCTATCTGCAGTGCCCGGACGCCATAGCCGGCCTCGGCCATACGCCATGCCAATCCTATGCTGTCGGTCAGAAAAATGCGCCGCATGACGTTGTAGGAGTACAACTCGTCATATCCACATATCCATTGCCAGCAGCGAATATGGGAGATTTCGTTCTTGAGGGAGTCCGACAGCATATTCCACTCCTTCTTCATCTCTTTTGCAAGCCAGCGAGCCTCGCCCACGCTGTAGTCCACAAATTTCTGGTCTATCTTCTCGGTCTTGGCCCGCAGGTAGAGAGTGAGCACCCTCGTCGAGCGCCGTAAAAAAGCGTCGCCACCGCCATTGGGAGTTCCTCTCAATATCGCCAAAGCCTCTTTCGGATGCCCCTTATAGTCCAGGATGCAGGCCGCCGCATAGCGCCACATCGCCTTGTTTTTCACTTTCGGATTGGCTATCGCCTGGCGTGCTATCATCTGCACCGAGTCCTCTTTCAGTTCCGAAGGAGCACTGCAGCCATAGGTGACTGCCGCCTGCTCTTTGTCGATCCTTGTCAAATAGCGCTGCAAGTACGACGAGAGCTCAGGCGAGTTGGGGTCAAGTTGCAATATAATGTTCAGCGCAGTTGGTGTCGAGCTTCCGTCGGGCACCAGCTCGACAGTGTTGCCATGGCTGAGATATATCGAGTCGGCCAACCGCTGGACCCCTGCCCGCTCAAATGTGCGAGCAACGTAGTCCTCCGTTGCATCGTGGAGCAGTTCGTTCTTCATCGTCTTGCCCAACTTCTCCCACATCAGCAGCGTTACTGCGTCATTTCCCAGCGCCCAAGAGCATTTTAGGGCAAGGAGCTTGAAGCGGTCGCCGTAAAGGGGGTCGTTCAGATAGTCCCGGTCTATAAGCTTGTAGATACTCCTGAGCTCGGCCTTCTCGTCGTTGTCGAGGTGGCTGTCATAGTACCACGGCGAGCGTTGCACATTGCGTATATATTCGTATTTCTTCGACCCGTAAAGCACCTTCACGGCTTTGATGTCCTTGTGTTTGCAGAGGTGACGCACGAACTTGTTCTTCCCCAAGGCACCCATATCGGCCTTGTGTCCTTTAATCACAAGATATACCGCCTCCCATTCGCCAAGAGTGCCGTCGTATATGGCTTGCCTTATAGCGGCAGTGTCCTTGCATTTCGTCTGCCGGCTCCAGAGCTTTATGTTCTGGGATTCAAAGTCGTCGTCTGTTGCAGGAGGAGTCCACAGAGGAGACTCGATGTAATATATTCGGTTGTCAGCAGCCGAGTAGTACCACGGACCACAAGCAGCTGCGCTCACTGCTGAAAAAAGCAGACTAACGGCTATAAAAAGTCTCAATGTCTTCATATCTGTAATTTGCAAGGTTTAACGAATCGAGGTGAAAGAGGATGGTGGTGTGCTCGCTGTCCAGTTCCGGGAGGGCTTTCTGGGTCTTGACTATGTCGTCTTTTCTGCCCCACTCTTTACGTACATACATGTCTCGCTCTATGCTATCCGGCAGAGGTGTCAGATGGTGCGAATTTATTAGCTTTACGAAGTTCCCCTGCTCGTCGAAGGCCACACCCCAGCCGTAGATAGGGTACGCCACATCGCAGTTTGGCAGGTTATAATAGTGATATCGGTCCAGATAGGGCTTCACGTCGTTGAAGTCCAAGATAGAATTCTCCGTGTTTAGATCCTGCAGCCGGCCTGTGTTGTAGCACATGAGTAACAAGCGGTCGAAAGGCAATTCCCCTTCATACAATAATCCTCGCGGCCCCACTTGGTTCAACTGATGCAGCCGCAGGGTGCCGCTTAGAATGATGTTTTTTTCACTCAGCCGCTCTTTTACCTCATGGCAGAGTTCAAAATATATTGCTCTTGTGCTTGACGTCCAGTCGCAGTCCAGCTGCACCTCTCGCAGTTCCCCACCCCAGTGGGCGGCCATCATGCTCTCTATGCGGTCCACCAACATCTTGGCATACCTCCACGAGAGGCAATAGTCTGTGCTTTTTTCCAATGCCCGTATTGCGTCCACCGTGATATAAACCACCGGCACCACATCTATGTCCTCGGGCAACGCCTGATTGAACCGAGTGGTTGCCACCGGCACCATCGACCAGTCATCATAGCCGTTGTCGGCTCCCGGCTCCACGTCGAAGAGTCTCACATATAGCCGGTCCACCTTGTGTTTCTTCATCCATTGCAACTCCCAATCCGAAGGGTCGTAGGTCGTCTTCCAATGGTAGATGCCGCGGTGAGCCGGTCCCTCCCCCTGTCTTTTATCACAGCCAGAGAGCATAGCAATGAAGAGCAGAACGATTACTATACTTCGTACCTTTTTCATAGTGATGTATTTTTGAGTTTCATGACGCAAAAATACACACAATTATATTATTACAAGCATCCCAAACCCACTATTGTATGAAATGGGTGCTTTTTTGTACAAAATAGCCTTGGGCTGTACCAAATGATTTTCTTCCTCCTCTCGATTCGCGTCTTTTTTCTGGCTTATATGAGTGATTTTCGGTGTTATTGCTTCCGAAAAACTCTTGGGTTTTCGGTACTATTGTCTCCGAAAAACTATATGATTCGTATATTTCTTGCTTTTAGGATGCTTCGGACTTATCACAACAAGGTTGCCGTCGGCCGTTCGGCACCATCCTTCAGCAGTGCCGCCCACAAGGAGGATAGCATCAGAAACGCCCAAACTCACAAGAGCCTGGCTGAACGTATCCATCAGCACACGGCTGTTGCAGGAAACGATGACGATATTGCCGTTCAGTGTGCAGAGGGCTCTTCGAGGAGCAGCATTCTGCGGGTTGTTGTGAACCATCTGTCCGCCTTCCACTGCCGGATATTGCCTGAAGAAGTAGCCCCCCTGCTCGGTGGCCTGCTCGAAGAGTGGCGAATTCTCCGCAGTCCCTATCGTGATCTGGTTGTCGAGGATAGCACAATAGCCACGCTTGGAAAGGCCCCACGAGAGCGGCTCGCCGGCGAGGACAAAGGCTCCCACGATCTTCCCGTTGTCTTTCCTCAAGTCTGCGGCCATGGCGGCAAACACTATCTCGCTGTCCGTAGTGTCGAGATTACCCACATGCAGTTCAGGCACGGCATTGTAGGGCGTATATATAGTCAGCGGCAGAGTGTCTATAACCGTGTCGGCGATAAGAGTGCACGAAGGCAAATCGTCGCTCGTGTTTGAAAGCCATACCGAGTCAAGAGTAGCGACGGTGTCGGTCACCGGTGGTTCCGGAGCATTCCCGTGACGCAGCAACAGCACCACCAGAACAGCGATAACTACAATAAGAAATATTCCCGCTATAGCAAACCACAGCCACCGAGGAGGTCTCCTGCGACCTCCTTTGCCGCCCACCACGCGGATTTCGTCTTCATTTATATCTCGTACGTGTTTCATTTCAAGTCTTTATCTATAAGGTCTTTGAGCTGTTTCAATGCTTCCTTTGAGGCAGTCTGATTGTGGCTCGACCTCCCGTCGGAGAGAGTCAGCTGCTGCCGCGAAGGATTTATATAAGTTATGTAATGCCTATTGATAATAAGGCTTTTCCCTATCCTGATAAAGTCGGAACCCGTTCGTGCCAGTTGCTTGTCAAGCAACCTTTCCACCTGCCCAAGCTGTAAAGCAATGGTATAGGTGGTGCCCGAGGTCAGCATGAACGTAGAATAATTCCCGTCAGAAGTAATGTATATCACCCCTTCCGACGGTGTCCTTACGAGTTCTACGCTAGTGGATATGACAAGATATTCTTTCATTAACTCCCTATCATAACGCCCAAGTGCCCCTTTTATTGTGCCTCTTCGCAATTTTTTTCTTCCTTTCAGGCAATAAATCCCTTCTTTTGCCGTTATATGATATTAATATAATGTACTATTATGGCAAAAATGTTCAGCAACCTCAAAGGTGATATCTTCGGCGGTCTTACCGCCGGCATTGTGGCACTTCCCCTTGCCCTGGCCTTCGGCATACAGGCTTTTGCAGGCATCGACAGTCCTGACGCAGCCTCCATCGGAGCCCTCGCAGGACTCATTGGCGCCACCCTCCTCGGACTCTTCGCAGCCATCTTTGGAGGCACACCCAGTCAGATCAGCGGACCCACCGGACCTATGACCGTTGTCGCCGCAGGGCTCGTCGCTTCGGCATGGGCCGGCAGCTCGGGAAGTCTTTCCGACGTCTTAGTCTCCATCTCCCTTGCCGCCATGTTCTGCGGCCTCTTCCAGATACTCTTCGGCATCATCAAACTCGGAAAATATGTACGCTATATTCCTTACCCCGTGCTCAGCGGTTTTATGAGCGGCATCGGAATCATCATCATACTCCAGCAAATCTATCCCCTTGTGGGAGCCAAAGGCTCAGGATCTATGATAGATATGCTCACCGGCTTCCCTGCCGCTGTAGCCTCCTCCTTCAGCTTGACCGCTTTACTCCTCGGACTCGGCACCGTCGCCATCATACTGCTTCTGCCACTCATCTCCAAGAAAATCCCTGCCACGCTCATCGCCCTCGTTGTGATGACCGGTGTCTCCCTCCTTTGCAAACTCCCCGACTCCCTCACCATCGGAGCCATTCCCTCGGGCATCCCACTCCCCATCTTCGCCAAATCGGGAGTAGATCTCTCCTCCATCAACTGGCTCCTCGTGCTCAAAGCCTCTATCATCCCCGGACTTACCCTCGCCGGCCTCGGCTCTATAGATACCCTCCTCACCTCGGTGGTAGCTGACAACATCACCAAAACCCACCACAACTCCAACCGCGAGCTCATAGGACAAGGCATAGGCAACGCCATCGCAGGTCTTTTCTGCGGACTCCCGGGAGCAGGTGCAACTATGCGTACCGTCGTCAACGTACGCAGTGGCGGACGTACCCGCCTCAGCGGTGTTGTCCACGCCCTCCTACTCCTTGCTGTCATGCTCGGTCTCGGCAGCCTCGTCAAATATGTGCCACTCTCTGTCCTCGCCGGAATCCTCATCACTGTCGGCTGGGGCATTATAGACTTCAAAGGCTTCCGCGACCTCTTCAAGATTCCCCGTGCCGACGCCGTGGTTCTCATCGTCGTGTTCCTTGTGACAGTATTTGTCGACCTGCTCACTGCTGTCGGCATCGGTATGGTCATAGCCTGCGTCCTCTTCATGAAACGCGCCAGCGACCTCGTTGAAGGAGGCTACAGCTCCAGCGAGATGAAGGCATTTGACAAGGAAAGCCCGTGGCCCGACGAGGGAGGAATACCCGAAGAGATGAAGCACCACATCTACATCCAGCGACTCAACGGACCCATCTTTTTCGGCACCATCAACAAGTTCAAGGAAGTAATGACCACCGTGCCCACCGATGCCAAGATAGTCATCATCCGTATGCGTCTCGTCAGCTTTATGGACCAAAGCGGTCTATACGCCATGGAGACCGCCATCAAAGAGATACAGTCCCGTGGAGCCATCGTCCTTATGACCATCATACAGCCACAGCCAATGTATATGCTCAAACGTATGAAAGTCATACCCGAGCTCGTCCACGAGGACTACACCTTCAAGACCTTCAAAGATTGCACCGAATGGCTCCGCCAGCGCAGCCAGCGATATACCGATACCTCTTCCCAACAGGCCTAATCAATGTCCACTAACACAAACACGATGAACACTTCCATCATAGACCTCTTCGCCCAACGGGAGACGCTCGTCAAGAAAGACGTTACCCCTTGGCAGACATTCTCCGGCAGAGGCATGCATTTCCAATTGGAATCATACGACTGGGGGCACTGCGCCTGCCTCTCCCACCTCTCTATGCGTGCCGCCCTGGGGCTTATGAAGATGGAGACAGTCATCTGCACCCCCTATTCCAAAGACCTTCCCCTCTTCTCCTACGACGGAATCTCGGCCTTCGGCAAGCAGACCGTCTTCCTCGAATTCTACGACACCCTATTAGAGCCCGTCGACCTCTCCCCCCTGATGGCCGTAAAAGAATCATATAGCGACTT
Source organism: Bacteroidales bacterium (assembly GCA_017439185.1). Lineage (GTDB taxonomy): Bacteria > Bacteroidota > Bacteroidia > Bacteroidales > P3 > Colimorpha. Next base: position 29,357 of record JAFRTM010000013.1, on the reverse strand, counting down.
GAAAGGCAAGACCCTGAAACCCGCCTGGTACGACTCCCTACGGCTTCCGCCCTGCACCTTCAAGGTGGGTCGCGGAACACGTATGACTGCCCTTCCCTCCTCTATGGCCTCCGCCTATCTCGACCTCTTACCATCCTCACGCAATGCCGATATTCCTTCCAAGGTCGCACGCAACAGCAACTACGTCGAAAGTCTTATCAGCAACGGAGGACCGGCCATCAACACCATACGCGAAATGTTCGGTAACGAGGCGGCTGAAACCCTATTTCGCCGTTTCCTTTTCGGCACCGAAATCTGACAATGCCTACTTCCATTACTCGACATATTAACAATTGGTTGTCATTAAAAAATTGCCCAAAAATATCGTCAAGAAAAAAATATATTGTATATTAGCACTCGAATAACTACCGGTTCAGAAACCCCAAAACTGAGGTTAACGAATTGGTATATATATAATTACAAAAATAGTAAGCATCTATGAATATGTTGAAAAAAGGTTTACTTCCATTGTTGGCCCTCCTCTTTTTTGCCCCGCTGGGCGTTGTGGCTCAAAATAACTATGCCGAAAAGGCTGATGCTCTCTTCGAGCAGAAACGTTACCTCGAAGCCATAGACAAATACGAGGATGCATACAAGAAAGTGAAGGACAATAAAGCCGAGAAAAACCGCATCTATTTTCAGATTGGTGAATGCTACCGCCTGGTACACTACTACAACAAAGCCGAGGTGGTGTACAAGCAGCTTGTCGCTTCGAAATACTACAAGACCGAACCCATCATCTACTTCCACCTCGCCGAGGTTTGCCGTTTCAACGGTCATTTCGACGATGCCGAGCAGAACTACAAAGAATACCTGAAGATAGTCCCCGACGACAAGCTGGCCAAGTCGCGCCTTGAGAGTCTCGACTATGTCCGCTGGCTCGTACACGACCGTACCCGCCATACCATCAGAAAGCTGACCCAATGGTCCACCCAATGGAACGACTGGGCACCCCGGTTCCTCGGCGACGACACCAACACCATCACCTTCTCCTCTTCCCGCTATGGAGCCGGCACCCCCGAAGGAGCCGCAGGCTCGACCGACGCATGGACCGGCCAGGCTTTCTCCGAAATCTACTATGTCTTCCGCGACCGTAAAGGCAACTGGTCACAAGAACCCGAACTCTTCGAGACCGAAGGACATATCAACACCAGCGTGAACGAAGGAGAGGCAGTCTTCTCCCCCGACGGCAGGACGGTATGGTTCAGCCGTTGCGACGTGCGTAAGAACAAAACCGAAGGCTGCTACATCTATACCGCCACCCGCAACAACAACACCCTCGACAAGAAGAAGAGCAAGAAAAAGGCAGCCACCGAGAACCAGCCCTCTGGCGAATGGGGAGCTTCGGTTCGCGTGGACCTGGGCGACACCGCCTTCAACTACCTCTATCCCGCTGTCACCCGCGACGGACTCACCATGTATTTCTCCTCCGATATGCCCGGTGGACAGGGAGACTACGACATCTGGATGGTGACACGTAAGTCCACTTCCGACGAGTTCTCCAACCCTGTGAACCTCGGCCGCAAGATCAACACCGGAGGCCGCGAGGGCTTCCCCGTCCTACGTAACGACTCGGTGATGTACTACTCCTCCAACGGACTTCCCGGCATCGGCGGATATGACCTCTTCCGCACCGAACTCGAAGGACGCCGCTGGTCGGAGCCAGAGAACCTGGGCGTACCTCTCAACTCCTCCTACGACGAGATGAGCATCATCTTCTACCCCGACGAGAACAACATAAAATACGAGGAACGCGGCTATTTCTCCTCCAACCGTCCCTTCGACGATCCTCACAGCAAAGACACTCAGAAAAAAGGTCAAAAAATACCACCCATCAACGACGACCTCTACGCCTTCGAGCTCGAGCCACTGCTCTACAGCATCCAAGGAACCGTACGCGACGAGAAGAGCATGCAGCTCGTACAGAAAGCCAAGGTGAAACTTGTGGGCTCCAACGGCACAGAATATGAGACCTATACCGACAAGAAAGGTTTCTACCGTTTCGATGTCGATAAGGTGAAGCGCAACGTGGTCTATAAAATGTACGTCTCCAAGGTGGACTATTTCACCACCGAGGGCAGCGAGAGCACCAAGGGCTACAACGTCAGCAAGGACCTCGTCCACGACTTCCGCCTCGAGCCGGTGCCGAAGATGCCGGTGGTACTGCCTGAGATTCGTTACGACCTCGCCAAATGGGACCTCAAAGAAGAGTTTATGGACTCTTTGATGGACCTCTACCTCATAATGGTCAACAACCCCAACGTGGTGGTGGAGATACGTGCCCATACCGACTGCCGTCCCTTCATAGGACTCACCAACGACACCCTCTCCCAGCGTCGTGCCCAGTCGGTGGTGGACTACCTCATATCCCGTGGCATCGAACGTGAACGTCTCGTACCCAAAGGTTATGCCGAACGAGTACCAAGAACTCTTGACCGCAATATGACCATCAAGGTCAACGGCAAAAAGCACTCCTTCTCGAAAGGTACCGTGCTGGAATGCGATTATGTGAACTCCATCAAGGAAGACGACCGCCGCGAAGCTGCCCACCAGCTCAACCGTCGCATCGAGTTCCTGGTTCTCCGCACCGACTTCGTTAGCAAACGCCTCATCGACAATATGCAGTCCGACCAGCCTCAGGTGAAATATACCGACGACGGCCATGTCATAGACCTCGTCAACGCACCCATCGAGGAAGGCAACCCCGAGCCTGACATCATACATGACGAGGGCACCATCCCCGTCACAATGATTCACTCCGCCAAAGGCGAGATCAGCTGCATCATCAACGGTTCCGCCATGCCTATGCTCATCGACGAGCGTTCTGTGGAACCCATCGCCATCTCATGGGAAGAGGCCATGAACTTCCTCTACCAGCGCCGTATCACCAAAGAGGACTTCCCCGACCGCGACAACGCTTTCGACCCCGAAGGCAACATCCTCGACAAGTCCACCATCATCTTCAAGGAGATGAAGATCGGCGAGAAGGTGGTCCACAACGTAGAAGTCGTAGTGGTCAAAGGTGTTGACTACAAGTTCATCGTCAACCGCGAAGGACTCAATATGTTCGGCAAATACGAGTTCGACAAACAGAGAGGCAAACTCTACTTCGTAGATTAAGATATGCAGCACCTGCTGACAATCACTGGCACCACCGCCTCCGGGAAGACCCGGCTGGCGGTGGAGCTTGCTTATAGGCTCGGGGGAGAAGTCATCAGTGCCGACTCCCGCCAGGTCTTCCGCGGCATGGATATCGGCACGGGCAAAGACCTCCAGGACTACCACGACGTCCACGGCACCGACATCCCTTACCACCTCATTGACATACGCGACGCAGGCGAAGAATACAACCTCTACCAGTTCCTCACCGATTTCGCCCACGCCATGGACGACATAGTGTCCCGTGGCAGACGTCCCATCCTCTGCGGCGGCACAGGGATGTACATAGACGCAGTAGTCCGGCGCTACAGCCTCCCCGACGCGCCCATCGACCCGGCCTTCCGTCAGAGCCTGGAAAACCTCTCCGACCAGCAACTCACCGAGCGGCTCGCCCAACTAATACACCTCCACAACCACACCGACACCGAAGACCGGGCACGCCTCATCCGCGCACTCGAGATTGCCGAATACCGCCTTGCCCATCCCGACAGTTTCACCCAGATGCCCGAGATGACCCATACCGTGGTGGCGCCACTCTTCGAACGCTCCGAGATAATCCAACGCATAGAACTGCGTCTGCGGCAACGCCTCGAGGAGGGGATGGTCGAAGAAGTGCGGCAACTCCTTGACTCCGGCACACCAGTTGAGCGCCTGCTCCGCTACGGCCTCGAATACAAGCACCTCACCCTCTACCTCACCGCCCAGTGTTCCTACGACGAGATGTTCACCAACCTCTTCACCGACATCCGCCGCTTTGCCAAACGCCAGATGACCTGGCTCCGCCGTATGGAGCGCAACGGAGTAACCATCCATTGGATCGACGGCACCCTCCCCTTCGACCAGCAAATAGAGCAAGTGCTGCAACTCCTTCCTTAATTTTGCAACCTTACCGAGTGGTATGTCACGCTCTGGCATAGCCGGTGCCTATCTTTGCAAATCGAAAAGATAGAGAATAATTATACCGTGACAAATATAATATACTATTAATCAGCGTATTGCCTATCGGATTGATGGATTTAAGGAAAGAATCACAGACTAATTGATAAAAAATGATTATCTTTGCACCGTGAAATTAATAAATAATACCTTAATATTATGCCACAGTTAATCAATTATGGAAATGAGATGCTTAGAATCTCGGACAAAGGAATTGAGTATTCAACCAGCGGAGGTCGCTCGTGGATGACACGTTACAGCGGTTCATCGTATGGGACCTTCCTTGACCTTTTGCCCTACGGCAACGAGTTACTTGCAGTAACAACAAAAGGAGTATATTATTCAACCAGTCAGGGCCGCTCCTGGTTATCCCGCTATACAGGTACTTCCTGCGGCACTTTTTATAGCCTTTCTGACGGTGGCCGCGAACTCTTGGCCAACACCAGCAAAGGACTATATTATTCCACCAGTGCCGGCCGTAGCTGGATGAAAAGGAGTTAAAATCTTCAACTAAATCAATTAATTATATATTAAAATCTCCAACCATGAAGAATTTTTTTAATATTTTATTAGGAATCGGGATTTTTCTAGCAGTACTAGCAATCTGTTTTTTTGTTTTTCACATTCCCGATTTTTATCCACAAATTTTGGCAATCATAGCTAGTGCATGTCTTGGGGCTGGTGCTACGGCATGGATTACTAGGCTATTGTTGGACAGTCAGAAAAAAGCCGAGGAGGAAAAAGAAAAAAACATAAAGATTTACGAGAACAAGATTGTTGTATACTCGGATTTCATCTCCAAGTTATGGGATACGATGAAGGACGGCAACCTTACCGAAGAAGAGTTGAGAGAAATCCGTTCAGAAGTGTTCAACAGGCTCATTTTTTACCTCGGCATTAATGACATAAAGGTGCTTGGCGAGAAAATCAACAAAATAACAGAACTGCGAAAAAACTTGCAAAAAGACGAAGATGGCAAAGCCTTTTATAAAGCATCAGGTGGTATTATAACAAGCTACTCGGAAATAACTGAGGTGTTGCGAAATGACATTAATAAAAACAATGACAATGCTACTGAGGAGTTATCCGCCCTCTGGAGAAACTTCGCACTTCCTCCGATATTAACAGCGGTTTCGGGAAAAGAGGAGATGAAACTGAATCAATTATCCAAGAAAGACGACAACGCTCAATCCATAACCACACCAGCAACTGTGGAGTCTTCAGAAGAGCCTGTCCAAAACTCCCCCAATAAAATGGAATACAATCAGGCCTGGCACTTTGCAATGTTAGGAGACAAGCAACTGGATGCTATTGGTGATGGAAAAATCAACGAGTTATCACTAATTGAATATGGGGAATCTTGGCGTACGAATTTAATTAAGCAGGTTGGTGATAACGATATTGTCTTCCTGTTCCGTCGTGGTGGGTTTGGCTATATTGGCGCATTCAAACCTCTCGGTTGGCGTATCTTTGATTACAAAGAACAAAAAGAAACCATACATCGTTTCAACAAACAAGAGCAAGTTGTATCTATCTCCGACGAAGATGTAAATGAATTTGATATTTATGGGGGACGTGATGATGGTGCTGACCTATGTACAAATCTGATTGTCGAACCACTTAAATACATACCAGATGGTGTTGGTAATCCCGGTGGCGTTTATCGTCGTACTATTTCGAGGTATGATGCTAGTTATGCAAGCACGTTGTATGAATGGTTTAGTCTAAAATAGAGACAAATCCTGTAATAAAAACTCATCGTACACAGACAAAGCAACTAATGTGAGTTTTTCCGTCACAGCCAAATAAACTAAATATAATATGGAGAAGTTAAATGGATTGTTAAAGCAAGTATCCGAAATACTTGTACAAGAGAGGACCCAGCGGGAAGAAAAGAGGGGAAGAGGGGAGTGTTTCAATATTTTTGAAATACTAGGACTTCAAACATCAGAGGTTCGCCTTCATTCTGCTATTATTGCAGAATTATTGAATCCAAATGGAAATCACGGATTAGGCGATAAATTCTTGAAAGCTTTTATTGATGATATTATTGCCAAGCAATTGTCGTTCAACTTAGACACATCCTCCACGGATGTTTTTGTGGAATATCCTATTGGCCCAATTTCGGAAGGGTACACCGAGGGTGGACGAATAGACATCTTGCTTAAAGACAAATACAAGCAAACAATAATTATTGAGAATAAAATATATGCGGGGGACCAAAAGTATCAATTGTTAAGATACCATAATTATGCTCGTCAATGTGCAGCACTATCAAATGAGGAATATGTCATTTTGTATCTTACATTGGATGGTGGACAAGCAAGTGAGGATTCTGTTGGTAAAGAGGATTTCAGGTATTACAGCATAAGTTACAGAAAAGATATTTTGACTTGGTTGAAACATTGTTTATGTATAGCAGTATTGCAACCACTTGTTAGAGAAACAATACAACAATATATCAATAACCTTAAAACCATTTTTTCGATTATGGATAACAACAATACAGAAGTGTTGATGAATGTTCTCACCTCCAAAGAAAATGTTGAAACTACCATTAGCATTATTGAACAAAGTTGGGAGATACAGAAACGGATAAGGGCAAATTTTGTAAATCAGATAAAAACTTATTGTGATGATTTGAATTACCGATGTGAATATGATGAAGAAATAATAAATTGTGAGCATGATAAATGGATTAGAATTTTCGAGGAGCCGTACAAAAATGTTATTTTTAGAATCGGAGTAGTTGAACATACAAATAATGGTGGTTTTCTTATGGATGTCACAATTCCAAGTTCATACAAAATAAAAAATAGAATGGAATTCACTATTTGGCCGGATGCGGCTAAACCTACTGATAATAATCCAATAGGTTGGGCATACTTCTGGAGTGAATCTGGAATAGGTGGCAGTGGTAGATGGTGGCGGTGGGATGATTGGAACACCTTAAAGGATATGGCTGATGGGAAAATGTTTTCTTTTGTCAGAAAGATAATTGACAACATAAGGAATCAAGATGTATTTAGGCGTATTAATGATGGTTTAGAGCTAAATCAATAAATATACCTCTGAAATGATTCGATATATTTCAGATAAAGAACATTATACTCAAGTCCTCTCGCTATGCGAGAAGGTCAATCACGACCTATGGATAGGCACGGCTGACTTGAAAGACCTGTATGTTAGCAGTGGAAAAAATGTAATACCATTCTTATCGGTCCTCGACAAACTACTCAAACGAGGTGTCGAGGTACGTTTGCTCCACGCAAAAGAGCCAGGCGAGAACTTTCGCGAGGACTTCGACAAATACCCTGGACTGTGGTCGAAACTGGAACGAAAACTTTGTCCACGAGTACACTTCAAGATAATGATATTCGATTGCTCTGTGGCGTACATCGGCTCCGCCAACCTCACAGGAGCCGGTATCGGTATGAAAGGTGAAGGCAACCGCAACTTCGAGGCTGGAATACTCACAGACGAACCTTCCTTGGTGGATGCCGCCGCCAACCATATCGACAGCGTGTGGCAAGGGGCACATTGCAAGAAATGCAAACGGAAGGACTTCTGCGGCGACAGAATACAATGAATATGGCAGAAATATCAATAATATTGTTTTACTAATAACTGCTGATTATCAGTTTTTTACCACATTATTGATGTTAAATTATGCAAAACAAATAATTTAATTTGCATAATTACAAAAAATATTTGTACTTTTGCACCTGGAAAAGAGTCTGACACGTATTCTCTCATTATAAAATAATTCAAATGAATAACAATGACAATCCTTTTATCGTGACGGGGCGAATAAAACCCGAGTATTTCTGTGACAGAAAAGAAGAATCGGAAAGGCTGATAAAATTGCTGCTTAACGGAAATAATATAGTTATAAAATCGGACCGTCGTATGGGTAAGACGGGACTAATACAATATTGTTTCAACAATCCGACTTTTACCGAGAACTATTACACATTTTTTATTGATATTCTTCATACCACCTGTTTACAGGAATTGGTGCATGAACTAGGGCGCGCGGTCTATGAGCAGACAGTCCCTCGCGGAAAGAAGATGGGGCAGAGATTCTTGAAAGCCTTGCGGAGCCTCAATGGGAAGTTTGGATTCGACACTATATCGGGTACACCGACCTTCAGCATTGGATTGGGTGACATTGAACATCCAGAATATACGCTGGAAGAAATATTCGGGTACCTACAGCAGGCAGACCGACCCTGTATAGTGGCAATAGATGAATTTCAACAGATTGGCAAATACCCCGAAAAGAATATTGAAGCACTGCTTAGGGGGCATATACAGGAAATAGACAACTGCCATTTTATTTTTGCCGGCAGCGAAAAAAATATGCTCAGACTAATGTTTGGCAACCGCAGCAGGCCATTCTACAAAAGCGCTGACAATATGGACCTAAACGCCATACCTTGTGAGGAATACGTGAAATTCATTTGTGAGAAATTTTCTGATAAGGGCAGGAAAATTGAGCCAGAGACCGCCAAGAAAGTTTATGATATGTTTGAAGGCCATACCTACTACATACAAAAAATTATGAATGAGGCGTTTTCTAACACATTTCCCGGTGAGGAGTGTGGTCTCGATGTGGTAATGGACTCTTTACAATCAATTCTCAACGACAATGACGGCCTTTACAAAGAGCACCTGTCAAAGATGACGTTGAGGCACAAGTCCCTACTGTATGCCATCGCTTTGGATGGATGGGCAACGCAAATCACATCGGGCGCTTTTATCAAACGGCACAAGTTGATCTCTGCAAGTTCAGTACAATCGGCCATTAAGAAACTATTAGAGGAGGATTGGGTAATAGAAGAAGGAAAACGCTACCGGGTCAGTGACAGATTCTTCGGTTTATGGATAAAAACTGTTATACTATCTTGATTCCATACTCCCTGCGGCAATAAAAAACACCCTATGTCATGATTTGGCGCAGCGCGTTTGTATTTTTGCAGCCGAAAAATAAAGATAAACTATGCAGGATTTTGCAGCTATAGATTTTGAGACGGCTAACGGGTGCCGGACCAGCGTGTGCAGCGTGGGTGTGGTAGTGGTCAGAAATGGCGTGGTGACTGACCGTTTTTATAGCCTCATCAAGCTGGAGCCGAACTACTACGCCTGGTTCTGCCAGGAGGTGCACGGCCTATGCCACGAGGACACCGACGGTGCGGAGGTGTTCCCGGAGGTGTGGGCGAAGGTGGCTCCGATGATTGAGGGGCTGCCGCTGGTGGCACACAATAAACAGTTCGACGAGGGGTGCCTGCGGGCTGTGATGGAGGTCTATCAGATGGACTGGCCGGGATATGAGTTCCACTGTACGCTTCAGGCATCGCGGAGGAAGCTGCGAGGACTGGAGGACTACCAACTGCACACGGTGTCGGCTGCGTGCGGATACTGCCTTGAAAACCACCACCATGCATTGGCGGATGCGGAGGCTTGTGCAGTTATCGCTATTAAGCTTGGAATTTGATTTAATTTGTGATAAAAGATAACGGGCAACCTTTCGGGGGCCCGTTGTCTTTTTTTGAGTTTGTAATGTATCCTATTCAGTTAGCTTGTTGACAATCTCAACTCCCATCTCGACTCTGTCTTCCTCATCGATTCCTTCACCTTCTTGTGGTATAGGAAACCATTCACTAGTATCATCATCCTTATGGTACACTATATATTCATTTTGGTCGCAATCCAATTGCAAATTATCGGTTATGTACATCTTGTCACCTTGATAAGCGTAATCTCCCAGCTCATATTTCTCATTCAACACATAATAGAGAGCAATCAAAAACACATTCCACGTCTTGCCATTTTTCTGTAGTGCATTCATCTTCAATGTATGATAATCACCATCGTTGTAAGTGAAATACATACCGTATGATTCCGAAAGCATCTGAGGATATTTGACGAAATAATATCTCCATGTTTTCTTCGTATCAGGATTGGTTAAATAACCGTTGATAATATTATTTAGGAGAGTATTGTCAAAACTGTTGCTTGTTGAAAGTAGCGTATTAAGCGTTTTCTTTGTATTGTCGAATCCATTCCGCCGATTTGTAGGATGGAATAATTCACGCCACGTTGATTTATTTTCGGTTCCAAGCTGCCAGTTTTCACCTTGCCAGTTTTCAGATGTTGTTTGGGAATAATCACCAATACATAGCAAGGCTTTTGAAATCAGCATTTTATCACAGTTATTAAACAATTCTCTAAATCTTCCGAATAGTTCCGGATTATCCAAGCCAACGATAGATATACACCCGAAGAGTAAATCATAGTCTTCCAGATGATTGAGTTCGTCTCGATATTCTTCATTCTTTTTAAGCCATTCAATCTTCAATACTTCCTCTTCTTTCTGCAATTTGTTATAACCATAGCTACCGGATGTTTCTGTCATCGGAATTTCCCCAGAGAGCATAATTGTTTTCGTTTCTTCAAGCAATTTAGGCATATTGTTTCGTTGACCGTCAGCGCGTATTTCATATTGGGAGTTCCAGATGAGATTCCTAACAATGCGTACACGTTTCTGGAAATCCTCTTCGGAGATTGAATCAATATTCTGCCGGTAAATCAAAATTGCAAATAGCAACAATGTGACATTCAAAGGGAATTTGCGATTACGGCCTTCGTATTCGCCATAGTTATCACAGCATTGTTTGAACAGATTCCTGTCATCTTGGAAAATCTTTGTTTTTCCACTTTCATATTGCATGAGAGAGAAATGCTTTTCAAAGAAGGCATCAATATCGAGATGACACCAACAGTCAAATGAACTTTCAAGAAACGAGAGATTTTCTTTTGAGCGTGAGTTCCCTTTCCCATAGAGTTTCTCAGCCAGCCTGAACTCGTCTTTTTCAAGTGGGATTCCTTGCCTGTAACAAAGAATATCACTAATAAAAAAGAAATATCGCATAAACTCGTCATCGATGATTTTGTTTCCTCCACGATAGGGAAAAAGCATATCTGTCCAGTCGAGGTCAAACTTTTTGTTAAAGCTGTTTGACATCTTTTCATCTTGCTGTGCCACTAAAGTCTCAAACTCAGCCTTGAAGTGTTCAAACTCTGTTAATGGTTTGCCCCGGGAGTTCATTTTGATATAAAGTTCGTCGCTCATTCCCATCTTATCTATCGGTAAGAAGTAGAAGGTTATGAGTTGTTCGTTTACTAATGCGCCCCATATATTTTCCAGAGTGGAAAATCTTTTGCTTATGGCATCCAACATTACCAACATACTGTTGATTGTTGGGTCGCTCAACCAGTGGTATTGAAACCAAGGTTGGTTTATTATTATTTCTGACAAGGAAGGTTTGCTGTCATCAGAAGTGAATTCCACTAATTCCTTGCAAAAATCGCGTGAACTTGGCCGGGTATAGTAGGAGAAACCTTTGAGAAATTGATAATCCGATGGGTCAATCCCTTCTTTTTGGGCTGCGTACCAATGCAACAAGAATAGGGTTGTGAGTCGCTGTTGTCCATCAAGTGGAATTAGTTTTCCCTCTGTGATTTCTCCGTATACAAAGTCGAGGGTCAGTTTCTTATGGTTTGTCAGTGCATTATAGATTGTGTCCAGGAAGCGCCCCCTGACACGATTGACTTTATCCGAGGTTCGTCCTTGCGCATAGTCACGTTGTATGATCGGAATCTCAACGCAGCTGATTTCAAATTCTGAACCATCCTCGGAAGTATGCTTGCCAAATAAGTTGCTGAAAGTATATTCGTTGATGTCCATTATTTTATCTCCTTGTTGATTATTGAAAGGTATTGACCTAATGTGTTGTTCATTGCTTTGAGGTAGGCTTTACGGTCTTCTGTACTCCAGAAATGAAGTTGATTGTTCTCGGATGATGAATAATATTTAAGGAAGACACGTCTGGTACAAATAGGAATATAGTCACCGGTGCGATCCATTTCAATTATCTTATCACGTTTTACATCGAAAGTGGAATTGTTCAAGGCTGAATTGTTGGTTTTCCCTAGCAAAGCCATGTTCCCGATTGTATGAAGGTATTCAAGATTAGTTTCAAATCCAAATGCCGTGATTACTTTTTCAAATAAATCTTCAAATTGCTCTTTTGTCACGTTGTTTCTGTCTCGCAACTCAATTTCATTGATAAGGATTGCTTGGCTATTTCCTAAAATATTTTTTAATGATTTGACATGCAAATCAAGCCATTCGTTCCATTGCAATTGTGTGTTAAGTCCTTGCGATTGCTGCGCATGGATATGTTCGAGAGACCATCCGTCTTTTTTGTTTTTGTGTTTGTCAAATGGGAATCGCATGGTCTTGTCTCCATTCTGTCGTACACTTTCAACATTAAAGAGTAATAATAACCGCTCAATCTGCCAGTAATGTTTATCATAGGACAATTCGTCATAGTCTTCCCTATAATTAATACTATTGGCAATTTTTTTGTCGAGAGATGCGAAGAAAGCGTCTTTTGTTATGGCTGCAGAATCTTTTATTAAGTCCTGTAAAGATGTTTCACCAACCGCAATTAGATAACCAATTTTATGATATAGTTCGGAGTCGCTATACCATTCTTTTAAGCGCTGGAAATTCGCAATAACATCTTTCCATAGCTCTATTTTATTACCGGAAAAAAAGTTTGTCTTGTCAAAAAACCAAAAGAATGTACGTAATCTTTCTCTATCGCTTTCTTTTTTGTCTGCCATTATGTCAAACAACAACTCGATGCGAGTGGGGTAGTTTTCTGCCTTCTTGTTTGTTATGAAATACCACAAGCGATTATTGTGCAGCTCTTTCTCAATTGCGTCCCATTGAGTTGATATTTCAAGTTGATACCTCTCGTCAATTCCGTTGTTTTTGCTTAAAAAGAGCGCTCGTACCAGTTCTGCGTTTGTAAGTGGGATTTTGCCGATGTTTAATCTGGTGAAAAGCGACACCGCATCATCGGTGTTGTCAATTTCATACCAGATAACACTCACATGGTTGTTTAGTTTGTCCGCAATCTGACTTGCAATATTGTCCTCATCTCCTGTATTTGCAAACCAATCACGTATCCGGATTGACGCTTGTTTAATAAAATATTCGTCAATATTGGAAGCTTGGTCATCAATATTGTCAAAGTCTATATTGTTAAGGAATTCACGGCTCCTCTCTCTTATAATATAGTCCATAGTATAATTTACTACCAATTTTGGTCTATATGTTTTGATATAACTCAATAATAAGAATAAAGTCGTAAGGCGTTGTTGCCCGTCAATTAGCTCATATTTGTTGTCTCCAAGTTTTTTTACCACAATTGGTTGAAGACAATAGTTTTCGTTTGCGGGTATTTGATGGAGGTCGTTGAGAAGCATATCCACCTCTTCTTGCCATCGGTATCCTCTTTGATATGCTGGAATGATAAAATCACCAGATATTTTACCTACAAGTTTGGCTTTTAGGACTATATTACTCATTGTTGTATTGTTTATTATTATTCATTTTCATGATATTTTGCAGCCATCTTCATTGCTTCCTCCGCAATCTCCTGGCGAAACGATTCCGGCTTCAATACTTCGGTGGTGCTGCCGAGTGAGAGGATTCGCTGCCGCAGGTCGAAGGTGGGACGGACACGCAGGGAGAACACCGAGTAGGAGTCGTTTTGGCGCAGCTCCATCTGGGAGCTGTGGAGGGGCAGGGAGCGGAGGTAGTTGGCCTGCTTGGCCTCGACTTTCAGCCATACGCTTTCCACTTCGCCCGTTTCCACGATGATTCCGAAGGAGCCGTCGAACATGGCTTCGAGGTCGAAGTCGGGGTCGCGCTGGAACTGCTCCTTCTTGACTTCCAACTGACCGATGCGGTCAAGGGCGTAGATCTTGCATGGCATCTCGGGCTTGGATTTCCCTATCAGGTACCAGCGGTGCTCGAACATCTTGAGGGCATAGGGCTGGAAGTCGTGGTAGGGGATTTCGGCGGTGGTCCAGAAGGGTTTATACTTGAACTCTATCAGGTTCTGGTCTTTCAGGGCGTGGAGGAGTGCCGGGAGCTGCTCGGTGTTGCTGTGCTCGATGGCGATGAACTGGGCGGCCTCGCGGCTGTCGCTGACTATGCGGTTCACGGAGATGGAGTCGAGGAGCCAGCGGCGGAAATACTCGTTGTCGCCCCCGTCGGCAATGCGGTAACGGAACTCGTTGCCGGTGGGGTAGCATTCGATTTCGATGCCGAAGATGGTCTTTATCTCTTTGCGGTGGCGGTGGAAGGTGCGCCCGTTGAACTTGTCGCCGTTGCTGATGTCGTCGTCATAGTCATACTTATCGGCTATCTGACTGAGGGTCAGACCCTTTTCGCCGGCGCGGAGCAGTGTGTCCACGAGCCAGATGTATTTTTTCAGGATGTTCATTGCCAATTAATTTTATAGAATAACGCACGAAAGGTCAATTTATTGTGGTCCACCCAGTTGGGGCAGGAATTTTAGGTTACCGTCCTGCACTGTTCCGGGGTGCAAAAATAGGGAAAGGGGGTGCCACTCTGTGACACACCCCTACGAAAAACACAGGAGATTTTTTAACATTTGGGGTGCGGCTGGAGGGTTTAGAGGGTTCGGGAGACTACCACCACTGGTTACAATTTAAACATATACTTAACATAGAGTTGATACCTAGTTGTGTCCTAGTTGTCAGCTAGTTAGCATTAGCCAATAATTGCCCTTCCCTCAATTTTTTATCAAAAAAGTATCACCATTGAATTTCTTTTGATAATCAGTCTCTTAACTCAAATTTTAACATTATTGCAAGGCGAGAGCAATGGAAGCTTGCTTACACCGCAAAGCCGAGATAATGTCTTGCCTAATGGCAAAACATTAAAACATATCCCCACGCATTGGGATGTGTGGGGATACTGAGGTGGTGCGCTTTGGCACACGGGATGTGGACCTTCGCTGCTGTGGGCCGCGGGGAATCCGCGGCCCACGGGCAGGAGGGCGTGGGTGTACCGCAATGGTCTGTTGGCGACTATTGCAGTTTGAAGACTATCGGGAGGTTGTACTTTACGCGGACATTCTCGCCACGGACTTGGCCGGGAGTCCACTTGGGCATGGCGTTGACTACGCGGAGGGCTTCTTCGTCACATCCGCCGCCGATGCCTTTGGCTACGGCGGTTTCGACCAGATTGCCTTCAGCGTCCACAACAAAGGAGACGATTACCCTGCCCTGGATGTGGTCTTTCTTGGCCTGTTCAGGGTAGTTGATGTTTTCGGCGAGGTACTGGTACATTGCCTCCTCGCCACCCGGGAAGGCGGGCTGGACTTCGGCGGGATTCTCGAGTGCGTCATAGACGGTGTCGTTGACGGCTGCCGTGCTGTTGTCGGGTTCGGGGCTGGCGTTGTTTTTGCAGCCGAACATCATGAGCAGTGCCGCGAGGGGCAGTGCTGCCAGCAGTTTCCATGCGCCGAGGCGCGTTTTCGTTTTGTTCATCATGGCAATACGTTTTTTGAGGTTAATACTTTGAAAATTATTTGTGATATGGCCATATCCGATGGAGGTCACCTGGCGGTAGAGCAGGTGGAGATAGTCCTGGCGGCCGCAGGCGTCGAGGGAGGCGCCATCGGCCTGGAACTCGTGGACGGCACGGAGTTCGCGGAGCATGAGCCAGGCGAAGGGGTTGAACCATGCCAGGCAGCAGAGCAGGCGCATGAGAGTGAGGTCGAGGGAGTGGCTTTGCCTGACGTGGAGGGACTCGTGGGCGAGGATGCAGCGCAGTTCCTCGTTGGAGAGGTCGCGTGTGCCGACGACGATGTGGTTGAAGAAGGAGTAG
Organism: Bacteroidales bacterium; assembly: GCA_017439185.1. Classification (GTDB taxonomy): domain Bacteria; phylum Bacteroidota; class Bacteroidia; order Bacteroidales; family P3; genus Colimorpha. The sequence continues at coordinate 13,444 of JAFRTM010000013.1, read as the reverse complement.
GGGGCTGTGTCGTCGGGCGGCATGATTAGGTAGGCGTGTTGCGGTATGGAGAAGCCGTCGCGGGCGCCGAAGGCCGAGTGTTTCCGGCGGAGCCGGAGAATGGAAAGGAGCTGGAGCATCAGCTGTGTCAGGAGGAAGGCGACGGTGACAGCCAAGCCGATTTGGTAAGCCAAGGTGAGGAGCGACGGGTGAGTTGCGCTGGTGTTGCCCGAGGAAATGACGATTTCGGGGAGGTCGGCATTCAACATGCCGGTGCCGGAGGACAAGTCGGACACGAAGGGTGCGGAAAAGGAGGCCGGCAGTTGTACCAGCGGGAACGCAAGGCTGAAAGCCAGGGTAAGTATAAGATAGGCGCGAGAGAGCTGCAGCCATCGGTCGCGCTTGAAGGTGAGGCAGTAGAGAACGTAGAAGAGGCCTGCTGCCAAGGTGGAGAAAATTATCCAGCGTAACATTTCAGTAGGGGTTTTAAGGGTTTAACGTTCAATTTCTTTGGTGATGGCTTCGAGGTCCTGGAGGGAGACCTCGTTTTTGTTGACGAGGAACGAGACGAGTGCGCGAGGTGAGGAGCCGAAATAGTTGCGCGTCATGCGGAGGAGCATCTGCTGCATGTATTCCTCACGGCTGACAAGAGGATAGTAGCGGTTGGAGCGGTTGAAGGTCTCGTGGGCCACGAATCCTTTCTGCTCGAGGATTCGGACTACGGTCAGCACTGTGTTGTAGGCCACATCGACCTCCACAGCGGCCACAATCTCGTTGGCGAAGCCTTTGCCTATCTTCCAGATGGCTTGCATGACCTGCTCTTCGGCCTTGGTGAGTTCTTTCGTTTCTGTTGTGCTCATAACTATATGTTTTATTCCGTAATTATCTTTTTAGTCATATAACGAGCGATTAAATTAAATATTGTGTGAGGATGAAAATTTTTTTTAATTTTTTTACGGAAGCGGGCAAATAACTTTTAGTTGTCAGTAGCCAGTAACCAGTAGTGGTTTACTATATAAGCAAGACGTTTCCTTGGCGCAACATAAGAGTAAACTCCTCTGTACCCGCTTTTCAGAAACGTCAGTGGTCGGTTTTTTGTTTCTTTCTATTTGATGAACATTTATCTGGCGAAGCCTATCTTCTTCCCTTCCGGCTTCTGGCTTATCTTCTCCGAGTCGCAGTGGGCTGCGAGGTTTTCGGCCGTGGGCTTGCTGAGGCCGTGGAGGATGGCGTCGATGTTGTAGTGACGTGCGATGTTCTCGATCTGTCCGCCGCTGAACTCGTAGCGCTCGGCCAGCTTCCTGGCCTCGCCCTTGGCGAGGGAAGGCAGCTGCTCCTGCCAGATGGCCACACGCGCTTCCAGGGTGGGATTGTCGAACCTTATCTTGTAGAGGAACCGGCGCTCGAAGGCCTTGTCCATATTCTCGGCGAGGTTGGTGGTGGCGATGAGGATGCCGTCGAGGGTTTCCATCTCCTGCAGGATGATGTTCTGGATGGAGTTTTCCATCTTGTCCACGGCACGCTCGGCTCCCACCTGGCGTTTCCCGATGATGGCGTCGGCCTCGTTGAACAGGAGTATCGGAGTCTTCTTCATGGTTTTCACACGCTCGCGGTAGGTGTCGAAGAGGGCCTTCACGTTCTTCTCACTCTCGCCCACCCAACAACTTTTCAGCTCGGCAAAGTTCACCTGCATCACGTCTCTTCCCGTGCGGCGGGCCAGCTGGAGGACCGTCTCCGTCTTGCCGGTGCCGGGAGCACCATAGAAAAGGCACGTGAAACCGCAGCGGAAGCCCTCCTTCTGCAGGCGCGAGTGGATCGACTGGTAGTTTTCCTCCTCCAGCAGACGAGCGAGGTCATCGATGCTGTGGTCAATCTCTTTGGAGTAGAACAGGTTTCTCGGCTTGATATCATCTGATTTTATCACATTGCGCATGGTCTTCTTCTCCTCGAGCGAGGGCAGCTGCAGCTCGTCCAGCAGGTCGCGCTTGGCCTTCATCGTCAGGTGGAAATAGCGCCTGTCGCCCATCCCTTCGTTGTTCTGGAACTCTATAAGCTTCGCCTCCTGGAGGGCGTGGTTCCCCTGCTCCATCTCTCTCCTGATCGCCCGCATTGTAGGTGGGTTAAACATATCCTCGAAATCGTGGAAGCCAATCATATCGTCGTTCTCGTTCACAAAAAAGTGGCAGAACAGCAGCAACAACACGTATTCGTCCTCGCCATATAACGATTCGGTCGAGATCTGCTTCATCTTCTGCACGAAGCCCAACTGCGGGTTGCTCGCAAGCAAAAACCGCAACTTCTCGTGTGCATCCTTAGGTTCCAGGTCCCTGTCGTGCACCTTGTCCATAACCGCAGCGATCTCGTCAAAAAGCTCCTGGCACGTCAGGCCCGTCACCTCCTTGGGCTCATAGGCCTTGTTCGCCTTGAACGCCTCCAGCACATCAAGTGGCACCATATAAGTCGTCCTGCCTGACGAGGTCCTGCGCGCCACAAGCCCCTTCTTCACCAGCTCGTCAACATCGTTCAGGTAGCGCAGCACACGTGTGGTACGGCATCCCGTAGCCCTCGCAATGTCGCGTGCCTGTATCGACGTGTCGTCGCTCTGGTCCACAAACAGCGCCATCATCACACTCTGCTCCTTCGTAAGGCCCAGCCGGTCACATATATATTTTATATAGCGACCAGCCTTGCGGTAAAATTCTGCCGACAATTGCGAATCAATAGCATAATCTGCGATTTTCTCAACAGCCATCAATAAATCCAACTTGCTGTTACTTTGTTTCTTACCTGTGTTTTCCATATCAAATATTGTTTTATGTTACGTTTGCAAAGATAAAGGCGTTGTATGTCATTCCGTGACACATGCAAAATAAATCCACACACAAGATATAGCAAAAAACTCCCGAAAGTTTAATTTTCCCAATGCTTTTATGTCAAATTATATGCTGATTGTCTGTAACTTATTTTACTTTTTTACGTTTAATATATAAAAACTATTCTAAGGATGTCCATTGGTCGGAAACATATACGGCGTTTGGTTGTGGCTGTTGCCACCACGATAGTGTTGTTGTTTCCATGCCAAACTATTCGTGGGCAGTGTGCCAGTTCTACCGAAGGCACTGATTTCTGGGTTATGTTTCTGGAGAATTGGGCAAGAAGTGAAGACACCCTTTTCAAGGAGTTGTCGATTGTTGTGGCAGCTTCGTTTCCTACCAATGTCACAATAACCAACCCCAACACCGACTTCTCCACCACGGTGTTTGTTGAAGGCGGAAACGTTGAGCGTTTTGTGATTGATTCCTCTGTTGGATATAGCCTTAACAACTGGGAGATTGGCAACTGTGGTTTGCATGTAACAAGCGACAACCCGATTTCTCTCTATTCGTCCAACTTCCACGAATTTTCTTTTGATATGACATTGGTGTTGCCGACAGAAACGCTCGATACCCTGTATATGGTTCAAACTCCAGACATTCAAGCTGCCAATGAGATAGGATTTCTGGCCACAGAAGGCAGCACCCTCATCTCCTTTGTCTTGCCACGAGATATTTATGCTCCGATGGGTACCCTACTACACCAAGGCGATAGTTTGTCGGTATTGCTAATGAAAGGGCAAACATATCAGGTGTCATCTCACAGCTCGTTTTCCGGCATGACGGTAGTCTCAAACGGGAAACCGTTTGTCGCTCTCAGCGGGGGGCAATGTGCAGCTATGTGCGCTGGGAATATTCCTGTACAAAGTACTTGCGACCATATATATGAGCAACTCATTCCCTTGAAATATTGGGGATGGAACTTTATAGTCATATCCACTGAACGCTATATCAACGGTGGCGATGCCGTTCAAGTCACTTCCTCTGACGACAATTGCGTGCTGAAACTCAACCATGTAGAATTGGACACATTGAGAAAAGGCGAGACACTGTTTATAGACCTCCGCCAGACAATCCCCGATTCAGGGGGATCCATAATCGGCTATTATATTGAGACCAGCAAACCCTCGTGTGTAATGCTATACATGGGGAAAGACCGAATTTATAATGACACCACCGGTGAAGGAATCCTCGGTGACGGCGACCCGGCGATGGTATATATACAACCGACAGAGCAAGGCGTCTCCAACATGCGTTTCCAGACAATCAACACAAGAGTGATCAGCAACCACTATGTCAATATTGTGGTACGATCGTCCGACACTTCCGAAGTCTCCATGGACGGAGTCCCTCTCTCTGGTTTCACTCCTTTGGACTGCGGCTACAGCTTCATCAACGTATATACGCCCGAAGGCACACACGAAATCAACTCATACAATAGCAGCATCGTGGCTTATGTATATGGCCGAGGCCATGCCGAAAGTTACGCCTACATCGCAGGAATGGCTCTGCACGATCTGTCGTACAGGTTGCTCGCCAATGGTGAAGACATCAGTTCGCTGCCCGATAACATAGATATATGCCGTGAAGACTCCATATTGTTTCAATTGCGGACATCGGAGCCCAATCTCTCCATGGAATGGTTTGTTGACGGAGTCTCGACTGGTATAAATGACTCGATATTTCTTTTCCGGCCTACGGACGATGGAGACCACAATGTCGGCGTTTTCGTACCAGAATATTGTGACACCATCAGCGTAACTCTCCACCTCATCACTATCCCCGATACCGCAGACCTCGACACAATCGTATGTGCGGGAACACTCTTCGAGATATACGACTTCAGCACTGCCGACTCTGGCCAATACACTATTCGCATTCCTCAACCGCTACGCTGCAAATTCCTCAACATAAATCTCGGACTGACAACCTATTCCGATACCATCAGCCTCGACACCGTTGTTTGTCAAGGTACCACTTTCGAAATCTATGGTTTTACAACCACCGATGCAGGTAAATATATCATTCCCATCCCCGATACACTCCCTAACCACTGCTCCTGTCTCGACTTGCACCTCCGCATCAAAGCCTACCCAAAACTCAACATATCAGAAACACCCGCCTGCTCAACCCTAACCACCACCTTGCACCTCTCCATCATCTCCGACACCACCGAACCTTTCCGTTGGTCCTCAAGCCCAGAAGACACCAGCCTCCTCGGCCACGAATACGACGACACGCTAATCCTTTCTCCTCAATCCACAACCACCTATTCCGTTAACGCCGGCAACCTCTGCCCCGCCGAACTCTCCATAGACATAGAACCCCTAGAATCTGCCATTGCCGAAATACTAATAACCCCCGAAAAACTAGAAGCCGACAACTACAGATTCACCGCCTACGACAACAGCCACAACGCCCAACACCGGCAATGGTTCATCAACAACCTCCCACTCCCCTATTACAGCAATCCACTGATCTATTACGCCAACAGCGACACCGACAGCATCCTCGTTACCCTTGTCGTAGGACAAGGGCCATGCAGCGACACAGCACAACAATGGCTCCTCGTTCACCATGAAGAACTCTGGACTCCAAACGCCTTCACCCCATCCCAAGAAAACAACAACCGCTTCTCAATCATAACAAAAAACATCGTACAAGAAGAACTCATCATCTACAACCGTAAAGGCCTCCTCGTCTTCCGCAGCAGCATGCCAACCGACGGATGGGACGGGACCCACAACGGCCATCCCTGTCCACAGGGCATCTATGTATGGCACCTGCGCTATCACACCAAAGACCGCCCCAATGCCCCTCACACGGCTACCGGCACCGTAACCCTCCTGCGCTAACCCTCCCCCTAGATATTATGGTCCGCCCAATGTCAAACCAATGTCGAATGAAACACGAATGTGATACGAATGTGATACGAATGTGACATGAATATGACATATATAATATTAAGGTATTATTTATATAATATATTCCAGAGCGCCACACAATAAAAACCATCTCGCAGCGTTATATATATGACTAACTTTTAATGGTTTAGGCTATGAAGAAAGCATTGATGATATTCGCGGCACTCATTGCCGCCGCCGCCATGACTTCCTGTGGCGACAAGGACAACGACGAACAGATTGTCGGCAAATGGGCGTTGACGAGCTATTACTACCAGTATCACGATTTCACCGACGAGAATCTTTCCTCGGAAGACACCTGGACCTTGCCCGACGACAACTACATAGGCTACGACTCGGCCGAATTCAAAGCCGACGGCACGATGCGGTGGCATCTGAACGACCGCTACGTAAGCGAGGGACATTTTGACTACCACTACAGGGAATACTCGTGGCACATCGACGGCGACTCGCTATTTGTCTACAGCAACAACATGGCGGATGGCTCCAAATACGCGATAAAGGACCTCGACAACAAAAACCTTGTCATCGAAGAACACACCGACAACTACCCCCCCTCGTATGACCAGCACCATTGGGAACAGATAAACCGCCTCACTCTGAAACGCTCAAAATAGCATTGGTGTTCCTATACTCTTTCGGCGTGCAGCCTTTCATGCGGCGGAAGAAGCGGGCGAAAGAGGCCGTCTCGGCAAAATGCAGCCGGTCGGCAATCTGGGCTACGGTGAGCGGAGTCGTCCGCAGGAGCCATGCGGCTTCCGTCTGCAACATCTGGTCGATATATTCCACCACGGTGCGGCCCGACACTTGCCGCACTATCCGCGAGAGGTAGGTGGTGGTGATGCACAGCTCCCTTGCATAGAAGGCGATGTCGTGGTGCTCACAGTAATGCTGCGACAACAGCCGCAGAAAGTCAAGATATATCTCCTCTACGCGCTTCGGGAATCTGTGGTGCCCAATGCTCCGCTCCTGCGTGGCAGTCAAGTCAATCAGGAACAGGTTGTAGAGCAGGCGCAGGCTCTCGTCCCTCTGTGGGTGCGGCTCCTTCACATAGTGGATGGCCAGCCTCATAAGGTCTGCCAGGTGTGCGGCATCGGCAGGCTTTAGCTGGAATTTCGGTTCAGTCAGTTCCACAAGCGAGAAATAGGCGGCACGTATAGCGCTGAGCATATTCGACGACCGGAGGGTAAAGGTCTCGTCCGTCAGCAGGCAGATTCCCCGGTAATCCTCCGAAGCGGCTATGACGCGCACAGGCATCCCCGGCGCATAGGGATAGAGGTCGTCCTTATTCAACGTAAACTGCTGGTTGTTATATTCAATAGTGAGCCAACCCTGCACAACGAGCGTGAAAGTATAGCAAGCAATGGTGTCCTGAATACGATTGACCCTGAGCGTGACGGCAGGGTCCAACTCCGTACAGAACACCATAACGTTGGCCTCGTCGGGACTCCCTTTGTCGAGCAATACCTTTAATACTTCCGATAGACTGTACATTTTTCTATTCTTTTTTCGGATGCAAAGATACACATTTTTTTCATACTGTTTCGTTTCGGTCAGTTTTTGTTTCGGAAATAGTTTTGCCTTTCCGAAAAAAGGTCGTATTTTTGCAGTTTGGTTAAGCGACAATAAATAATTGTTAAACGATTAAAATAGAAAACTTTATGACAAAAGAAGAAGCTTTAAAGAATTTCGCCATGCTCGGCGCAGCGTGGTTCGGCAACAGCAAACAGCATTTCGCCTTCTCAGCCTACTGCCGCCTGCAGGGCTGGAACAAACTGGCCGACAAATGGAAAGAGGAAGCCGAAGAGGAATGGGACGAGGCTGAAGAGGTGCTCAACCGTCTGGTGGAACTCGGCTGCAAGCCCGCCGAGCTGCAGGAGATGATGAAGACCATGGAGTTCCCCTTCTACGACGACCCCAAGCAGCAGATTGAGACCGACTACGAGGGCGGCAAGGGTGCCATAAAGATGATGAGCGAGATGGCCGCAGCCCTCTCTGACGACTATCCCACTCAGAAACTTATCTACAAGTGGATTGACGGCGAAAAAGATCACATGGCATGGGAAGCTCAGTACCTCAACTATATCGATAAACTTGGCTACGAGGCCTTCCTCGCCGAAATGATGTAAGCCATGAAAGAGAAAGTATTGAAAGCTATGCGTGAAGCCGGCAAGCCAGTCTCCGCAGGAGATGTGGCCAAGATGTTGAACGCCGACCGCAAGGAGGTGGACAAAGCCTTTGCCGAACTGAAGAAGGAATGCGCCATTGTCTCTCCCGTCCGCTGTAAGTGGGAACCTGCCAAGTGACGTTGAGACGTTTTTTACTCTGTAAAAGACGTTTCCTTGGCTCGACATAAGAACAAGTTCTTCTGTTCTCGCTTGTCGGAAACGTTTCCCATTTTACACACATAACCGAAAGCCGAGACCAGTACTGGTTTCGGCTTTCGCCATTTTTGCCTGCTAATGCAGGATTTTGCAGGCAATCCCCTACCCTGCTTGTTTCCTGTAGCCGACCCTCAAAAACATGTATTCTCATTATTTCCTGCAAGTTATACGCATTTCGCGGCAAAAGCTTCCGTTTTTGTGCCAAAATTAAGAAATTCCGCTCCTGTTTTTGCCCGTTTTTTGACAAAAATCCGACAGCTTCTGAAAAAATATTTCATTATCAATCAGACGAATAAGTCATGTTTTGAAAAATAAATTTGGTTTATATTATAAACTTGTTTATCTTTGCAGCGTCGTTTTAAAACAGAAAAAGTGCACTTGTTTTTCTAACCATTTAAAAAGTTACAGTCATGGAAAACACAAATGAAAAAAACAAGGAAATGACAGCTCAGGAGAGCCTGTCGCTTATCACCGAGACGCTCAACAACAGCCGCAAGGAAATCACACGCCGCGGAGGGAAGTACTTCCTCCTGTGGGGCGCCCTGCTCACCATCTTCTCCCTGCTGGTCTATCTCTTGTGGAAGACCACAGGCCATGGCGAGTGGAACTTCCTCTGGTTCGCCATGCCAGCCATTGGCATCATTCTGGAAAGAATGCTCCGTAAAAAAGATGTAACCGACAGGGCAAAGAACGACGTCAGCCGCATCATCGGCGGCATTTGGGCCGCCTTCGGCATCTTCTCCTGCGCCCTTGCCCTCTTCACCGTCATCTATACCGAGATGGGTTCGGGCCTCTTCGGACCTTTGGCGGCAGCCCTCAGCATGACGCCAGGAATAATAAGTCTTTTCGGTTTGGCCGAGTGCATCACCGGCGTCGCCCTTAAAAACTGGACCATAAAGATTGCAGGGTTTGTGACTGGCATCGGCGGTCTGTCCATATACTATATATCAGGCTCCACCATAGAGCAGATGTTCATCTTCACCTTCTCGGGCATAGTACTGGTCGCCACCGGCCTGATTGTAAAATTTCAATACAGGTAAGCTATGTTTCCGAAACTTGATCCGCTTCTGCACTCGGAACTGCGATTGGCCTTAGTCTCCATCCTGGCTGGAGTTGAGGAGGCCGACTTCTCCTACCTCAAAAAGCAGACCGGCGCCACCGCAGGCAACCTCAGCGTGCAGATTGACAAGCTGGCAGCCGCTGGTTACATCACCGTCGAGAAAGGCTTCAAAGGCAAGATGCCGTGCACCACCTGCCGGATCACCCCGGCAGGCACCGAAGCCTTCGCCTCCTACGTGAAAGCCCTGAAAAAATACCTCGCCGCCGGAAAATAAACACCCTAAGCAAGCCGGCTGTGGCCACGGCCGGCACCATGTGCCCCTTTGATTAACTTTTTACAATATGAAGAAAGGGACCAGGGCAATTGTCATCATCCTCATTGTAATAATAGACCTGTGCATAGTCTGCATGATATGTCCAACCCTCGGACAGCAGGTGCCGTTCAACGAGTGGATATGGAAACACCATCCCGTCCACAAGACTCGCTACTATATGTCAAACTCTTTGGTGGAAAAGATGAACACCGAACGGCCGACGCGCGAGGAGACGACAGCTATGCTGGGCCCCGAACCGGATGGTTTTATTCAAGAAGAGAATCATCTTAGCTACTGGTTGCGAAGTCCTGGGCTGATTGGGCTTCAGATGTATTCTTTGGAAATAGACTTCAATGACGATGGCACTTTCAAGAACGCAGCCGTGGTTTATTCAGACTAAAACAGGTACATGGGAAGCATCTATATACAAACCGAAAGCCGAAACCATTACTGGCCTCGGCTTTCGTTGTTTTAGTGTGTCGAAGCAGGATTAGCTTTCGCAAATGTCACGAAAACCCTTGCGGCAGCACATTGTCTCATCCCTCAGAAGCTATAATCACACTTGTTTGCCCAACCCGTAGGCTTCCTGCAGCTTGGCATTGCCTTCAATCTCGTTGGGGGCACCCACGCCGCCACAGAAAAGGTGGCCTTTGAGCGCCGACTTGCCGAAGCAGGCTATCCAGCCCTGCAAACCGCTCTCGGCTCGCTCGGGTACGTGTGCCTCGTTCTCGAAGGCGGTGGTGAGCAGGTAGATGTCGCGGAAGCGGTAATCCTTTGTGTACATGGCGTTCATACGGTCTATGAGGGTCTTCATCTGGCCGCTCATCTCATAGTAGTAGATGGGGGTCGCCCAGCAGACGACATCGGCGTTGAGCACACTCTCCATGATGGCGGGCACATCGTCCTTGAAGATGCAGGCACCCGTCTGCTGGCACGAGAGGCAGCCGACGCAGAACTTGATATCCTTGCCACGCAGCGAGATGAGCTCCACCTGATGGCCGGCGGCTTCAGCGCCGCGAGCAAACTGCTCCGCCAGAGCATGGCTGTTCGAGCCGGGACGGAGACTGGTTGATATAACGACTACTTTTTTCATAATGGATTGATTTGACGTGTTATTCTTTAACCCCTTTGAACTCGAATCCCGCCTGCTCCACGGCTTTGCGGATGTCGTTCTCCTGGGCGTTTCCCGTCACCACGAGCGTGTTGGCAGCAGGGGTGGCCTCGCAGGATTCCACTCCTTTCAGCTTCCCGACAGCCTGCTCCACGTCGGCCTTGCAATGGTTGCAATGCATACCTTCCACTGTGTAAATCACTGTCCCTGCGACAGCTTTCTGTTTTTTGAATTTATCTAAGAATTTCATGGTTAGTGCAGTTATAATGAATAGTAATAATAATGCAGAACAGATGGCACGGAACAGCCCGCCGGCTCCTTCAAAGGTTGTGGCTGACTTGGCCGCGCAACAGGCTCCGTGGGCCTCGCCGCAAGAGGGCACGATGTCGGCCCCGATGCCGATGGTGTTGATAATCATTCCGAAAAGGACAGAGAATCCCACAATGGTGAGCAGATAGATCCAAGTGAAGCGGTTGCCCATCGACTTCTTAACCACGAGGATGGAGGCGATATTGACTGCCGGCCCAGCCATCAGCATCACCAATGCCGCTCCGGGCGAGAGGCCTTTCATCATCAGCGCCGCCGCCACAGGGATGCTGCCCGTGGAGCAGGTATACATCGGCACCGCCACTACCAGTATCACCAGCATCTGCAACAACGGCTGCTTGCCGAAGGAGAGGAAGAACTCGTCGGGAACGACCACATTGATGAGGGCCGCCACTAACAGACCAATGAGCAGACGAAGCCCGATGTCCTGAATCATATCGAAGTAAGCGTATTTGAGCACTCGCCACAGGCGGTAATGGAATGCTTGATTTTCTGAATGTCTGATTGTTTGAGTATTACTCACGCATTCACACATTGACGCATTCATGCATTCATATCGGTTGACCAGCAGTCCGCCGCACACGCCGGTCACCAACGCTGCCACCGGGCGCACCACGGCGAATCCAAGCCCCATCAGCGAGAAGGTGGCGAGGATAGAGTCGATGCCCGTCTGCGGAGTGGCAATGAGAAACGAGGCCACAGCCCCTTTCGACGCGCCCTCGTTCTTCAGCCCCACAGCAGTGGGGATAACGCCGCACGAGCAGAGTGGCAACGGCACACCCAGCAGGGCCGCCCACAGCACCGACCATTTGTTGTCGCGTGAGAGGTATTTCGCATAAAACCTTTTCGGCACGAACACGTGCAGCACCCCCGCAATGAGAAAGCCCAGCAGGAGGTAAGGACTCATCGCGCCCGTGACCTCAAGCAATGCGTTTAGAATATCGTTCAACGTCATGTTTGTCACTTTTTGTTATATACCAAACGTCCCATCCCCGATTTTATTGTCCTCAAAACATTGACACACTAAAACGACGAAAGCCGAAACACGCTGGTGGTCTCGGATTTCTTAGGGTTGCCGTGTTGTCTTATTTTAGATTGTCGCGGAAGAAGGCCGCCAGCGTGTCCCAAGGGATGTAGTTGCCCTCGCCTTTAGTAGAGCTTGCTCCACTTCGGTCGCACACTCCACCGTCGTAGAGGTCGCAATGGGTGGCGCCGGGGATGATGAGCAGCTGCTTGTTCTCGGGGTTGGGATTGGGTTTGCCGATGAAGTTGTAGCCTTCGGCTTTGCCCTCCACCATGTAGTGATAGGCTGCTTCGCCGAAGCAGCGCGAATGGGCTTCTGCGCCGTGCATTATGAGTACGGCTGAGCGTATCTCGTTGATGTAGTAGAGGAAGCGGGCGTTGGCGTAGGCCTGTGTGCCGATGGTGCGCCAGCCATCGTTGCTGTTGCCACTGCGTTTGTGGTAGCCACGAGGGGTCTTATAATAGGCATGGTAGTCTTTGACAAACTGGGGAACATCCTCGGGCAGCGGGTCAACGACGCCACCGGCCATAGCCATTGGGTCGGCGAGGCGCTGCTTGGCCACCGCCTCGCGGGCAGCATGGCGCGATTCTTCCTTGTCCTCGCTGTCGTAGTAGCCATTGCCACTGATACGGGTCATGTCGTACATGGTGGAAGCGACGGTGGCCTTGATGCGCGGGTCGGCAGCGGCTGCGTTGAGGGCGATGCCACCCCAGCCACAAATGCCGATGATGCCGATGCGCTCGGGGTCGACATTGTCCAGCTTTCGACAGATAGTCGACAGCAGCCATAAAGTCCTCGGTGTTGATGTCGGGCGACGCTGTGCGGCGGGGTTCACCGCTGCTCTCGCCGGTATACGACGGGTCGAAGGCCAACGCCACAAATCCGCGCTCGGCCATCCGCATGGCATAGAGTCCACTGCTCTGTTCCTTGACGGCGCCGAAGGGACCGCTAACGGCTATGGCCGCCAGCTTGCCTTTGGCATCCTTGGGCGTGTAGAGGTCAGCTACCAACGTCAGCCCATACTGTGTCTCAAACGTCACCTTGCGGTGGTTCACTTTGTCGCTCAGCGGGAACACCTTGTCCCACTCCTGAGTCAGTTCCAATTTTGCCATAGTCGTTTCTTTTTGTTCGTTTGTTGTCGTCTGGTGGCACGCTGTCAGCACAGCGCCGAGCAGCATGGCCGCTAATAAGGTCTTTTTCATTTGGTTTAGGGATTACATGGTTGTTCTGCTCCATTGGCCGAACGCTCAGCAACAGATGCGGGTTTGGCGCAGCTGCTCTTTGCGGGCTGAGGGGATTATCTCTTCGTGGTAGAAGTAGTTGACCACCACCGGGGGCTCGCCGTGGCGGGCGTGGGTGGTGTCGTCGTTGCGTACGTAGCGCAGGCCGCGGTCGGCGCAGAAGTGGCTCAGGTCGGCGTTGAGTTCGTGCCAGTAGGTGCGGTCTTTG